>CP080408.1:0-321885 GCA_019448215.1 Thalassovita mediterranea | reverse complement strand
CGTGAAGGCGGTTTGCGGCAGGCCGAAATCGTCTTCCACGCGGTAGCGATAGACGTGATAGCCGTCGCGAAGCTCCTCATCGATCCGCTCCACCGTCTTGATGAAGCGCTCATCCATGGCATCGATAAAGCCGATCTCCGCCATGAGCAGGACGGATGCATCGAGGGCGTCCTCACCGAAGGCGCCGGTGAAGGCCTGGCGCTTTTCGTTCCAGGCAAGGTCGAGAATGCCAGCGCGCATCTCGTCGGCCTTTGCGTTCCAGTAATTGGCGCGGTCAGGCTTTCCGAGGCATGTGGCGATCCGGGCCAGCCGGTCGCAGGCCGCCCAGCACATGATGGCCGACGAGGTGTGGATATGCGCCTTGCCGCGAAACTCCCAGATGCCGGCATCCGGCGTATTCCAGACGGCATAGGCGCGCTCACCCACACCTTCGAAATGCTCAAACTCCAGCGCGCCCGCCTTGGCGTGAAGGCGGTCATCGAAGAAGGCCTGGCTCGCGCCAAGGACGACATGGCCATAGACGTCATGCTGGATGTGTTCGGCCGCCTGATTGCCAAAGCGTACCGGGCCCATGCCGCGATAGCCGGGCAGGGCATTGGCAAAGCCTTCGGTCAGGTCGTGCTCCAGCGCGATGCCATAGACCGGCTGGATATGCCCGCCCTTGGTATGTGCGACGGTGTTACGGAGATAGGCGAGATAATATTCCAGCGTCCCAACGGCTGAGAGGCGGTTGAGCGCTGTGACCGTGAAATAAGCGTCCCGCAGCCAACAGAAGCGATAGTCCCAATTGCGCTCAGAGCCTGCATGTTCGGGAATGGAGGTCGTCAGTGCCGCGACGATGCCGCCTGTCTCTTCATAGACGCAGAGCTTCAACGTGATGGCCGCGCGGATCACCGCCTCCTGCCAGTCTGGCGGCGTCGCGAGACGGCGCGACCAGCTCATCCACTGATCAACGGTGCGCTCCAGCCATTCCAGCGCGATGACGCCCACTCGGTCGGACAGGCTCTCATCAGGGCCCATAAGGAAGCTCAGCTCACGGTCGAGGACGAAGTCCCGCCCATCCATGACATAGGAGACGGGCGCATCCGTCGTGATGCGGAAGCCTGCATTCTCATCCAGGAACTTGATGTGGTTCACGCCCCGGCGGGTAACCATGTTGTAATCGCCGCGCTGGCTTTGCGCGAACAGGTCCACCCGGATGCGCGGCATGCCCCGCAGCGGCGTGATCCGGCGCACCATGGAGGCAGGCCGGAACATGCGGCCCTTGTCCATGAAGCGCGGACAACAGTCTGTAATGCGGATGGCAGAGCCGTCTTCGGCTTTCAGCTCAGTCTCTATGACGGCGGTGTTGCGGCGATAGCGCTGCGTGCTCTTGCAATGGCCCTGCAGCGTGATTGCGAACTTTCCGCGTCCGCCAAGCAGGCTGTTGAAGACAGGCTCACCATCCAGACGCGGCAGGCACATCCAGACGCATTCGCCATGCTCATTGATGAGGCCCGCGACCGTGCCGTTGCCGATAATACCGAGTTCGAGATTGCTCATGTGCGCCCCTGACGCTTGATCCAGTCTGCCACCGCTTCCGGGCTTTCCAGCCGGTAAGTGGCGCGTGTTTCGCCCCTGCCCACTTTTATCGACACCCCACCGAGCCGATTGACCACGTCGAACGCGTCCTCGTCGGTCGTGTCGTCGCCGACCATGATGGGGATACGGTCCTCCAGCGCGGCCAGCACCAGAAGCTTTTCGACGGCCTTGCCCTTGTTCGCGCCGGCAGGCTTTGCCTCAAAGATCATCTTGCCCGCCTGCAGCTTGTAGCCGTCAATGCTGGCGAGCCCTGCCTCCAGCCGCGCCTGCAATGTCGGGGCAGCTTCGGGGTTCAGGCGGTAGTGGAAAGCGATCACCTCGCCCTTTGTCTCTGCGTGCACACCGTCCAGCCCCGCGATCGCTGTCTCGGCAAGCGCCGTCAGCGTGGCCGGGGCGGCAGAGCGCGCGTCTTCGGGGCTCTCGCCCGGCGCGCAGATCTCAAGTCCGTGCGTGCCCGCGCGCCACAGCGTGTTCGGCACGCGGGAGGAGAGGTCGCGCACGTCACGCCCGCTGATGATGATCAGCGCGCCGCCAAGCGTTTCCTTCAGCCGGGTCAGTTCTTCAGCGATCCCATACGGCAGCTTCACCGTCGACGCATCGTTCTGAAGCGGGGCGAGCGTGCCGTCGAAATCAAGAAAGAGGGCGTGCCGATGGTCGAGATCTGGCAGGTCTGCAGGCTTATTCATCAACAAGTATCGACGTCCAGATCATCGAGGAATTTCTGCCGCCACCAGGAAATGTCCTGCTCGACAACGGTCCGGCGCAGTTTTTCCCAGCGTTCCTGTCGCTCTTCAAGCGGCATTTCGAGTGCTTTGTAGATCGTCTCGGCGACATGGTAGCGGTCATGCGGATTGACGATCAACGTGTCGGATAGCTGCTCGGCGGCGCCTGCAAACTGCGACAGGATCAGGACGCCGGGGTCATCGGGGTCCTGCGCCATGACGAACTCCTTGGCGACGAGGTTCATCCCGTCCCGCAGCGGCGTGACGAGGCAGACCGATGCGATCCTGTACAGCCCGGCGAGCTCTTTCCGGTCATAAGAGCGCGCGAGATAGCGAAGCGGAATCCAGTCGAGGTCGCCATAATCGCCATTGATGCGGCCCGCCAGTTCATCGAGCTGGACGCGGAGGTCCTGATATTCTTCCACCTTGGAGCGGGATGGCGGCGCGATCTGCGTGAAGGACACCCGACCGCGCGTCGACGGGAAGTTGTCGAACATCTTGCCGACCGCCTCGAAGCGCTGGGGCAGGCCCTTGGAATAGTCCATCCGGTCCACACCGAGGACGAGTTTTCGCCCACCAAGGAATTTCCCGATGCGAGAGGCCGCCGTCTTGGCGCGTTGGCCGGTTGCCAGTTTCGCGAAGCTCTCTGCCTCGATCCCGATCGGATAGGCGTTTGCCCTGATCCGCCTGCCGAAGACACTGATCCAGCCATCCCCTTCATCGACCCCGTCGCAGGAACGCACGAGGAATTGCACGAAGTTTGACCTGTCATTCTCTGACTGGAAGCCGAGCACATCGAAGGCACACATGGCGCGGGCAATCTGCTCATGCTCTGGCAGGGCGCGGAAGACTTCAGGCGAGGGGAAGGGGATGTGGAGGAAAAAGCCGATTGGGCCGTCCCATCCGCCCTTCCTCAGATAGTCGCCCATCAGCAGGAAATGGTAGTCATGCACCCATACGCTGTCGCCCTTTTCAAGGTGCGGCACGACCATGTCGGCAATGCGCTTGTTTACCTTCTCGTAGGCGTCGAAATCGGTGTCGCCGAAATGGGCAAGGTCCACCCGGTAATGGAAGACCGGCCAGATGACCCGGTTGGCATATTGCAGATAGAAGCCGTCATGCTCGGCCTCCGTAAAGTCGGTGACGATGAAGTCGACGCCTTCATCGGTGATGTGCTCGGGCGGGCCCGGCTCACCTTTGACGATATTCCCTGACCAGCCGAACCACATGCCGCCTGTCGATGTCAGCGACTCCCAGACCGCGACGGCAAGGCCGCCTGCGCGGGCACTCGGATCAGCGGCGGTGCGGTTCGAGATGGCAATCAGTCGGCCCATGCGAAACCCTTCCTTCTGGAAATGAAGATGCCGCAGGAGGAAAGCGCATCAACCCCAAAGGTTCGATTTCACGTGAGTTTTTGCGCACGCGCCAAGGCGTTGGCCAGTCCGCCTATTCCTTGAGCTGCCTGTTCAGGAACGCCATGCGGGTCTTCATCAGATGGGTCTGCAGGGCCTGGCCGCGGATGCCGTGGCGCTGGCCGGGATAGGTCATCAGCTCGAACAGAAGGCCTTTCTCCTGCATCTCCGCCATCAGCCTTGTCGTATTGTCGAAAGTGACATTGTCGTCGGCCATGCCGTGGACGAGGAGGAGTGGCGGCAGCTCGGCTTCCAGACGCTCAAGATGATAGAAGACAGATGACTTGTCATAGCCGTCTGCGTTGTCTTGCGGCGTGTCCATATAGCGCTCTGTGTAGAAGGTATCATAGAGCGACCAGTCGGTGACGGGCGCGCCCGCGACGGCAGCGGCAAACGTGCCTTCCGGTGCCTGCAGGATCGTCATCAGGGTCATGTAACCTCCATAGGACCAGCCCTGGATGGCAACCCGGTCAGCATCGACGAAGGGCTGGGATTTCAGCCATTCCACGCCTTTCAGTTGGTCGCGCACTTCCGGCCCGCCTGTCTGGCGATAGATGACATCCTCAAACGCCTTGCCCCGGTTCGCCATGCCGCGATTGTCGAGGCGGAAGACGATGAAGCCCTGCCGCGCAAGATACTGGTCAGACAGGCTCTCCCAGTCGCGGTCCACCGTCTGCGCATGCGGGCCGCCATAGACTTCAACGATGGCCGGATAGGTCTTCGACGCGTCGAAATCAGCGGGCTTCAGGATGGAGTAGTAAAGCGTCTGGCCATCCTCGGCCTCCAGCGTGCCAAACTCAGGCTCGGCATGAGTGTTGAGATAAGGGGCGTATGGGTGGTCCGCATTGAGCGCGTTTTCCTCGACCCATGCGATGAGCTCACCGCCAGCCGTGTAGAGACCTGTCTGCGGCGGCTGGTTCGGGGCCGAAGACGTCCCGACAAAGGACTGCGCGTCGGGCGCCATGCTGACGGACCATGACTTGCCCGCTTCGGTGATGCGCTGAGGCTCGCCGCCGCTCAGCGGCACCGAATAGAGGTGCTGTTCCAGCGGCGTGTCGGCATAGCCGGTGAAGTAGACGATGCCATTGTCCCGGTCGACGCTCTTGAGGCTATCGACAGCCCAGTCACCACTGGTCAGGAAGCGCAGCTCGCTCGCATTGCTGCCATCTGGTGATATGGCGAGATGACGGTAGCCGGTCTCCTCGGTGGTCAGCAGGATGCCTTCATCGAGGCCGACAAAGTCGTTGGAAAGATTGACCCAGTTGCCCTGCGTTTCTTTCAGCGGGGACCAGACCCGCCAGGGCTTTCCGTCAGTGCGGTTATAGCGGATCTCTGTCTGGTCGCGGTTCACGGTCTGGAACCAGAGGCTGCTGCCTGCCCAGTTCACCCGCGCGAGATACGTGTCCGGCCCGACACGGATCAAGCGGGCATCCTCGCCACTTTTCAAATCATGGACAAAAAGCTCGACAAGCGCATTCGGCGTGCCGGCGCGCGGATAGCGCTGGTCGATGACCGTGGTTTCCTCGGCCTTGATGTCGAAGCGTTCGATGATGTCGACCGTGCTTTCATCGACCTTGGTGAAGGCGATGTGGCGCTCATCCGGGCTCCACCAGTAGCCTGTATAACGGCTCATCTCTTCCTGCGCGACGAACTCGGCCACGCCATAGGAGATCGCATTGTCAGGCTCGGCGTCTGGCGTGATCTGGCGCTCTTCGCCGCTCGCCAGCTCGATCACGACCACAGCGCCGTCCCGAACGAAGCTCACATAATTGCCGCTCGGGGAGACGCGGGCATCATATTCAAAGGCTTCTGTCTCAGTCAGCTGGCGCGTCTGCGCGCCGTCAGCCCCAAGCGTTACCAGGTGAAGGTCCCCGCCGAGCGGTACGAGGATCGTATCGGCCGTGCCCCAGTCATAATCCACGATACCCTTGCGGCCCGCGATCCGCCGGCGCTCCCGCAGCGCCTTTTCTTCTTCCGACAGCTCCACCTCTTCAGGCTCCAGCAGGGTCGAGTCGACCAGCATGGACTGGGCGCCCGTCTCCACATCGAACTGCCAGAGGTCATAGCGGCTGGAATCATCCTCGCGCGCCTTGAGGAAGGTCACGCGGCTACCATCAGGGGAGTATTTAACGCCGGTAGGCGCAGGCCCGCTCAGCGAAGGCGAGGCATAGAGACGTTCGATCGTCAGCTCTTTTGAGGCCATGGGATCCTGTGAGTTGGTTGGGGTCTGGGCGATCGCTGGAGCGGCAAGAAGGCTCGCCGCGATCAGCAAGGACGAAAAGGGACGTGTTCTCATGCGCGCGAACCTAGCGCCTGATCTCTTCTTGTCAGCAGACCTTCAGCAAAATCATTCAGGTTTTTCGACAGTTCGCCGCGGTCCTATTCCATCACAGTTGACAGCGCTCTGAGTTGGTTCAAAGCGGGAAGTAGATCCTGCGTAGGACATCATGAGTAGAACCACCGCAATAAAGATAGCCGTTCTGATTTACGCGGCCGTGTCCGCTGCGATATTCGTAAGTGTTATTACGATAGGGTTGATTTAAGCGATCGCATACGCGCTCGCGAATGAATGGAAAGCACTCCCTGGGGCCCAGAATGACTTTTTCACGCTTCTCATGGCGTACGTTGGGGTGACCTTTGTAGCGACTTTGAATGTAATTTACTCACCAAGTATCTGGTTTTAGAATTTCGCTCAGATGGCCACGGTTGTCCAAAGTGGCGCAGGGCGTAGGCCGTCCGCACACCTTCTACCTTGATCTTGAGGGGCCCCAGCGACTACATCGGCGGTTTCCGATTTCCAATCCAGATCAGCGAGCGTTCTCACCCCATGGCCGGTCAACAATACGTCTTCAACATGCAGGGCCTGACCAAGACCTATCCAGGCGGCAAGAAGGTATTCGAAAACATCCACCTGTCCTTCCTGCCAGACGCCAAGATCGGTGTCGTCGGCGTGAACGGTGCCGGTAAGTCCACCCTGCTGCGTATCATGGCGGGTCAGGACACCGAGTTTAATGGTGAGGCCAACCCGGCGCCCGGCACGAAGGTCGGCTACCTGCCACAGGAGCCAAAGCTCGATGAGAGCAAGACGGTGTTCGAGAACATCGCCTCGCAATGTCCTGAGAAACAGATCTTCGACAAGTTCAACGAAATCTCGATGAAGCTCGGTGAGGAATACACTGACGAGCTGATGGAAGAGATGACCGCCCTGCAGGAGCAGGTCGACCAGGCCGATGCATGGGACATCGATTCCAAGATCGAGATGGCGATGGTCGCCCTCGGCTGCCCTGAAGGCGATGCGCCTGTCACCAACCTGTCCGGCGGTGAAGTCCGCCGCGTCGCGATCTGCCAGCTGCTGCTGTCCAAGCCTGACATGATCCTGATGGACGAACCGACCAACCACCTCGATGCCGAGACGGTCGCCTGGCTGCAGAACTATCTCATCAACTTCCCGGGCTGCGTGATCCTCGTCACCCACGACCGCTACTTCCTCGATGAGATCACCGACTGGATCCTCGAGCTCGATCGTGGCCGCGGTGTTCCTTACAAGGGCAACTATTCCGACTGGGTCGAGCAGAAGGCCAAGCGGATGGAGCAGGAAGCCCGCGAGGATGCTGGCAAGAAACGCACGCTGGCAAAGGAACTCGAATGGGTCCGCGCTGGCGCCAAAGCCCGTCAGGCCAAATCCAAAGCACGTATCTCTGCCTATGAACAGCGCGCCTCCGAGGCGGAGCGTGAGAAAGTGTCCACGGCGCAGATCCGCATCCCGCCTGGCCCACGCCTTGGTAATATCGTCATTGAGGCCGAAGACCTTCGCAAAGCGTTCGGCAACAATCTTCTCATCGACGACCTGTCCTTCAAGCTGCCACCGGGCGGTATTGTCGGCGTGATCGGCCCGAACGGCGCTGGTAAATCGACCCTGTTCAAGATGATCATGGGCAAGGAAACGCCCGATAGCGGCGCGATCCGCGTCGGTGACACGGTGAAGCTCGGCTATGTCGACCAGTCCCGCGACCAGCTCGACGACAAGAAAAATGTCTGGGAAGAAGTGTCCGACGGCCTCGACGTCATCGACCTTGGCGGCGTCGAAGTGAACTCACGCGCCTATGTCGGTGCCTTCAACTTCAAGGGCTCTGACCAGCAGAAGAAAGTCGGCCTCCTGTCTGGCGGTGAGCGCAACCGCGTTCACCTTGCCAAGATGCTGCGCCAGGGCGCGAACTGCCTCCTGCTCGACGAACCGACCAACGACCTCGACGTGGAAACCCTGCAGGCGCTCGAAGAAGGCCTCGACGGCTTCCCGGGCTCCGTCGTGGTGATCTCGCACGATCGCTGGTTCCTCGACCGTATGGCGACCCACATCCTCGCCTTCGAAGGCGACAGCCATGTCGAATGGTTCGAAGGTGACTTCTCGTCCTATCTCGAAGACAAGAAGCGCCGTCTCGGCCCGGATGCGGTTGAGCCGAAGAAGCTCAAATTCAAGAAGTTCCAGCGCGACTAGGCTGGTCAGGCGGGTCAACTGGCTGTCGCTTCCCGCTAGGGCAGCGACAGCTCGTATTTGAAAAACTTTGCCGGCCCGCCAAATCGTCCGTATGCGTCACACACGATCACACCTCCTGCCGGCCGGTCTGGCCGCTATCGCCTTCATCTTCCTTGCGCTTGGCGTGACGAATGAAGCGATGCTGGTCTCGGTCGATCTGGCGGTCAGCGATGCGGTGCAGGCCGCGCGCAGCCCGGCAACTGACTGGATCGTGGTGCTCGTCACCCTGTTCGGCGATGCGGTTGCCCTTACCCTGATTGCAATAAGCGTGGTGATCGCGCTCCTCCTGCGGAGGGCTTGGTGGCCAGCGGCGATGAGCGCCTTTGCCTTCATCACAACGCCGCTGACGGTGAAGCTGATCAAGCTCCTCATCGCGCGCGACCGGCCAACGGCAGACCTCTATGCCGGGGTGGAGAGCTTCAGCTTCCCATCCGGTCACATGACCAATTCTGCCGTCATCTATGGGGCGCTGGCGATCTTCGCGGCCTACGCCCTGAAGGGCGCCGTGCAGAAGCTGGCTGTGGCTGGCTTCATCTTTCTCATCGGCCTGATCGGGTTTTCGCGTGTCTATCTCGGCGCGCACTGGCCAACCGACGTCATTGGCGCGGTGATCCTCGCCAGCGTGATGCTCTTCCTCATCGCATGGGGTTTCGACCAGGTGAGGAATGCCGACCAGCTTGCCAAGCCATTCACGCTCGCCATGCTGGTCATGTTCGCAATCTGGGCGGTCTACGGCTTCGTCACGCTCGAGGTGGCCCTCGACATGTATGCGCTGGATGTCACCCCGGAAGGCACGATCGAGGTCGAGCCTGTCCCACAGGAATAAGCGCCGTATCCGGATCAAAAACAGTGGCTTAACCCAGCGATAACCGCGTTCGTCCACACTGGTCTCAATCTGAAATAGGGTGAGGGGACAAGTAGACTGAAAGGCGTGGCCATGACTGGGTTCCCCGCAAGACAGAATGTCCCGAATACTGGTGCCATCCCTGACGAGAAGTCGCGCCTACGCGCGGTCCGTGAGCTTGGCATCATCAATACGCCGGCCGAGAAGTCCTATGACCGGATCGTCGGCCTCGTCAAAAAGATCTTCAAGGTCGAGATTTCGGCAATCTCCATCATGGATGGTCACCGCTTCTGGCTGAAATCATCGGTCGGTACGCCCGTAACAGAAGCCCAGCATGCAGACAGCTTCTCGCAATTCACGCTGGCGATTGATGGCCCCTTCGTCGTCAACGACACGCTCGCCGACCCGCGCTTTCGCGACAATCCCTTCGTTGTCGGCCCGCCTTATGCGCGCTTCTATGCTGGCGTGCCGCTAAGGGCGGGCAGCGGGCAGGGCATCGGCACGCTCTGCGCTGTCGACACCAGGCCGCGCAAGATAAATGAGGGCCAGCTCGCCGTCCTTCAGGACTTTGCCGACATCGTGGCCGAGAATTTCCAGCTGCGGCGTCTGGCGATGCGCGATGAGCTGACCGGTACGCTATCGCGCCGCGCCTTCCGTGAGCAGGGCGCGCAGATCGCATCGCTGGCCGGGCGTCACCGCCATAATCTCACGGCCATCTGTTTCGATCTCGACCATTTCAAATCCATCAATGACACGTTCGGCCATGCGGCAGGAGACGAAGTCCTGCGGAAAATGGCAAAGGCCGCGCAGACGCGTCTTCGCACCAGTGACCTTCTCGGGCGCATGGGCGGCGAGGAATTTGCTGTCCTGCTGCCAGAGACTGACAGACAGGGCGCGCTTGAGGCGGCTGAAAAGCTGCGCCGGGACTTTTCTGCGCTCCGCTTTGAGTTCGGAGGCCGCACCATTGGCATCACGGCAAGTTTCGGTATCGCCACCTTCGATATAGAGACCCGCGACCTTGAAGGTTTGCTGGAGCGCGCCGATGCCGCGCTCTATCAGGCAAAGGCCGAGGGGCGGAACCGCTGCGTCGCTTTCGGCAAGAGCGACGTTACCATTCGCGCGGCGCGCCGCCGGGTGCTGAAGGCGGGCAAGGTGAGCTTCCGCAATGGCGGGGCGTCAATTGACTGTACGGTCCGTACTTTGGGTCAGGAAGGTGCGGGTCTCGACATGATTGCAACGACCGACGTGCCGAACGAATTCAGACTCCTGATCAAAGCCGACGGGCTGGACGCGAACTGTCAGGTCACCTCACGCACACGCACCCATCTGGAGGTGGAGTTCGTCTAAAGCAAGTTCGGAGCAAACGGGATCGTTTGCGAACGGACACTTGCGCCAAAACAAGGAGATAAAGCGGCGGGCCGAAGTGAAACGAAGGACCGACGCTTTAGTCGCCGCGCCGGAAAGGCGATGACACGACCAGGCGGCGTGCGCTTTCTTCTTCCTGCGGTGCCGGGCTGGAGCTGGCGGCTTCATCTCCTGCGCCAGGCAGATAGGACTCGCTGCGCTCATAGACGGACGGTGATGGAGGCGGGGCCGCGGCGGCGACTTCGCTGCGCGGCACAATCTCGAAGCCGAGAAAGCCAAGCAGATAGTAGAACCCGATACCGGTGAGGATGGCGGTCGCGAAGATGCGGACCAGAAATTTCAGGATCGCGCCGGAAAAGGCCTTTACGACCACCGCGCTGATCACCCCACCGCCAAGGCCCGCCGTGGAGGCGACAGCCGCAAGGTCAAAAAGCTCATTGAACCAGTCCATCGGATATCCCCCCAAAGGCTTCACTGGCAGTGTGCGTGACTATCCCGCGTCCGCCGTTTCAAGATTGTTGAGTTCGAACCGGACCCCGCCAATGACAACGCCGTCGCCATCACTGTGGAGGTCGAGCCGGTCCGCCCGCTCCAGCGCCTTCATGGCGTTGTGCAGGGTAATGCAAAAGGTCGACAGGGCTTCGCGCTTGCCGCCCTCAAAGATCAGGCGTTCGCTGTCATTCAGCTGGATGATGGTCTGGCCCTTATTCGTGGTGACGGGCTTGCCGATCGCGGCCGTCCAGCGCGATGCGAGCGCGCGCGGATCGGGCGCGCTGAAAATGGCACCAGCAAGGTGGCCATTCACCGACTGCTTCTCCCAGTTCGGGCCGCCCCAGCGCCAGCTATTCCAGGGGTGCGCCTCGTCGAGGGACAGGATCGCGCCGCCAACATCAGCCGGGTGCACATGGCTGGCGGCGATGTCATCGAGATCGATATTCCAGACGCGGCGGATGCCTGCATTGTCGAGGCGGGTGCGCGCGCCTGCGAGGTCTTCTGTCTGGAAGATGGCCATATACCCGCCCTCGCCATGCTTATCGAGAAAGCGGCGGACTGGGGCGTCCTTCGTGGTCGGGGCGACGACTTCGATGAACTGGTTGCCGATCGAGAAGACAGCGTTCTCCAAGCCGAACTCGGCAACCCCCGGATCGGCGAAGGGCTTGCCGAGGCCGAGCACGTTGCGGAGGTGGTCCGCTGTCTTGAGGCTTTCGGCGGCGATAACGAGTTGGCGTAGGCGTATCCGGGTCATGGGGGATGGGTATCATAGATGTCCGGCGCGCACCTAATGCTTTCAGGGCCTGCCAGTGGGCGGCACCTGATCTGCGCGGTAAGGTCATCCAGCACGGCCACCAGCAAACCGGGCGTGTCCCGGCCATGGATACCGGGCGGCCAGCCGGGGCGAAGCGGGGTGAGGCGAGGGCGCGGCGCATTGCTTGAAAGTGCGCGTGCACGCCGCCGGGCAAGCCGCATCGCGTGACGTTCCGGGGTCTCCAGCGCGCTTTGAAGCGCGGCGATCCGGGCGCTGAGCGTCGGCTCGCTCGAAGCGACCTTCTGTTGGGGCAGGGCAGGGTGAGCACCAAGCAGGTCCACGATGCGCGGGCCGGACGAAAATCGCCGTCTGCGCCCTGATTTGCCGATAGAGGCAGCGCAGGTGGCGACAGGCTCGAAGAGGGTGAAGCCGGTAGAATGGTGTTTTCTGGCGCGGATCTTTTGGGCCGTACCGCAGCAAGGCCGCGATAGGAGCGTGCCCGGGTCCATCTGGTCAGCAAGTAGCGTGATGATCCGGCGGGCAAGCGCTTCAGCGGGCTGCAAGAGGCGCATTGCCTTTAAGCGTACGGCGCGGTCCTGAGGGGAAGCACGCGCCACCATGGCGGCGATGTGCGCGACCAGCGCGACAAGGCGCGGCCAGACCCGCGCGATCAGCGGGGAAAGGTCAGTGACGGTGCATCCCATGGTGCAGCGACAGTACACGGGCGGTGCGGGGGTGGGAAAAGTGGGGGCTATGCCCTCAGGACAGACCTATTCCGAGCGGTAGTTCGGGACGAGGTCGATGGCGAGTTCGCGCATCTTCTGGACGTCGCCCTGCGTCATCGTCGGCTTGCCGTTGCGGTGCCAGGTCCAGAGATTGTGAGCATCGTTGAACGTGTTGGCCTGGCTGCTCTGCAGTACGCCATCCTTCTGCAGCACCTCGACCAGAGCGGCGATCTCATTGTTCGAGTAGCCGGCATAGCGGGCGCGGGTACGGCCATGGATCTCGGGATTTGACGCGCGGCGCTGAAGCTCATCGCGGATGGCGTACCAGTGGTTCTTGAAGGCCTGACGCATCTTGCCAGCTTCATCGGTGACCTTCTCCTCGACATCGGTGCGAAGGTCGAAGACGCTGGAGCGTAGCTGGCTGACAGCGCCAAGCGTCGCGCTCATCTGCTCTTCCATCACCTTCAGCTGCGCCTTCGCCTCGTCCTGATGCTTCTGGATAACTTCATTTGAGGCTTCGAGCGCGGATTTGAGGTTTTTGACCCGCCCGCCAAACAGTGCCGCACCGAGCAGGACGCCAAGGCCGCCGGCCACGATCAGCACGACTGTCGAAATAAGGGATGCCTGCGCATCCGTCAGATTGATCCAGTAGTCTTCCAGCATCTGGTCCCCCCGGCCGTCGATTTCTGGTCGAGCTGTTTTTCGCGCTAAAGGCGCGTTCGTCAAGTCGGGGTGATCCCGGATGGACAGGGCGGCCAGCGCGGATCAGGATGGGGAACGAGTTACGACCGGGAGGGATGAGGCATGAAGACAAGCTGGCGGATAATGGCATTTCTGGCGGTAGGACTGTTGCCGGTTGCCGCTTGCGGCACCTCCGAGGAGATGGGGACGCCCGCCCCAGAACCGGCCAGCGAGACGGCGAGCCTACCCGTCGATGAACCTGCTGGTGAGGTTGAGGCCATGCCGGCAAATGAAATGGTCGGTCAGGGGCAGGCGATTGCCGAGACGCTCTGCGCTGGCTGTCACGCGATTGGCCTCACAGGTGAAAGCCAACACGCCCAGGCCATGCCGTTCCGGGAAATCTCCTGGCACTATCCGGTAGAGGCGCTGGCCGAACCTTTCGCTGAAGGCATCATGGTCGCCCACCCGGAAATGCCGCAATGGCAATTCGAGCCACAGCAGATCGATGCGCTGCTGGCGTATCTGGAAACGGTGCAGGTGCCAGAAGAGGGGTGAGGGCGCGCGCGTCCTTCGACTTCGCTCAGGATGAGCGCGCGGGGAGCAGGCCCTGAGATATGCCGAAGATACCTGCGCAGGCAGGTATCCATGGTGCTCCTTTCCAGCCCCCCGTTAGGTTGAGGTGGACCATCATGGACCCCTGTCTTCACAGGGGTCTTCGGGATGGCAGTTTTTGGGCCGAAGTGCCCCCACGCCCCACCGATTTGCCGTTGACGCGTCTGACGCTGCGCCCTCAGACTGTCTGCAAAACAACAGGGAGGAAAGCGAACATGTCGATGACCGGAGGATGCCTTTGCGGCAAGGTGCGTTACGCGGTTGAGGGTGAGCCGATGTTCACCGCGCTTTGCCATTGTACCAATTGCCAGAAGCAGGGCGGGGCGGCGTTTTCGGTAAATGTCCTTGTCAATGAAGCCCAGCTGAAGATCGAGGGCGACCTCAAGACGTTCGAGGACGAGGGCGACAGTGGCAACAAGGTGTACCGGCGTTTCTGCGACACGTGCGGCTCTCCGATCATCTCCGAGCTTGGGGCCTCGCCCGGCATGATCGCCGTGAAGGCAGGCACGCTGGACGATGCGTCTGGCCTCAAACCGGTCGCGCAGGTCTATTGCGACAGCAAGCAGGACTGGGTGGTCCTGCCGGAAAGTATACCGGGTTTCGCCAAGAACCCGCCTTCAGCCTGATCCAGAGGACAATTGGATGATCAATCATGTGGATGGCAAATCCATCATCATCACGGGCGCAGGCGGTGGATTCGGCAAGCTGATCAGCGAGAAGGCCGCCGCGCTTGGCGCCAAGATGATTTGCTGCGATATCGATGAAGCCGCCGTCGAGGCCAGCGTTGCGGCGATCCGCGAGGCAGGCGGCACGGCGCAGGCGGTGCGGGCCGATGTGACGGACCTTGGCGATATGAAAGCGGCGGCCGCGGCGGCGAAAGCGGCCTATGGCTCTGTCGATGTGATGATCAACAATGCCGGGGTCATGCCGCTTGGCCTGTTTGCTGACCACGGGGCGGCTATGGAGAAGTGGTATCGGTGTATCGACATCAACGTCAAAGGCATCCTGAATGGCATCGTCGCCGTCTATGATGAGATGATGGCGCAGGGCGCGGGCCATGTGATCAATATCTCGTCCATCTATGGCAACTTCCCGACCTTTGGCGCCGGCGTCTATGGCGCGACGAAGTCAGCGGTGAACTTCCTGTCAGAGTCGCTGCGCGTCGAGGCGCGCGGCAAGATCAAGGTGACCATCGTGAAGCCGACCGGTGTGCCGGGCACAGGGCTCGGCGCGGGCGTCGTGAACCCCGAAGGCATTGTCGGCATTGTCGGCCAGAATGCGGCTGACTATTTCCCGGCCATGGCTCAATATCGCGAAGGCACACTCGACCCGGCGCGTAATGACCCGAACGAGATGGACTATGTCGCCCTCGACCCGTCCTTCATCGCCGACCAGGTCATCCACGCGATCAATCAGCCAGCCGGGGTGTCAATTGGTGACATCACCGTGCGGGCGTCGGGGGATCATTATATTTTGTGAGGGAGGGGTGTGCTGGTGCGCCGTGCACCGCTCGCTTCCACACCTCTCCCTCGCCTTTATGCTTTCCCTGCTCTCAATTCCTTCCCCGCCCTCATCCTGAGCCTGTCGAAGGATGCGCGTCTTGGTGCTGGCATTTAAGCAGCCCTTTTCGGGTTGGACGCACCGGGCCCGGTTCGGGCGGTAGCACAGACGGCTTCATCCTTCGACAGGCTCAGGATGAGGTGGGAATGGGGGGAGTGAGCTAAGGGGCGTCATTTGTGGCGGTGCCCCGCCCGTTTCAGGCCCTCAAGGCCGGGCGACTTTCAGCCGTGCTTTCGGCAGCCTTGACCGCCTGAAACCGGCCGGCGAAGGCTGGCTGTGGCCGACTGACAGGGTCTGCCATTCGGGCATCTATGAGGTGTTCGCATTGACAGCAGAGATAGAATCTTGAGCCGTTTGATTGAGGACGCTTCAACACTCTATTATTGGATAAAATGTACAATCTTCTTGTTCATGCTAACGGTTGGTCAGGGCGTCGGGACACAATGCATTCGTCACGCGTTTTTGAGTTTACCCCACAATTCCTGCGAGATTATTTCACCGCGAACGGCAACAATAATTACTCGCTGGCAGCGCGGTATCCAACGCTATTCATGGAAGAAGATGGGTGGGAGAGAGACCCCGTTGCGCGGGTTGGAGAGATAAACGAAGTTAGAGCGCTTGCGAATGGTGATCTTCAGATTGTTTATCGATTCAATGAACGAATTCCGCCGATTTTGAACAGCAGACTTCATGAGCTGGCCGTTGAGCTAGATATCGAAGACTTTGAGTTTTCTAGAACCCATTGGGCAGTTAAAGAAGTAGACCTGTATCAGGTACTTTATGAGGGAGCCAGCTATGGTCGCCCACAGCCGGAAGTATTTCAATTAAATCAGCCGGAAATTACAGAAGCGGATTTGGTGTCAGTAATGATGCCATTTCACCCGCACTTTAATCCCGTGCACAATGCTATTGTCTCTGTGGTTGAAGGTTTCGGTATGCGTTGCCAGCGGGCAGATGATATTTGGATTAATCCCGCGGTGATCCAAGATGTCGTTTCGCTGATAGATCGTTCAAGGTTGGTGATTTGCGACTGCTCTCAACGTAATCCAAACGTATTCTACGAAATGGGCATTGCGCATGCATTGGGCAGGGAGGTAATCGCTATCACTCAGTCGGAAGCGGACATTCCATTTGATATCAGACACCTGCGGTACGTTCACTATCTCAACAATGCCGAAGGATTAGTACAGCTGGCTGAGTCATTGGCTCGAAGACTCAGAACAATCGTCGCTGCCTAATGAGCCTCAGCCCATGTCTTCGCCGCGTTGGCGTCGACGTCCAGTGGGACCGACAGGTCCAGTGCGGGAAGCGGCGCTTTCTGCATCACTCTCCGGATCACCTCTATGGTGTCTTCGGCTTGGTCCTCGGGGCATTCGAAGACGAGTTCGTCGTGGACTTGTAGCAGCATCTTTGCGTCGAGCTTCTTGGCCGCCAGCGCGCCCGGCATTTCGATCATGGCGCGTTTGATGATGTCGGCAGCCGAGCCCTGGATCGGGGCGTTGATAGCCTGGCGCTCTGAAAAGGCGCGCATGGCGCCGTTCTTGGAGTTCATGTCTTTCAGGTGCAGCTTCCGGCCAAAGGCGGTCTGGACGTAGAGATTGTCCTTCGCGAATTCCTTGGTCTCATCCATGTATTTGCGGATGCCGGGGAATTTCTGGAAGTAGGCCTTGATATAGTCCGAGGCCTCTCCCCGGTCGATGCCGAGCTGGTTGGCAAGGCCGAAGGCAGAAATGCCGTAGATGATGCCGAAATTGATCGCCTTGGCGCGCCGGCGCACCATCGGGTCCATGCCTTCGATCGGTGTGTCGAACATCTCGCTGGCCGTCATGGCGTGAATGTCGAGGCCTTCATTGAAGGCGGTCTTTAGCGCGTCGATGTTTGCGATATGCGCCAGCAGGCGAAGCTCAATCTGGCTGTAGTCGGCGCTGATGATGACGTTTCCGTCTTCGGCGATGAAGGCTTCGCGGATCTTGCGGCCTTCCTCGGTGCGGATCGGGATATTCTGGAGGTTCGGATCGGTTGAGGAGAGACGGCCCGTCTGTGCGCCCGCCATGGAGTAGGACGTGTGGACGCGCTTGGTGTTCGGGTTGATCGCGTCCTGCAGGGCCTCTGTATAGGTCGAGCGCAGCTTTGAAAGGGTGCGCCAGTCGAGGATGATCTGGGGCAGTTCGTGGCCTTCGGCGGCGAGGGTTTCAAGCTGGCTTGCGTCGGTCGACCATGCGCCGGATTTCGTCTTCTTGCCGCCGGGCAGGCCCATCTCTCCGAAGAGGATATCGCCCAGCTGTTTGGGGGAGCCCATGTTGAATTCGGTGCCCGCAGCCTTGTAGGCGGCGTCTTCATAGCCAGCCATGCGCTGCTGGAAGTCGGCAGACAGGCGCGAGAGGAAGTCGCGGTCCACCTTGATGCCGTGGCGCTCCATGTCGGCGAGGACAGGGATCAGCGGACGATCCAGCGTTTCATAGACAGTGGTGACCTTCTCCTTGTGGAGAAAGGGCTTGAGGTAGGTCCAGAGGCGAAGGGTGACGTCGGCATCCTCGGCGGCGTATTCGGTCGCCTTGTCGAGGGCGACGCGGTCAAAGGTGATCTGCTTCTGTCCCGAGCCGCACACTTCCTTGAAGGGGATGGGCGTGTGGCTGAAATAGCGTTCCGACAGCTCATCCATGCCGTGGCCGTGCATGCCGGCATGCAGCGCGAAAGAGATCAGCATCGTGTCATCGACAGGCGCGACCTCAATCCCGTTGCGATGGAAGACGGTGAGGTCGTATTTGAAGTTCTGGCCGACTTTCAGGACGGCCGGGTCTTCGAGCAGGGGTTTGAGCGCGGCGAGCGCGTCTTCCTTGCGGACCTGACGTGGCGGGGCAGCGTCGAACATGTCGTCACCGCCAGAATGGTCCGGGTCGATATGGCCGAGTGGGATGTAGGCCGCTTCATTCGGCGCGATGGCGATGGAAACGCCGACAAGGTCGCAGGTCTGGCAGTCGAGGCTGTTGGTCTCGCAATCGACACCGATAACGCCTGCCTCATAGGCGCGGGCGATCCAGTCCTCGAGGGTCTTGAAGTCGCGGATGCAGGTATAGGCATCGCGGTCGAAGCCGATATCGCCTGCAGTGGTTTCCTCGATGACGCCGTCAGCCTCGAACGTTTCGCGTACGCGGCGGGTGATGGTGCGAAACTCCATCTTTTCGAGGAAGTCGATGAGGGTTTTCGGGTCCGGGTCGCAGACGGCGAGGTCTTCGACCGGGACTTCGACGGGCACATTCTCATCAAGCTGGACGAGCTTTTTCGAGATGCGGACCTGTTCGGCATGGTCGATCAGGGTCTGACGGCGCTTGGGCTGCTTGATCTCTTCGGCGCGGGCCAGAAGCTCCTCGACGGTGCCGTACTCATCGAGCAGCTGGGCGGCGGTCTTCACGCCGATGCCGGGCGCGCCGGGGACGTTGTCCGTGCTATCGCCTGCAAGCGACTGCACATCGACGACCTTTTCCGGGCCAACGCCGAACTTCTCGAAGACCTCGTCGCGCCCGAGCGTCTTGTTCTTCATCGTGTCGAGCATGGTGATCTTGTCGGTCACCAGCTGCATCAGGTCCTTGTCTGAGGAGACGATGGTGACACGCGCGCCCTTGGCTTCGGCCTGGCGGGCATAGGTCGCGATCAGGTCGTCGGCCTCATAGCCTTCAAGCTCCAGCGCATGGCAGGCAAAGGCGATGGAGGCTTCGCGCACGAGCGGGAATTGCGGGCGAAGGTCCTCAGGCGGCTCATCCCGGTTGGCCTTGTAGTCAGGATAGAGGTCATTGCGGAACGTGTAGCTGCCCTTGTCGAAGATACAGGCAAAATGGGTCGGGCGTTCATCGCCTTTCAGCTCTTCCAGAAGCTTCCAGAGCATGTTGCAGAAACCGGCGACCGCGCCGACGGGCAGGCCGTCAGATGCGCGGCTCAGAGGCGGCAGGGCATGGAAAGCGCGGAAGATGTATGCGCTCGCATCGATCAGGTAGAGATGGCTGTCTTCATTGATCGGCGCGGTGGGCATGGGCAGAATCCTTTCAGGCTCACGGCTCATTTAGCCATGCTGACCCGGAAGGTCACGCCGCGCAGCAGCTATTGAGGTCTAAAAGTCTGAGGAACCTGTGCGCACCGGCTCATCCTCCCGCAGCGGCGGGAAGCGGTCTTTCTTCTCGTCGGGGGCCTTGAGCGCGGAAATCTTCAGGACGTCGTCGCCGTCGGCGCGGTAATCGGTCCAGAGATCAGTGATGACCGCGGAGAATTCCTCGAAGCTGACCCGGCGGTCGAGATTGGGATCGAAGCGGACGGGGTTGGCGAGCGAGTTGTCGCGTGTGGGCAGGTTGCGCGCCCAGGCCTGCTGTTCAAGCGCGGTCAGCTCGCCGTCGCCATTCGCATCAGCATTTGCAAAGGCTGTTTCAATGCCTGCGGCGAGGTCGGCGCGGCTGACGATGCCATCCTCATTCGTGTCGAAGGATGCAAGAAGGCCGCCGCCGGGTTTCAGCTTGTTGGCCTGCAGGCGCTCACGGTCGCGCGGGGAGCGCACTTCGCCATCACCGGGCAGGCGGACGATTGCGTCTTCATCCTCAAGCGTGACGTCTTCAGTGCTGGTTGCTTCTACCACCAGAAGCTCCTGGCCGAGCGAAGGCAGGGCGCAGGCGAATGCAATGAGGCCAAGGCTCAAAAAGCGGGGCATGAAGTCTCCAATCTGTCAGCCCTTCGTCCAAACTAGCGCGGGCGTTGCAGAATTACCACAAGCAGAATGCGTCATAAGTGCGGCTCGCCTGCTTGATCCCGGCGGGGCGCTGGGTTAAGGGGCAAAATAAATCATATAAAGGATCATTGATATGGCTAATGACTACGCCGTCGCGGACATCTCCCTGGCCGGATTTGGCCGCAAGGAAATCGCGATTGCTGAAACAGAGATGCCAGGCCTCATGGCTGCGCGCGAAGAGTATGGCGCAGAGCAGCCGCTGAAAGGCGCCCGCATCGCCGGTTCGCTGCACATGACCATCCAGACCGCCGTGCTGATCCAGACGCTGGAAGCCCTCGGCGCAGAAGTGCGCTGGGCAAGCTGCAACATCTATTCGACGCAGGACCACGCTGCGGCTGCGATCGCGGACGCGGGCACCCCGGTCTTCGCCCACAAGGGTGAGACGCTGGAAGAGTACTGGGACTTCTGTGACAAGATCTTCGAATGGCCGGATGGCAAGCTGATCAACCTCATCCTCGATGATGGCGGCGACGCGACCATGTACATCATCCTCGGCGAGAAGGCCGAGAAGGACCCGTCCATCCTCGACAAGCCGAAATCCGAAGAAGAGATCTACCTCTTCAAGCAGATCAAGAAGCGTATCGCCGAGACCCCGGGCTGGTTCGCGAAGGTGAAGAAGGAAATCCGCGGCGTGTCTGAAGAGACCACGACCGGCGTGAACCGTCTCTACCAACTCGCCAAGCGCGGCGAGCTGCCTTTCCCGGCAATCAACGTCAACGACTCGGTCACCAAGTCGAAGTTCGACAACAAGTATGGCTGTAAGGAATCGCTCGTCGACGCGATCCGCCGCGGTACCGATGTCATGATGGCCGGCAAGAAGGCGTTTGTGGCTGGCTATGGCGATGTGGGCAAGGGCTCTGCCGCTTCGCTCGCAGGCTCTGGCGCGCGCGTCACGGTGTCTGAAGTCGACCCGATCTGTGCCCTGCAGGCCGCCATGGACGGCTTCGATGTCCAGACGCTCGACGACTATGTCAGCGAGGCGGATATCTTCGTTACCGCAACCGGTAACAAGGACATCATCACGGTCGACCACATGCGCGCCATGAAGGACATGGCGATCGTCTGTAACATCGGTCACTTCGACAATGAGATCCAGGTCGAGGGCCTGCGCAACTTCCAGTGGGACAATATCAAGCCGCAAGTCGACATGATCACCTTCCCGGATGGCAAGCGCATCATCCTCCTGTCGGAAGGCCGCCTCGTGAACCTCGGCAATGCGACGGGCCACCCATCCTTCGTGATGTCGGCGTCCTTCACCAACCAGACGCTGGCCCAGATCGCCCTTCACAAGAATGATGGCGAGTACAAGAACGAGGTCTACACCCTGCCCAAGCACCTCGACGAAAAAGTGGCTCGCCTGCACCTCGCCAAGCTGGGCCTTGGCCTGACCGAGCTGTCCACCGATCAGGCCGACTATATCGGCGTGACCCCGGAAGGCCCGTTCAAGCCGGACCACTACCGCTACTAGGCGGAAGCTGTTTCGACACAGACCAAGAGGGCGCTGGAGAAATCCGGCGCCCTTTTTTTACGCCGGGTTGCCGAAGCTGCCGGAAATGTTGAAAATGGAGACCGATCTGTTTTTTGAAGGAATTAGCTATGCGCAAAATATTGTTCGCTGCAGCAAGTATGACTGTTCTGGCTGCGTGCGGCGGCGCTGGAGACGGCTCTGAGGGCAATGCGACCGGGAATCAGTCGAGCGTGAGCAGCTCGACCGGTGAGGCCCGGGATGTGACCGTTGAGGTCGGGGATGATTTCGCGCTGCGCCTGCAGACCGCGCTCATCGAAGCTGCGCCGGGCAGCACCATCACGCTGCCAGCAGGCACGTTTGCAATGACGGACGGTCTGACGCTGGACGTGGACGGTGTGACGCTGCGCGGGGCCTCGCAATCGGAAACGGTTCTAGATTTCAAGAACCAGATGGGGTCTGGCGAAGGGCTGCTCGTCACGTCCGACGATGTCACCCTGACGAACTTCACCGTCCGCGACAGCAAGGGCGACGGCATCAAGTCCAAGGGCGCAGACCGCATCACCTATTCGAACGTTACGGTCGAGTGGCTGGGGGAGCCGAGCGAGGACAATGGCGCCTATGGCATCTATCCAGTCGAGAGCACGGATGTTCTCGTTGAGCGCACGCATGTTCGCGGTGCCTCCGATGCGGGTATCTATGTCGGCCAGTCCAGCAATATCATCGTTCGTGACAACCTTGCCGAGTTCAACGTCGCAGGGATCGAGATCGAGAATTCCTCGAATGCGCTCGTGAATGGCAATGTCGTGCGCAACAATGCTGGCGGCATTCTTGTCTTTGACCTGCCGGACCTTCCAGTCATGGGCGGCAATTCAACACTGATCAGGAACAATCTGATCGAAGACAACAACACCCGCAACTTTGCGCCTCCGGGCAATATCGTGGCGAGTGTGCCATCTGGTACCGGCGTCATCATCATGGCCAATGACAGGGTGATGGTGCGCGACAATAATTTCGCCAACAACCAGACCGCGCACGTCCTGATCACCGCCTATTCGCAGGCGTTCAGCGATGAGGACTACAACCCGCTGCCGCGCAATATCGAAGTGCGCAACAACACCTATGGCGAGAGCGGCTACAATCCGCAGGGCGACCTTGGTGAGTTCGCATCCCTCATTGGCGGCAACCTGCCACCGATCATCTGGGATGGTGTTACCAGCTGGGGCGGCAATGAAGAGACAGATGTGAACATCTTCATCGATGAGCCTGACAGCGTTGGCTTCGTGAACCTTGGCCTCGGCTCCTATCCGGTCGATGTCTCGGCTGCCTCGCCGAGCATGGACCGCCCGGACGGCGAAAGCATCGGTAACATGCCAACTGTGACGCTCGCTCACGCCGAATGAGAGTAGCGCTCGCCGCTTGCCTTGGCCTGTTGCTGTCTGCCTGCGGGCAGCAACAGGTACCGGCAGGGCCCGACATGGAGATGATCCTTGCGGCGGGCCCGGCGGAGACGCTGGCCGATTATGGGCTGTTTGCGGATGCGTCCGCGCGCCAGCCATCGGCGGGCGTTGTGCCCTACGATCTCATCAATCCGCTCTTTTCCGACCATGCGAGCAAGCACCGTCTGGTCTATGTGCCTGAGGGCGAGGCAGCGGCCTATCGCGGCGGCGAAGAGGTGCTCGACTTTCCGGTGGGCACAGTCCTCATCAAGACATTCGCTTTCGCCCTGGATATGCGCACGCCTGCCGAGGGTGAACGCTACCGGGAGACGCGGCTGCTGATCCACAAGGCCGATGGCTGGGCAGCCTACCCATACGTATGGAATGAGGCTGAGACGGAGGCGCGCTATGCGCCTGCCGGGGCGTGGCTCGACCTTGCCTATACCGATCCGTCAGGAACGCCGGTCGAGATCGACTACCGAGTCCCAAACCAGAACCAGTGCAAGACTTGCCACCAGCTTGGCGATGCCATTGCGCCGATCGGTCCGAAGGCGCGCAACCTCAATCATGAAGGGCCGCTGGGCGTCGAGCAGATCGAGGACTGGACGGCGCGCGGCATGCTGACCGGGGTGCCAGGAAACGTCGAGGCGGTTGCCGACGTGCGTGATGCGAGCCTGCCGCTGGATGTGCGGGCGCGCGCCTATCTCGATATCAATTGCGCCCATTGCCACCGGGCAGAGGGCTCTGCCTCCAATTCGGGCCTGTGGCTCGGCTGGGAAGTGGACGAGCCTGTGAAGCTGGGTGTCGGCAAGCATCCGACGGCGGCGGGGCGCGGGTCTGGCAGTGGGACAGTGGTGATCGAGCCCGGCCTGCCCGATGCCTCGATCATGGTCTTCCGCATGAATTCGAGCGAGGCTGGCGTCGCCATGCCTGAACTTGGCCGCGCGCTGATCGATGATGACGGCGTTGAGCTTGTCCGCTCATGGATCTCTGACATGGATGCGGCAGGCTGAAGCGCCTGACTGAAGGCGGCCTGTTCAGGAACCTCCCATAATCCCTACCTGTTAAGTCTCGACGATCGACAGGAGGCTTTCATGGCAGGTGGATGGTCACGCGATGGCGCGGTGCAGGATCAGATCGACGATTCCATCAAGGACGAGCTGGCGCGTATCCAGGCGTCCCGTCCTGTCGGCGAAAGCCTGACCCATTGCGCCGAATGCGGGGAGCCCATTCCCGAAAAGCGCCGCGAGCTGGTCGCGGACGTTCGCCACTGCGTTGAATGCCAACGCGAACTCGACGCCGAAGCCTCATCGCGCGGCGGGATCAATCGCCGTGGCTCCAAGGACAGTCAGCTTAAATAGCGGGCAGGCCTGCATGAGAGGCTGAAGGCACGCTTGCCCATGAGACCGGCTGCACGCATGATGCCGGGCAGGGGTGGCGGAGCTTGATTGAGGGCATGGTATCATTGCTTTTCCGTTGGCGGACTTTCGTTATTGGCGTGTCGGCCTGTCTCGTCTGTGCGCAGGCTGTGGCCGAAGAGGCGGCGGTGCCCGAAGAGCATGCTGCGGCAGCTGAAGAGCCGTCAGAGGGCGCTGGGTCTGAGCCTCGCGCGCCAGTCATGTCTTCGGTCAGTGCCTGGATGGACCGGCCGAAGCTATTTCTTCCTGATGATTATCCAGACCGCACCCGCATCCTGCGCGGCGATGTCGACCCGTATGATGTGTTCTGGGAAGTGCCTGAAAGCTGGGCGGTGCGGGGCGGCATGTATGCCGAGTATGACACGCTGGAAGCCTATGGCCGGATGCGTGAGGCGGCTGCGCGGGACGGGGTGCACCTCATCATCCTGTCGGCCTTTCGATCCTTCAGGCACCAGCGCTTCATCTGGGAGAACAAGTGGCAGGACCGGTATGAGCGGCTGGCCGGTGTTAGCGCGCGCGACATTGCGCTGAACATCATGCGCTACAGTGCCATGCCGGGCACGTCGCGCCATCACTGGGGCACCGATATAGACCTCAACGCCTTCAACAATGCCTATTTCGATACGCCGGAGGGCAAGCCTGTCTATGACTGGCTGAAGGCGCATGCGGGCGAGTATGGCTTCTGCGAGGTTTATTCGTCTCGGGCGAGCGGACGCACAGGCGGATATGAGCCGGAACGCTGGCACTGGTCGTACATCCCGACGGCGTCGCGCTATCTTGCTGCCTATGTCGAAGCTGACGAAGCCGCACCCCACGGCTTTGCCGGCGATGAGGCGGTGCCGGAGATCGACTGGCTGTCTGAGTTTGTCCTCGGCATAGATCCAGAATGCCTGTGGGATCCAGAGCAGGAAGGAAAAGGGCGCGCGCTGCCTGCGCCGCTTATCCTCTCCTCGATGGATGCGCCAGCTGAGGAGGCCGTGGATACCGACAGGCCTCTGCTGGAAGCAGGACAATGCATCCCGGAAGGCTGGACGCAGGACATCCTGCTGCGCTGGAAGGAGAGCGGCTATCCGCTGACAGAAGGTGAAGGCGCGGCGGGCTATCTTGCCATGCTGGAGCATTGCCTTGCCGACCCGAACCCCGACATTCGCGATGGCATCGCCTATGAAGGCATTACCGACATTCTGCGTTCTGATCGCGCTGAAGAGGCAGAGTTGCGCGAGCTGAAGCAGCGTTTGCTGACGCGTCTTGCGAATACGGAAAACGACCCGCTTGGCTTTTCGCGGCCCTTCGCAGCGCTGGCGCTGGCTGAAGTCGCGCGGACGGACCGGATTGAGGCGTGGATGAGCCAGGGTGAGCGGCGCACGCTGCTGGCGGCCGGTGCGGACTATACGGCGAATGTGCGCGAGTATCGCGGCTTCATCGAAGGCGAGGGCTGGCGGCACGGTGTGGCGCATGGCGCAGACCTTCTGATGCAGCTCAGCCTCAATCCGGAAATCGGGGAGGGTGAGGCATTCATGATCGCCAAGGCGGTGTTTGACGCCATCGGTTCAAAAGAGGCGCCTGTCTTCAGCTTTGAAGAGCCTCAGCGTCTTGCCCGCCCGATCCTGTTCCTGGTGCAGCGGGGCCTGCTGACCGAGGAGCAGATTGCGATCTGGATGGAAGTGCTGGCAGACCCAGCGCCGCATGAGAGCTGGGAGGAGGCACTCGCAGATGGCGAGGCTGAGGCGCGCCGCGAGAACATACGGGCGTTCGCGTCTATCTTGCTGGAAACGGCGGAGGGCCGGGCAGAGGGCGACCTCGACGCGGTAGTCACGGGCGCTGAGCATCTGCTCGCCCGCGTGCCATAAGGGTTACCACGGCGTTAACCCGGGCTTAACGCGAACGGGTCAATCGGTTAACATTTACGCGTTGCGGCGCGGCCTGTTCGAAAGTGGCGAAGGTAACGGATGACTGCTGAAAACGTCTCCCTGATCATCTCTGGCGGTGCGTTGGCGCTTGGCCTCGCCTTTATCCTGTGGGCCTTGCGGACATCGGACGGGGCGCGCGGGGCCGCCCGAAAGTATCGTGACCGTGCCTCGGAAGCCGAAACCGGACTCGCGGCTTTGAAATCTGTCCTCGGTGCCCATCCGGGCGTGATTCTCGTCTGGCAGGGCGATGAGCTTGAGGATGAGGACGATGATATCGCCCCGCCGCAGATCCATGGCTCTCCGGTTGCGCTGGCCGGGCTGTTGAAGTTTACCGACGAGGCGGTGTCCGAAGACCCGTCCATCCGGATCATCGAAGGCCTTGCCGACCTCGAAGCGCGCGACGGCGCTGGCAAGGACACGACGCTGCGTGAGCGCCTGCGTGAACTGCGTGAGCATGGCCAGCCTTTCTCGCTGACGCTGATCGGGCCGTCAGGCCGCTTCCTTGAGGCAGACGGACGTACCGCTGGCGCACGCGCCGTGGTCTGGATCACCGATTCGACCATCAAGGGGCTCGAGGAAAGCTCTGCACGCGGAAAGCTGGAAGAGACCCGGCAGATCATTGCGCGTGACCCGACGGCCTTCCTCGATATGCTCGGCAAGCTGCCTTTCCCGGCCTGGCGCGTCTCTGGCGTCGGGCGCCTGCAATGGGCCAATGATACCTATCTGAAAGCGGTAGACGGCAAGTCGCTCGATCAGGCGCTGGATCGCCAACTCAAGCTTGACGACAAGACCGATGAGCAGCTTCGCCGGACGATCACGGAGCAGCGCGACATCGATGCGGTGCGCAACCTCGTCATCGATGGCGAGCGCCGCTCCATGCGCATATTGAGCTTTCCGCTGTCTGGCGGTGCCGGCGCGATCGCTTTCGACGTGTCAGAGCAGGAAGCGGCCCGTGATGAGCTGAACCGCCATGTGCGTGCGCATGACGAGACGCTGAACCATGTGGCAGACGGCGTGGCCATCTTTGGCCCGGATCGCCGCCTTACCTTCTACAACCGCGCCTTTTCCCAGATGTGGGACTTCGATGAGAGCTATCTGCTCGACTCGCCCACTCATGGTGAGTTGCTGGATCGGCTGCGTCAGGACCGGAAGCTGCCGGCGCAGGCCGAGTATGCGACCTGGCGGGCTGATGAGCTGTCCCATTATCGTGAGATCACAGGCATCGAGGAAGATACCTGGTCGCTGCCGGATGGGCGCACGCTTTCCGTGACGCGCCAGCGCCACCCGATGGGCGGTCTGCTTCTCCTGTTCAAGGACATTACGGGCGAGCTGGACCTGCAGACGCGCTTCAATGCGCTGATCAAGACGCAGACCTCAACGCTCGACAGCCTGCGTCAGGCCGTGGCGGTTTTCGGCTCTGACGGGCGGCTGAAGCTGTCCAACAAGGCATTCGAATCGCTCTGGCATCTTGATGCGGGCGATGTGAAGAACACGCCCGATTATGATGATGTGATCGAGGCGTGCCTGCCGCTGTTCAATGACCGCACCCGCTGGAGCGAGATCAAGGGCCATATCACGGACCCGTCCGCCAATGCGCGCCGGACAACGGAAGGCGAGATGCAGCGCGCGGATGGCACGGTGCTTCACTACATCACCCAGCCTCTTCCGGACGGAAACACGCTGATCGCCTTTGCCGACGAGACCGCGCAGCGGGCCGTCGAGGGCGCGCTTCGTGGACGTGCGGAGGCGTTCGAGGCGGCTGACCGGCTGAAGACTGAGTTTGTGCGGAATGTCAGCTATCAGCTGCGCTCCCCGCTGACGACCATCCTCGGCTATGCAGAATTTCTCCAGTCGGAAACTAATGGTGAACTAAATTCGCGTCAGATGGACAATGTGAATTCCATCCTGACCGCCTCCGACCATCTCAACAAGCTGATTGAGAACATCCTCGACCTCGCCCTGATCGAGGCCGGACGGATGGATCTCGACCTTGAGGATTTTGCGCTTGCCGAGATCGTGCAGGAGAGCATCGACCTCACCGTAGGCAAGGCGTCGGATACCGAAATCCATGTCCATGCGGAGATTGGCGACAATCTTGGCACCATCCATGCCGACAAGCGCCGTATCCGCCAGATCCTGTTCAACCTGCTTTCGAACTCCATGCGCTTTACCGAGCCGGGCGGCGAGATCACTGTGTCTGCGACCCGCGTCGAGAACATGGCGATCCTGTCTGTGCGCGACACCGGCAAGGGCATCGACGCCGAGCATCAGGCCTCCAGCTTTGACAGCTTCACCTCGTCGGATCAGCGCGGCGCGGGCCTTGGCCTTGCGCTGGTGAAGAACTTTGTCGACCTGCATGGCGGTAATGTCGGTATCAAGTCGGTGCCGGGTGGTGGGACCGAAGTGGTCTGCTGGCTGCCTGTGACGGCGACGGTGAACCGCCAGACCGACTGGAATGCGCCTGCGCAGATGTCTGCCTGAGGATGGCTGGGGCGGCTCTGCGCGTCCCACAACCGCACAGAGTCCAGCCTTTGCGATGATGTCCACAGCCGCCGCGACGTGACTTGTCGACAGCCTTCCAGCGAGCCGTTACAGCTTTTGGCATGACCGATAAGATACAAGCCGTGATCTGGGACTTTGGCGGTGTGCTCACCTCCTCACCCTTCGAAGCGTTCAACCGCTATGAGGCCGAAAAGGGCCTTCCCAAGGACTTCATTCGCGGCGTCAACGCCGTCAATGGCGACACC
Source organism: Thalassovita mediterranea (assembly GCA_019448215.1). Lineage (NCBI taxonomy): Bacteria > Pseudomonadati > Pseudomonadota > Alphaproteobacteria > Rhodobacterales > Roseobacteraceae > Thalassovita > Thalassovita mediterranea. Next base: position 292,853 of record CP080408.1, on the reverse strand, counting down.
AATGCCTGGGCCAAGCTCGAGCAGTCAAAGGTGAACGCTGAGGAGTTCGACGAGCTGTTTCGCAAGGAGGCCGAAGCGCTGGGCCATTCGGTGCCTGGCAAGGATATTCTTGGGCTTTTGTCGGGTAATCTGCGCCCGCGTGTCGTCGAGGCGCTGAAACGCTGCAAGGCGAAGGTGAAAGTGGGCTGCATCACGAATAATGCGCCAGTCGGCAAGGGCGCAGGGATGCAGACCGATGAAAGCCGGGCAAGCGAGATCGAGAAGGTCTTCGGCCTGTTCGACGAGATGATCGAGAGCTCAAAGCTCGGCATCCGCAAGCCTGATCCACGTATTTACGCGCTGATGTGCGAAGCGCTGGATGTCGACCCGAAGCATTGCGTCTATCTCGATGATCTTGGCATCAATCTGAAACCTGCACGGGCAATGGGGATGACGACGATCAAGGTTCTCAATGAGGACCAGCTCTTGTCTGACCTGGAAGCTGCGACCGGATGGACGCTGACAGACTGACTTTTATCCGCCTCATCGCGAGTATTGTCCTGATCTCCGGGCTAGCTGCCTGCGGTGAGGAGCATGCGCGCGAGAAGGTGATGCTGCAGGTCGAGCAGGCGCCGGAATATATGGTGCCAAGCCGTGAGGCCGAAGCTGACCGTACTGCGCTGAGTGTACCGGCGCAGGAGACGATTGGGGAGCTCCGCGCGATCATCGAAAGCAATTCGCTTCGCCAGCTGACGCGGCTTGCAGGCTCACAGTCCGGATTTGTCTCCAACTTCGCCGGGGCGTCTCATGGCGACCATTGGGACCTGCTTCGCCGCACGGGCTTTGATCCGATCCTTCGTCTCGAGGAGCTGCTGGACGGGCCTTATGGCGTGAAGATGGTGGCGGGGGAGACCTGGTATGTCTGGCCGGAACTTGCTGCCCTTGAGCCAGAGGCACTGCTGCCCGAGCGGCTGAATTTCAGCCAGAGAGCAAGGCTTGAGGAACTGGTCGGCGAGGCAGGGATTGCACAAGTCAGGGAAGGGCGCGGCTATCCCGGCATCCGCACAGCAATCGCCGAGGACGGCCGCTGGCTCTATTATGTTCACGAGATATCAGGAGAGGAATAGCAATGGCCGACAAGATGAAAGTCGAAGACGTCCTATCCAAGGTCAAAGGCTGGAAAGCCGCAGACGGCGACACCGATGCGATCACCAAGACATTCAAGTTCGAGGACTTCGCCACCGCTTTTGCCTTTATGAGCGCAAGCGCGACGCAGGCAGAGAAGGCCGACCACCATCCTGAATGGTTCAATGTCTACAATACGGTCGAGGTCACGCTGACGACCCATGACGCGGGCGGCGTCACGCAGAAGGATATCGACCTTGCCACCAAGATGGATGGCTTTGCCGCCAAGCTGGCCTAGGCACTCATCCGCTGGATCAGGCTGTCGATAGCGCCGAGGGTTTCGGTGTCTTCTTCGCTGCGACGTGCAGCGACTTCTGGCCCTGCGGCCGACATGCAGCGGCTCATCACAGCGATAAGCTGGCGTTCGTCGATCGGCTTGGAGACATAGTCTGACATGCCAATCTTTAGATAGCGCTCGCGGTCGCCTGCCATTGCGTCAGCGGTGAGCGCGATTACAGGCACCGTCTCGCAGACACCGCCCATGGCACGCAGTCGCGTGAGCGTCTCCGGGCCATCCATTTTCGGCATGTGAATGTCGAGCAGCACGATATCGACCTTGGTCTTCGCAAGGATTTCGAGCGCTTCTTCGCCGCCAGAAGCTTCGACGACGTGGAGACCGACAGGCTCAATGAAGAGGCGGGCCACGCGGCGGTTGATGCGGTTATCGTCCACAACGAGGGCCGTCTTGCCGCGGAAATCAACGACGCGCTCGTCGCGGATCTTGACCTCGTGCGGCTTGAAGCTTTCGACCAGTTTCGGTGCTGCGGCATTCTCTGGTAGCCCAGCCTCAAAGCTCAGCGTGAAGATTGAGCCCTTGCCGGGCTTGCTGACCACAGAAACATCGCCGCCCATCATGCGGGCAAGCTTGCGCGTGATCGCGAGGCCAAGGCCTGTGCCGCCATAGATACGGGTGGTTGACCGGTCAGCCTGCTGAAAGTTCTCAAACAGCTGTGCGACCTGATCATCGCTCATGCCGATACCAGTGTCGGAAACATGGATTTTCAGCCTCACGCGGTCGTCCTTGCCTGTCGGCTCGCAGGTGGCCGCGACGATGACACCGCCTTCAGAGGTGAATTTGAGAGCGTTGGACACAAGATTGTCGACGCATTGGCGGAAGCGAACCGGGTCGAATTCGAGGACTGACGGCACAGACTTGTCGACGATGACCCGCAGGAAGAGACCCTTCTCTTCGGCCTTCGGGTGATAAAAGCGTTCAGTGCGTTTCAGCTTGTGGCGGAAATCGTCAGCGATCGGGGCGATGTCGAGCTTGCCAGCTTCGATCTTGGAGAGGTCGAGAATATCGTTGAGCAGCGTCATCAGCGACTTCGAACAATCAAGAATGGCGCCGACCATCTCACGTTCATCCGTGTCGAGGTGGCGGGAGGCAAGTGCCTGCGCCATGCCAAGGATTCCGTTGAGAGGGGTCCTGATCTCATGGCTCATCGAGGCCAGGAATTCGGATTTCGCTGCGCTGGCCGCCTGGGCTTCGCGCTTGGCATGCCGCAGCTTGCGCTGGTTTTCCTGAATGTCGGTGATGTCGTGGCTGAGGCAGAGAACCGTGCCATCGGGCATCGGGGAAAAGCTCGCCTTGATGGTCCGCCCGTCGCCCGTCTGCACGTCAATCGTGCCGAAACCGCGTACTTTCGCGACGACTGAATTGGTGTAATCGACCGTGCTGAAATGCTCGCTGTCCTCAATGATAGACCGCGTGCTGGCCAGCATCGCATCTTCCAGCGATTTGCCTTTCGAGAGCTGCTCGTAAAATGTTGGGAAGTGGGATTTGGCCGTCTCATTCACGTAAAGCAGCTCGAAATCCGGCCCGTGAAGCGCAAACCCGTTCTCGATGCTGGCGACAGCATCCAGAACCTGATTCAGCGTGAGATTGATTTCCTTGCGGTGTGGCACGCGGCTTCCCCCTTTATATTTTGCAGGGGAGAAGACCGCAAAATCATTTAAAAAAGCTTCACGGCAGGGAAAGCACACGTTGAGCTGGGCCCCTTCAACCTTGACGCAGGCCAGCGAAGCTGGAACTGCAAGCGCTGCAACAGACAAGAACAGGGCGAGAGGAACGCAGAAAATGGGCAGAGTTTCGGGCAAGAAGGCTTTCATCACAGGTGGCGCGCAGGGGCTTGGCGAGGCCACCGCATGGATGCTCGCGCGCGAGGGCGCGAAGGTCACCGTGACCGACATCAATGGCGATGGCGCAGACAAGGTCGCGGCGGCGATAAATGCCGAACTTGGCAAGGGCACAGCCTTTGCCTGGCAGCATGATGTCACCGATGCAGACCGCTGGCAGACCGTCCTGAAAGAGGCCCATGACGCGATGGGCGGGCTGAACATCCTGGTCAACAATGCCGGTATCGGCTCGCTCGGCTCTGTCGAGGACGAGAATTACGAGATGTTCCGCAAGGTGCAGGAGATCGATGTCGATTCGATCTTCCATGGCTGCAAGTATGCCATCCCCCTGATGCGCGATCATGGGCTTGGCTCGATCGTGAACATCTCATCCATCGCCGGCATCATCGCGAGCGGCAACTATATCGCCTACAACACGGCCAAGGCGGCGGTGCGGCACATGTCGAAGTCGATTGCGCTTCACTGCGCAAAGACGGGCGGTCAGATCCGCTGTAACTCGGTTCACCCTGTCTTCATCAACACGCCGATTCTCGACCGGACCAAGGAAATGTTCGGTGAGGAAGAGGCGCTGAAGAAGCTTGGCCGTCAGATCCCGCTCGGCAAGGTCGGTGAGCCGGACGATATCGCCTATGCGGTGCTTTATCTCGCGTCTGATGAGAGCAAGCTGGTCACGGGCATCGAGCTCAAGGTGGATGGCGGCATCTCTGCGATGTAGTCTCGCCCGGAGTTGAGGTGGGGGACTTATGAAGCACGCACTTTTCGTGAGCCTAATGGCGGCCGGTGGCATTCTTGGCGCGCCGGCCTGTCAGGCAAGCCCGAAAGATCCGCAAGAGGCCGCGCGGCGCGCCATTCTCACGGGCGAAGCCTGTCCGGCGGTGGGCGACAAGGTCTTCTTTTTCTGGATGGAGCCACGCGCAGCTGAGCCGGGCGACACGATTTCCCTCCAGCCTTACTGGACCGATATGCCGGGCGGCTACAATTCGGTGCCTGCGGGGTGTATCGGCGACCTCAATGTCATCCCTGCAGAGGCCGGTCGTTTCTCGCGCGATGAGACGGGCACAGCTTTTCTGACAATTTCGCCGGATGTAGAGGCGGGCGCACGGGTGCGGGTCGAGGGCACCTATCGGGGGCGTCATCTGATTGGCGGGCCGATCGAGGTCTTCAGTGCGGAGCAGAACCCTTTTGTCGGCGTCTGGCGGCAGGAGGCGGGGACCTGTCCGCCTTACAGCGCGGTGCAGGAACTCGTCTTCAGCGGCGGCGGCGAGATGTCGGTCACCTGGACGCCGTTCGAGGTCTACAAGGATTATTGGGCGGCTTTTGACTATGATCCGGCAACCGGCGCGTTCAGCTTCGAGGTCGAAGGCGGCAACCAGATTCCGGAAGACATGGTGACCGAAGGACGCGCGATGATCGAGGGCGACCGGCTGATCTTTGAGGACATCTTCCTTGGCACGCCAAGCCAGGCAGAGGGTGGCTGCCGGGGCGACTTTATCCGCTAGGTCGGCGCTCTCAGAATTTGCTCGCCAAAGAATAGGTGTTCATGCTATGTTCACACTCCCGAAACAGGAGGTGGGACAATGATCGGTTATGTGACCTTTGGCACGAATGACATCCAGCGCGCGGCTAAATTCTATGACGCCATAGCCACTGAGATGGGCACCGGGCGGATGATGGACTTCGAGACCTTCATCGCCTGGGGGGCGTGGGACGGGCCCGCGGGCATCGCAGCGACCAAGCCCTTCGATGGCAAGCCGGCAAGCGTTGGCAATGGCACCATGGTCGCGCTGCAGGCCAAGGACCGCGCGCAGGTCGACAAGCTCTATGAGATTGCGCTTGCTAATGGTGGCAGTGATGAGGGGGCGCCGGGGCCGCGCGGTGAGGATGGCTTCTACGCCGCCTATTTCCGCGACCCGGATGGCAACAAGCTCAACGCCTTCACCATGGGCGGATAAGAAAAAGCCGGAGGCGTGATTGCCTCCGGCTTTTCGTCTTTGTGAGTATTAGCGACTATTCCTCGCCGAGGCCGCTGCCAGCTGGCATGCGGATATAGGTCAGCGTATTCCCGCGTGGATAGGAGGTGAGCTGCAGCTCGGCCTCGGTCAGCGCAATGATGCCGTAGCAGAGGGTCTCGTTACCTTCTGCCGACGTCATGGTGATGAGTTCAAGGCCGCTCGTATCGCCCGGGGCATCAGGGCAGCTGTCGACGGTCTCGATCGTCTCGGTACTCAGCACCTCGCCGTCATACATCATGGTCACGGTGCCATCGATGATGGACATCTCTGACAGATCATCGTCGCCAGAGACCCAGTCGCCTTCGAGAGCGGCCAGCGTTTCATCGCCAGTGCTTGCGTCCATGGCCGTGTCTGACATCGACGTGTCCATGTCGCCGCCCGGCGCTTCGTCCATGCCCACTTCAGGGTCTTCAGTCAGCGAGCCTTCACTTTCGATCGGATCGTTTGCAGCTGGCGTCTCATCTACCGTTTCGGGACCGCCGCAGGCGACAAGCGCTATCGCCGTGGCGCAACCGGCCAGAAGTTTCAGATTCAGTTTCATTCGTTCAGCCTCCATTGCTTTGTAATTGAGCTAACCGAACACACGTGATCGGCAAGCCCCCGCACAGTGAACGCAGGACAGAGGGGGTGGGTTGCTCAGGCCGCTCGCCGTGTTTCGCGAATGATGCGGTAGCCAAGCAGGGAGAGCATCATCGCCGCACTGATGAAAAGCGGCAGGCGGCTATCAAGCGTGTAGAGGGCGGCGCCGAGAAGTGGGCCGAAGATGAAGCCCGATGGCGGCGCGGCCGAGAGAAGGGCGGCGGCCTTTCCCTGTTCGTGGCGCTCGACGGCAAGGCTGCCAAGGGCGTTGGCCGCGGGTACAGCCATGGCAGAGCCTGCGCCGACCATGCAGAAGGCCGCGCACATCATTACGAAGTCGTTCAATAGCGCTGCGCCGATATAGCCTGCGCCAATCAGGGCGAGGCCGATTGGCAAGATCTTGCGCGGCGAGGGATTGACGCGCTGCACATAGCCGAACTGCACGATGATCATCATCACCGCCATGCAGGAGAAGACGATCCCCACGGCCTGCACCGTGTCAGCCTGCGCCGTGTTGAAACGGTCTTCCATCAGCCAGGCGAGCGTCTGCTGGATCGCGCCGACCGCGATGAAATAGCAGAGCAGGAAGGCAAGGTGCGGGAAGACCCGAGGGTCGCGCATGCGCAGCGGCTCTGGCCGGCTGCTGTCGCGATGCCCGCGCGACTTGGGCAAGGCGAAAGCGATGATGACGCCTGCTGCCGCACAGAAGATGATGGAGCCCCAGATTGGCGCGAGCGCGCCCAGCTTGGCAAGAACGCTGGAGCCTGCAGGGCCGAGGATGGAGCCGAGCGCCATGCCCGCGCTCAGCATGCCAAGTCCGCCCGCCCGCGTTGCTGGCGTCGTCGCGTCGGTCATGGCGGCCATGGCGGCGGGCTGAAGTCCGGGCGAAAGCAGCCCGAACCAGATGCGCATGAAGGCGAGCAGGAAAAAGGTCGATAGCCCCGTTACCAAGCCAGCCAGCGCGGCCTGGAGGGCGAGGACGAAGAGCGTGTTCGTGCCGGCCATCGCCATGAGTGAGAACACCATGACCCGCTTGCGCCCGAACCGGTCAGCCCAGCGGCCCCATTGTGGAATCATCAGCGCGTAGATCGCGGCCGAAAGGGTCAGGATGCCTGCGACCTGAATTTCGGTGAGGCCAGCTTCCCGCGCGAGGGGAGCGACCACGACGAAGTTGATCGTCATGCCGGCGCCCATGGCCACGTTGGCAAAGGCGATGATACCTTTCTGCCACCCGCTCAGTGGGCGTAAAGGTTGTTCGATTTCGCCCTGATGCAGCATGTGCCCCCACTTCGTGCGCAGGTTGAAGATGGAAGGGTTTCCCGCCTGCGGCAAGCGGACTTCTCAGAAAAGCGGGCCTTCCCCAGAGTGAACCTGCGCAGCTTTCATATTGCAGAGCGCGGGGCATTCGGCTTAGTCAGGCCTCTCAAAGACAAGGAGATCAGACCCGTGCAGGACCTCGCTTTGGCGCTATACCAGTACTTCGTTTATCCGATCCTGACGCTGATCCTGTTTGCGCTTTTCGCCTATGTGATCATGAGCTGGCTATTTACGTTCAATATCCTGTCGCCTTACGGCCAGATTGCCCGCCAGATCTATTCGATGCTTGAATCGGTACTTGAGCCACTGCTGCGCCCGATCCGCAACACGATCCCGCCGCTTGGCCAGCTGGACCTGTCGGTCTTTATCCTGGCGCTGTTGATCCTGTTCATCCGAGACTGGCTGTTCCCAACGCTTCTATTTGCGACTCCGGGCTGATGCGTCTCTCGGTCCGGGTAACGCCGAATGCTTCGGCTGACCGTATCGAAGACCTGACCCATGACGCCGACGGGCGACCAAGCCTGAAAGTCCGCGTGCGCGCCGTGCCTGAAAAGGGCAAGGCGAACGGTGCTGTGGAGGCGCTGCTCGCCAAGGCGCTTGGCCTGCCGAAATCTGCCGTAAAGGTGGTGACCGGGCAGACGAGCCGCACTAAAGGCGTGGACATCGAGACCGAAACCGGCAGCGCGGCAGCGCGCCAGATCGAGGAGTGGATGGGCGATGGCTGAACGTATCGATGGCAAACAGGTCGCTGCGGATGTGCGCGCGAAAGTGGGCGAGGCGGTCAAGACGCTTCCGGGGCAGCCGACACTGGCTGTTGTGCTCGTCGGCGAGGACCCTGCAAGCCAGGTCTATGTGCGAAACAAGGTGCGCCAGACCGAAGAGGCTGGCATGCGCTCGCTGCACCATCACCTGCCGGTGGATGCGAGCCAGGATGAGGTAGAAGCGCTTATCTCCCGTCTGAACGGTGATGATGAGGTTGATGGCATCCTGCTCCAGCTGCCACTGCCCAAGGGGCTCGATGAGCAGCGCGCTATCGAATGCATCGCGCCGGCAAAGGATGTCGATGGTCTGACAGAGGCGAGCGCAGGGCGGCTGGTCCTTGGCAAGGATGGTCTTCGTCCATGTACGCCGACGGGCTGTGTCATCCTCGCCAAGTCGGTTCTGGGGGACGATCTTTCTGGCAAGAATGTGGTCGTGATCGGCCGCTCCATTCTGGTGGGCAAGCCTGCCGCGCTTCTATTCCTTGCAGAGAATTGCACGGTGACGATCGCGCATTCGCGCACAAAGGACCTCGCCGCGCTTTGCCGCACGGCGGACATACTGGTGCCTGCGGTCGGGCGACCTGAAATGGTCAAGGGTGACTGGGTTAAGCCCGGCGCCGTTGTGATCGATGTCGGCATCAACCGGATCGATGCGCCTGAGAAGGGCGAAGGCAAGACGCGCCTTGTTGGCGATGCGGATTTTGGCGACTGCGAGAAAGTCGCTGGCCATATCACGCCAGTGCCGGGCGGTGTCGGCCCGATGACGATTGCCTGCCTGCTGCGCAATACGGTGATCGCGGCTTGCTATCGCCGCGGCTGGGCGCTTCCGTCCGGTCTCTAGCCGGGTTGCGACCTGTTGAGGAGGCCCATGAACCAGCGGGCGGCAAAGCCGTTATAGAAGCTGGCAAGCGAGCAGGAGAGACAGGACCATGCAAAAGCCGAAAACATTTCTGGGTTGGGCCGGTGTGGTCTTCATGCTGACCGTCATCGCAGTCATCGTCATGGTGGCGGCGAGCATTGCATTCGTCGTCGTCGCAGGCGTCGCGATCGTGGGTGCGGTGATCTCGCTCTTGCTACTGCTGGCGAAACGCAAGGCGAGCGATGACGGCTGAAGTTCGACCGCTGAGCCGCGATCATTTCGATCAGCTTTGGACGGCGCAGGCGGGTCAGTGTGCCCTTTGCGGGAAAGCGATGCCGCGTGGCCGGTTCGATGTGGCGCATGCCAGTATCTGGAAGAAGCAACGACCGACCTTCGACCATATCATTCCGAGGGCGGGCGGCGGGCCTGACAGGCTCAACAATCTCCAGCTGGCGCACGCGATCTGCAACAAGCGCAAGGGCAAGCGTCAGGCAGGCGGATCGGATGGGCGGGTGGCTACATAAGCCATGCCGCAGGCAAGGAGGGCGAGGGCTGCGGCAAGCCAAGTCCAGCGGCCCCAGAGGAAAGCCGTCGAGATACCGCCAGCCAGCGTCATGCCAAGCAAGGCACCGGACTTCGACTTTCGCGACAGGGTGCCGTCTTCGATGAAATTACGGATGGGAGGGCCAAAGCCCGGGCGTTCATAGATCCAGTCGCGCATGGCCGGACTGGAGCGGGCAAAGCAGAGCGCCGCGCCAATCCAGAAGACTGTGGTTGGCCAGACTGGCAGGAAGATGCCGATGGCGCCGAGACCCAGCAGGATAAATCCGAGGAAGCGGGCGATCATCATGGCGGTGTCTTCGCGCTCCTCAAGGCATGCTTCCCCTCACGTGACGACGGGCGGCATATACTGGCAAGTGCCAGATACGCCGCCCGCCGACAAGCAGGATGCAAGTCCAGCCGCTATTCGGCTGGGACGGTTTGTGGGGTCTTGTCGGTGACCGGCGCGGCGTTCGGCTTGTAGTCGCCGTCAGCTTTGACCTTTTCCCAAGCCTTGCGGACACCGGCTTCATAGTCGGGGTGAACCTTCTTGAATTCTGCAAGCTGGCGCTCGCAGATTTCTTCGGGCACAGCGCCCCACGTGCCGGCAATGTTCATGAAGAGACGCTCCTTCTCATCATCCTCGAGCACTTTCTCAAAGAGGACGCGCACCTGTGAGTAGTCGTCTTCCTTGCGGTGGTTAAAGCGGTCTGCATCGCCGCTGATGCGAAGCGGCGGCTCCTGCGCCTCTGGCACTTCGACCGGCCCCTTGAAGGAGTTCGGCTCGTAATAGGCGTTCGGATCGCCCGTCTTGATGCCGCCATAGACGTTCATTTCGCCATCCTTGTGATAGTGATGCACCGGGCACTTCGGGCGGTTGACCGGGATCTGGTCGTAGTGCGTGCCGAGGCGATAGCGGTGCGCGTCGGCATAGGAGAAGATCCGCGCCTGAAGCATCTTGTCAGGGCTCCACGAGATGCCAGGGACGATGTTCGACGGCGAGAAAGCGACATTCTCGATTTCCGCGAAATAGTTCTCCGGGTTACGGTTCAGCTCAAAATAGCCGACATCAATTGGTGGATAGTCAGCGTGCGGCCAGACCTTGGTGAGGTCAAACGGGTTGAAGTCGCATTGCTCGGCTTCCAGTTCCGGCATGATCTGGATCTGGAATTTCCAGCGCGGGAATTTGCCGTCCTCGATCGCGTTGAAGAGCCGCTCCTGATAACCCTCACGGGTCTTGCCGGTGACTTCTTCGGCCTCGTCATTGGTGTAGTGCTCGTGGCCTTGTTCGGTCTTGAAATGGAATTTAACCCAGAACCGCTCGCCCTCATCGTTCCAGAGCGAGAAAGTGTGCGAGCCATAGCCGTTCATGTGCATCGGGCTCGTCGGCAGGCCGCGGTCAGACATCAGGATGGTGACCTGGTGCAGGCTTTCGGGGCTCAGTGACCAGAAATCCCACATGGCGGTCGGGGAGCGCATATTGGTTTTGGGGTGGCGCTTCTGCGTGTGAATGAAGTCCGGGAATTTGTACGGGTCACGAACAAAGAAGACCGGCGTGTTATTGCCGACCATGTCCCAGTTGCCTTCCTCAGTGTAAATCTTCAGCGAGAAGCCGCGCACATCGCGCTCATGGTCAGCCGCGCCGCGCTCACCAGCAACGGTTGAGAAGCGCGCGATGAGCGGGGACTTGGCACCCTTCTGCAGCACTTTGGCCTTGGTATATTTCGAGATGTCTTCGGTGATGACGAGCTCGCCATGCGCGCCCCAGCCTTTTGCGTGGACGGTCCGCTCTGGAATACGCTCCCGGTTCTGGTGGGCGAGTTTCTCGATGAGCTGGTAGTCCTGCATCAGCAGGGGGCCGCGCTCACCGGCGGTCAGGGAATCCTGATTGTTCGGCCACGGGGCGCCGGATGTCGTTGTCAGCTTCTTGCTATTATCGGCCATTTGGGGAGCTCCTTCTGAGATCTGGAACTCCCGCAACGCCGGGATACTCGCATGTGTTGCATTAATAATAGCGCGCACGCCCATAGAGGATTTGAATGACCTGCCGACAGGCCAGCAGCGCAAGCTGCATGGACAAACCGTAACACTTGCAGCTATCAGATGGATTGAACTCATGGTTAAGCCGGGTGAGGGGATGTCGGCCGGCTTCTCGTTTCGACAGAGGTTTCGAGGGTTATGATGTCAGCACTTCGTCTATTGTCTGCACTGGCCGCTGCCACGCTGGTCGCCGCTGCTCCGGCTGTGGCGCAAGCCGGGCCGCAGGATGAAAACTATGTGCGGATGGCGAACTATCGCACGCCAGGCCTGCCGGTGGTTCACCTCTTCGGCGACAGCATCATGCGCGGCTATGCGCTCAGAAAGTTTCCTGACCAGTATTCCCCTGAAGAGGTCGAGAGCGAGATCCTGTGGCCGCTGCGCTCTCCTGCATCGATGCTCAAATTCATTGCAGAAGACGATTACTGGGCCGGTTACGCTGGCGGGACAGGTCTGCCGTACACAACGGACCCCAAGGGCAACACGGTCTATGCACGGGTCGATAATGGCCAGGTGTTCGATGACGACTTCATCGTGATCAGCGATGCCGGCGAGCATAATAACAATCCAGCTGAATACTATCTCATGCTGAGAAGCCTGCGGACCCTTCTCTGCGCCTATGACGTCGATGTGCTGTACGTAAACACGTATGACGACATCGCGCCGGGCGCCCTGGCCATCGAGAATGAGGACCAGTATCGCTGGTCAGTTCCAATCGACGGTGTGACGATGAACTCCACTTTCGAAAAGGCAGCCAATGAAGAGATCGCCGACTGCAAGGCGGATGCTCACCTGATCGACATTGTGCCCGACATGATCGCACTGAAGGAGCGGGGGCTTTCGCCGATCCAGCCTGATGGCATTCACCCGAACATTACCGGTCAGTGGCTGATCGCCTTTAAGATCGATAGCAAGGTGCGTGAAATCATGGAGGCCCGCGCCGGTGCCGGTGCAGGCGACGAGATCCTGGCGGGGCTGGAAACTTCAGCAGAACATTAGGTCAGGCGATCGCCTTCGCGCAGGCGTCGGCGCTGGCCCAGGCCCATTGGAAATTATAGCCGCCAAGCCAGCCGGTGACGTCAACGCACTCCCCAATGAAGTAGAGGCCGGGCTGGTTCCTGCTTTCCATCGTCTGGGAAGACAGCCCATCGGTATTGATGCCGCCTGAGGTGACCTCCGCCGTGCGCCAGCCTTCCGTGCCGACAGGGACCACCCGCCATTTCTTCAGCGTGACCGCTATATCGTCCATCTCTCCCTTGGAGAGCTGGGCGAGTTGCTTGTTGGCAGCCATGGTTGGCCAGCTGGCGATATAGCTCGCGAGACGCGCCGGAAAGCGTTTGCCGAGCCAGCTGGAGACGCTGGTGCGCGGCTGGCTTTCACGCGCCGCGCGCAGGTCTTCCAGTACCGGGTCACCGGGCGCGAGATCGATTTCGACAGGCTGGCTTTCGCGCCAATAGGTGGATGCCTGCAACATGGCCGGGCCAGAGAGGCCGCGATGGGTAAAAAGCATCGCTTCATGAAAATCAGGCCCGCCGCCCGCTTTCGCATCGACCATGCAGGAGACGCCCGAAAGCTCTGAGAAGGCGTCTTTCAGCTCCCCAGAGAAGGTGAACGGGACGAGCGCCGGGCGTGTCGGGATGATGTCATGTCCGAACTGGCGGGCAATGTCATAGGCAAGGCCGCTTGCGCCCATCTTTGGAATGGAAAGTCCGCCCGTAGCGACAACAAGGTTCGCGGCACTGACCGGGCCGTTCGACGTCGTGACCTCGAACCTGCCATCGCGGTGAGCGATTTCGCTTATGCTCGTCTCTAGCTGCATCCTGCCGCCGGGGGCGGTCAGCTCATCAACCAGCATGTCGATGATGGCGCCGGATTTCTGGTCGCAGAAGAGCTGGCCGAGCGTCTTTTCGTGCCAGGTGATGCCACGTTGGGCGACCCTGTCGCAGAAGTCCCACGGGCCATAGCGGGCCAGTGCGGATTTGGCGAAATGACGGTTGGCGGAGATGAAGTTGGCGGGGCTGGTGTCGATGTTGGTGAAGTTGCAACGCCCGCCGCCAGAGATACGCACTTTCTCGGCCGGGCGCTTGGCGTGATCGAGCACCAGGACGTCCGCGCCGCGTTCAGCAAGGCGCCCGCCGCAGAAGAGGCCTGCGGCGCCCGCACCCAAGATCAGCGTATCGACCCGCTCAGACAGTTCGTAAATCCTTAAAAAGTCTCAATCTGGCCCTGTTCGCGGCATAGCAAACTCCTGTAAAGAGTGGGAACGCACCAGGAGGAGGACGCAGGGATGGCAGGGTGGACCAACAAGGCGCGGGGATTGGTACTGGGTGGACTGACGGCCATGGTCGTCGCCTGCGGCATCGGGGATGAGCCGCCAGCACCTGTCGATCCGGAAACCGCCGGCGGTGAAGTCGTCGAGCGTTCACGTGCTGCACAGGCCGCTGCCGAGCGCCGCGAACGAGAGCGCCAGGCCCTCGCAGAGGCAGAAGAGAACCGCTTCGTCTATTTCCGTTATGCCCCAGATACGAGCGGTGTCAGCCCGCGTGCCTGCCTCGTCTTCTCCCAGCCGCTCGACCCTGAAATCAACTATGCCACCTATATCCGGATGCAGTCTGACGTGCGTCCGGCCTTTGCGGTTGAGGGCCGCGAGCTCTGCCTTGAAGGCCTCGACTTTGCGAGCGGGTACACCGCGACGATCCTGGAAGGCCTACCAAGCGCTGATGGCCGCACGATTGAGCGCGAGGAAGAAGTCCAGATCAGCTTTGAGGACCGCCCGGCCTATGTCGGCTTTGATGGCGCAGGCGTGATCCTGCCGCGCGATGATGCCGATGGTCTTGCAATCGAGACGGTCAATGTCGATGCGGTCGAGATCAGCGTCTACCGCGTGAATGACCGCGCGCTGGCTTTCAAGTCGATCAGCCAGGGCGATGAAGCCGCGCAGGGCCGCTATTCCTATCTCTATGGTGAGGAAGACCCGCGCGATGTCTCGACTGAAGTCTGGTCGGGCAGCATGGATATCGACAATGTCACCAATGCGCCGGTCACGACCGTCTTCCCGCTTCAGGACGTCATCGGTGAACTTCGTCCCGGGTCCTATTTCGTGGAGCTGAAGGACGCCAAGGAACTCGACGATTATGACGGCCCGGCCGCATCGGCCCGCCGCTGGATCATGCTGACCAATCTCGCGCTGACAGCCTACCGCGCCGAAAACGGGATGGATGTCACGCTGCGCTCACTGCAGGACGGTGAAGTCCTGCCGAATACGCGCGTTCAGCTGATCGCTTATAACAACGAAGTTCTGGGTGAAGCCGAGACTGGCGAAGATGGCCGCGTGCGGTTTGAATCCCCGCTGCTGGCCGGTGAGGGCAACTCCGCGCCGCGCATGATCATGGCGTTCGGGGCCAAGGGTGACCTTGCTGTTCTCGACCTTTCGCGTGCGCCAGTCGACCTGTCCGAGATGAAGACGGGTGGGCGCGTCACGCCCGGTCCGGTTGATGGCTATCTCTATGCTGATCGCGGCATCTTCCGTCCGGGTGAGACCGTGCACCTGACCACGATGATGCGTGACCGCGGTGGTTCGGCTGTGACGAACCGTGCTGGCCAGATCGTCATCTACCGTCCGAACGGTGTCGAAGCCGACCGGATGCGCTTCACCGAAGCCGAGGCAGGCGCGCTTGTCTGGGACTATGAACTGTCGCGGACGGCATCGCGCGGCATGTGGCGCGCGGTCCTGACGATTGATGGGGCAGGTGAGGCCGGTTCGCTGCGCTTCTCTGTCGAGGATTTCGTCCCGCAGCGTATCGCAGTCGAACTGGACGGCGAAGAAGAGAGCTTCATCGCAGCCGGTGGCACACGCGAGATCGAGGTTGAGGCGCGTTTCCTCTATGGCGCGCCCGGCGCTGGCCTGACGGTTGAGGGACAGGCGAGGCTGGAAGCTGACCCTCGTCCGTTCGAGGCGCTGAACGGCTTCACCTTCGGGCGTGCCGACGAGCAATTCCGCGAGCGTATCGTCGAGTTTGAGCCGCAGACGACCGATGGCGCAGGCCGCGCTGTGGTGCGTCTCAATCCGGGCGACCGGGGCAGCGATTCCTCGCGCCCGCTGCGCCTCAATACAAATGTCAGCGTGCTAGAGCCGGGCGGACGTGCGGTCACAGAGAGCGTGCGCATCCCTTACCGGCCGCGCGACAACTATGTCGGCATCCGCAAGGACTTTGACGGCCGCGCCGACCGTGATGGCCCGGCAGCATTTGAGCTGGCCGCTGTCAGCGCAAGCGGCGAGATTATCGACACTGAGCTGAACTGGCGCGTGATCGAGATCGACTATCACTACGACTGGTACCGCGATGGCAGCCAGTGGCGCTGGCGCCGCTCGCGCACGGTCAGCACCGTCAATGAAGGCGTGGTGCAGACAGATGGCACGACGCAGACGATTAGCGTTGATGGCCTCGACTGGGGCCAACACGAACTCATCGTATCCGATGTGAATGGCGACGCTGAAGCCAGCACCGGCTTCTATGTCGGCTGGGGTGGCTCTGTGTCCGATGACGGCGTGGAGGCACCTGACCGCGTCGAAGTGATCGTCGAGGAGCAGACCATTGTTCCGGGGCGTCCTGCCGCGATCACGGTGATCCCGCCTTATGATGGCGAGGCGCAGATCGTTGTTGCGACCGACAAGATCCTTCGCATCGAGACGCGGGACGTGTCGGCGGAAGGTACGCAGTTCACCCTGCCAGTGACGGCTGAGTGGGGCGAGGGCGCCTATGTCCTCGTCAACGTTTACACGCCGCGCGACCCTGTGCTGCAGGCAAAGCCGCGGCGTGCTGTCGGTGTCGGCTATGTGCCTCTGGACATGGATGAGCGCACCTTCGATGTCGCGATCAACGCGCCAGAAGTGGTCCGCCCGCGCCGTGAGCAGACGATTGAGGTCGAACTGGGCGATGGCCCGCGGGAGAATGTCTATCTGACGCTGGCTGCGGTTGATGAAGGCATCCTGCAACTCACCAAATTCCAGAGCCCTGATCCGGTGTCGTACTACTTCGGCAAGAAGTCGCTCGGCGTCGATATCTTTGACGATTATGGTCGCCTGCTCGACCCGAACATGGGGCTTCCGGCAGAAGTGCGGACGGGCGGCGACCAGCTTGGTGGCGAAGGACTTTCCGTGGTCCCGACAAAGACTGTGGCGCTGTTCTCCGGCATGGTCGATGTGGGCCGGTCCGGACGGGCGCGTGTGACATTCGATGTGCCTGACTTCAATGGTGAGCTTCGCCTCATGGCGGTGGTCTGGTCGCAGAACGGTCTCGGCTCAGCCAGCCGTCCGCTAACGGTGCGGGACCCTGCGCCAGCTGACCTGATCCTGCCGCGTTTCCTCGCGCCGGGTGATGAGGCTGTGGCGACCGTCTCGATTGACAATATCGAGCTGGATGATGGCACCTTCACCGCGTCGCTGGACGCGAGTGAGCCTGTCAGTGTTGCGGCAACCGAACTGTCGCGGACCATTCCATCCGGCCAGCGTGTCGATGAGGGGCTGCGGATTTCAGCAGGCGAGACAGGAATCTCGGATCTCCGCCTCAACGTGTCGGGGCCGGACAATTACAGCGTCGTGCGCCATTACGAGATCGAGTCCCGCTCTCCATGGCTTCCGGCGACGCAGATCTCGACGGCGATGATGGAGCCGGGCGATAGCTGGGCAATCCCCGAGGACCTTCTCGAGGATTATGTGCCGGGTACGAGCTATGTCTCGGTCACATTCTCGACCCTGCCGCTGGACGCGAACGCGCTTTATGCCTCGCTTGCTCGCTATCCTTATGGCTGCACCGAACAGACGGTGAGCCGGGCACTGCCGCTTCTCTATTCAGAGCAGCTGGTGGCGATGGGCGCAGACGAGACATCACGTGAACCGGCCCGTGCGCGGATACAGGAAGCGGTAAGCGCTGTCCTGAACCGGCAGTCTGCAGAAGGGGCGTTTGGCCTCTGGCGCGAAGGTGACCGCAATGCCTCGCCATGGCTGGGCGCGTACACGACTGACTTCGTCTACCGCGCAAGCGAGGCAGGTTATGAAGTGCCGGAAGTCGCACTGGAGCGGGCCTTTGAATCGATGCGGGCCGTGGCGCAGGGCGATGCCTGGCGCGCCTATGGCTATGACACCGATGTCTGGGAGAGCGAGTGGCACAACGACACTGAAGCCAAGCTGATGCGCCGTGCGTCTGCCTATGCGCTCTATGTGCTGGCCAAGGCAGGCCGCGCTGATATCAGCCGTCTTCGTTACCTCCATGACCGCGAGCTGGAGCGGATCGAGAGCCCGCTTGCACGTGCGCATCTTGGCGCCGCGCTTGCCTTCATGGGTGACCGGTCACGTGCTTACAGCGCTTTCGAGGCCGCCGAAGATGCCCTCGGATATCAGAACACGGGCGACTATTATCAGACGCCGCTGCGTGACCTGACCGGCATTATCGCGCTGGCGGCGGAAGCCGACTTTGACGATGTCGTCGCGCGTCTTGCAGAACAGCTGGGTGATGATGCACCGGACCCGAGCGAATTGACGACGCAGGAGAAGGCGTTCGCGTTGCTCGCCGTCAATTCCATGAATGATGGCGGCGACGATTACCGCATGGTGGTCGAAGGGCTTGGCAATGGCAACAATAATGACCGGCGCTATCAGCTCAGCGATGAGCAGGCCCGCGGCGAAGTGAGCTTCACGCTCGGCCAGAACGGGCCGGCCATGTTCCGCACCGTGATGGTGCGCGGTGCGCCATCTTCGCCGCCGCCTGCCGTCTCGTCTGACCTTCGCGTGACCAAACAGGTGCGCACGCTGACTGGCGGTGCGGTCGATCTTGGCGATGTCGATCAAGGCGACCAGCTGGTTGTAACTGTTCAGATCACGCCGGAGCAACGCCGGACAAACCCTGTCATCGTGGCGGATCTTCTGCCTGCAGGCTTTGAGATCGAAACGGTTCTGAAGCCTGCCGACGGCGCCCGCGATGGTGACACCAATGGCGCCTTCGCCTGGGCCGGTGAGATCGACGCGGCCAAGACGGCGGAAGCGCGCGATGACCGCTTTGTTGCCGCGATCGATGTGCGCAATGAAGCTGTGCGCCTTGCCTATGTCGTGCGCGCAGTCACGCCGGGCGAGTTCGTGATGCCGGGTGTGACCGCTGAAGACATGTACCGGCCTGACGTGTTCGCGCGCTCAGCCCCGGGCCGCGTGACGATCAGCACGGCCAATGCGGCGACTGGCGGGCAGAGATGATCTGGCTGAAACGGTCAGCGATTGCCATTGCGGCGGCGCTGACCGTCCTGTTCGCGCTGGACAGGATTTTTCCGCCACCGCTTGAGCGCGGCGAAACCGTCTCCCAGATGGTCAGTGACCGGCGCGGGCGGCCACTTCGTGCCATTCCCACACCGGACAATTACTGGCGCTTTCAGGCACGTCTTGAAGACGTAGACCCGGTCTTTATCGAGGCGCTTCTGGAGGTTGAGGACCAGCGTTTCTGGCGTCATGGCGGCGTCGACTGGACCGGCATGGTTCGCGCCGCATGGAGTTCAGCGCTCGCGGGCCGCGTCGTATCCGGCGGCTCGACCATCACCATGCAGACGGCACGCCTTCTGGAGCCGCGCCCGCGGACCATTCCATCGAAGCTGATCGAGATGTTCAGGGCGCACCAGATCGAGGCGCGGCTGAGCAAGGAAGAAATCCTCGAGCTCTACCTCACCCTGACGCCCTATGGCGGCAATATTGAGGGCATCCGAGCAGCGAGCTGGCGCTATTTCGGGTGCTCACCAGACCGGCTGTCCGACGATCAGATCGCGCTCCTGATTGCCCTGCCACAAAGCCCTGAAGTGCGCCGGCCGGACCTTCGGCCGCAAGGCGCCGATGCGGGCCGCCGGGCGATTGTCGCCAAGCTGGAGCGGCTTGGCTATCTCGACGCGGGCCGGGCTGAAGAGGCACGTACCAGCCAGATGCCGACAGGGGCCTATGCCTTCCCGTCCGAGGCCTGGCATGCGACGGCGCGCGCAGCCCGCGACGTTCGCGGCGACGTCCGCGCGAGCCTCGACGCCCGCCTTCAGGCCGAGATGGAGGCGCTGGCGCTCGCCCATGCGAAGGAAGCAGGCCGTGAGACACAGCTTGCAATCCTAGTGGTCGATATTCCGACCCGCGCCGTGAGGGCCGCTGTCGGGTCTGCGTCGCGGGACATTGCGGGCGGCTGGCTGGACCTGACGGCGCAGGCGCGCTCACCCGGCTCAGCGCTAAAGCCTTTTATTTATGCCATGGCCTTCGATGATGGCGAGGCGAGCGCCTCGACGCGGATTGCCGACCTGCCAAAGCGGTTCGCCTCCTATCAGCCGGACAATTTCGACCGCACCTTCAGGGGCGATGTGCGCGTGTCCGATGCGCTCCAGCATTCGCTGAACGTGCCTGCTGTGCTGGCGCTGGACCGGGTTGGGCCCGAGCGGTTTGCCGCAACTCTGGCGCTCGCCGGGGCGCCGCCGCGCATTTATGGCGGGGCCGATCATGAGTTTGGCCTTGCGCTGGCACTCGGCGGGGCAGGGCTGACCGCGAGGGAGCTTGCGATACTTTATGCTGCGCTGGGCGATGGTGGCCGTGCCAAGCCGCTGGTCTGGACGGCTGAGGAGGAAGCGGAAAGCCGCGCGGCGAAAGGCTTCCGCATGATGGAAGCTGAAAGCGCGGGCGAGATCCTGTCCATCCTGCGCCGCGCGCCGACGCCGGAAGGACGCATGCCCGGCAGGCTGACAGCGGATGCGCCGCAGGTCGCTTTCAAGACAGGGACGTCGTACGGCTTCCGCGATGCCTGGGCAGCTGGGGTCTCGGGCGATCACGCCATCGTCGTCTGGGTGGGCCGCGCCGACGGGGCACCGCGCCCGGGTGAGACAGGGCGCACCGCCGCGTTGCCCATTCTGTTCGAGGTTGCAGACCGCGCCGCCTACCACCTCGGCGGTGACGGCGATGCAGGCGCGCGCCTGATGCCAGAGCGACAGCATGAAGCCGACGGCGCGCTGACATCCTTCGATCATTCGCGCGCAGAGGCGCCGCACATCCTCTTCCCGCCAAAGGACGCAGAACTCTGGTCAGGCGAGATCAATGGCGCACCGGCGCGCCCGTTCGTGTTTGCCGGTCGCGGAGAAGGCAAACTTCGCTGGTTCATTGATGGCGAGCCGTCGGACATTGATGATGCGGGACTGCCAATCTGGCAGCCGACACGCGCAGGTTTCTATGAGGTGCGCGCCGTCGATGAGGATGGTCGCACGAGTGAGGTGCGGGTTCGTGTCATCGGCATTGGGGACAGCTAGGCGCGCTCAGCTCCAGGGATTGAAGCGGGACTTGCGTCTCTTCGGGCGCTCGGATTTCTTGTCCTCGTCCTTCGCCTTTGAAGGCTTTGGCTGAGGCGCAGGTTCTTCGCCCTCATCGAAGAGTTCGATATCGGCGTCTCCGCTGGATTTGCCTTCGGCGGGAGGGGAGACAGCATCAAGGTCTGCCGAAGAGACCGGGTCTGGACCGTCGGCCTCATCCTCTGAAGTAGCAGGTGTCGCTGCAGGTGCCGCAGGATCGATCCGCGAGCGGAAGCCCTTCAGGTTCAGCGGATAGCTAAGCGGGGCGTCGCCCGGCTCATTTTCCTCGTCATAGCCGATGGACACATCATGATCGCTGCCGTTCGGGACGGTCATGCCCGTCGAGGCTGCGCCGAGTTCTGATTCAATTTCGTCGTCGCTGTCGGTATCTTCAGCCGTGCTTTCTGATGCATCACTCCCTGCGACCTGCGTGCCGCCAAGGCCGAAAGGAATGTAGCTCTTCGCCTGCGGTGCCGTTTCCGTGCTGCCTTCGTCAGGGCCTGCCTCATCCCAGACATCAGGCGATGGGGCGTCGGCGTCTGCCGTACTCTCTTTTTGTGTGTCCGGTCTAGCGCGCGCGGCTTTTCCGAGGCCGTTTACTTCATCGGCCAGTCTTGCGACCGCGCCGCTGACATCGTCCTCGTCGAAGCCTGCATGAAGGCGTTCTTCAGGTTCGTCTTCGAGGAGGGCGCGTGGCGGGATGCTTTCATCGACGGGGAGGTCGGGCTCGCCCTCATCCTCGTCGTCGACGGCTGTCTTGGCGTCTGTCGCAGCCGGGGCACTATCTGACTTGCGCTTGTTTGGTGACTGGCCGCTCAATCCTGCGAGCAGCGCATCGATAGCCGCTTCCGTCCCCTTCGCGATGCGGGACGCTTCCTTGACGACGGCGATGATCAGGTCGCCATAATTGCCGTGCTCTTCATGAGGCGTGTCCTTGAGGAGACCTTCTGACGCCTCCTCAAGCAGTTTGCCTTTCTCAGTCGCCAATACGACTTGAGGCGGAGTGTCGGTCAGGTGGACGGAATAGCCCTCTGTCGCGTAGACGACGCCGCCATCTTCGGTCTCTGCCCAGTCGATCTGCTTGAGGGCGGTCATTTCTGCCAGCCTGTCGATGAGTTTCTTTGTCGATGGGTGAAGCATGAAAAGTCTTTCCGCCAGCAGGAGTAGGAGGGCCAGTTTACACTAGTCGGGATGAAACGCGCGTCAAAGATGCGCGTATCCGCCAGAAGCGAAAAACTTCATGGCCTGCGGCATTGCAGGCCATAGCGCTTCAATTGAGGGCGGGAGCTCTCATATTGGCTCTATAAGCTACGAACGGGCAGGTTTTGGACCAACAAACCTTCATACGCATGGGTGTTTTTGCGGGCGTTTTCGTCTCGCTCGTCCTTCTGGAGATGCTGGCGCCCCGGCGCGAAGCGGCGCTTCCCCGTGCGCAGCGCTGGCCGGGGGCAGGTGCGATCTTCATCGCAGGCGCCGTGATCGGTCGGCTGGTACTGCCTGCCGGGCTTGCGGGCATCGCGCTTCTGGCGGACGAGGCCGGGTTTGGCGTGCTCAACCTGTTTGACGCGCCGGTCTGGCTGGTCGCTGTCGCCGCGTTCCTGGTCATGGATCTTGCCGTCTGGGCCCAGCATGTCGCCATGCACCATGTGCCCTTTCTCTGGCGCATGCACCGCGTCCACCATTCGGACCCGCATATCGACGTGATGACAGCGCTTCGCTTCCACCCGGCAGAAATTATCGTCTCGCTGGTCTGGAAAGGGGCAGTTGTCTTCCTGTTCGGTATCCCGGCCTGGGCGGCGTTCGGCTTTGAAGTCGCCCTCAATGCTTTCGCCCAGTTCAATCACGCCAACTGGAAGATCGCGCCGCGCATCGACAGCGTACTGCGCAAGCTGGTTGTCACGCCAGACATGCACCGGGTGCATCATTCGGTTCACCGCGCCGAGGCAAACCAGAATTTCGGTTTCTGCCTGTCGATCTGGGACCGTATCTTCAGGGTGTATCAGGCTCAGCCCGCGGCCGGCCATGAAGCGATGAAGATCGGGCAGGACAGCTGGAGAGACGCGGGCGACCAGAACCCGCTACCGCTTCTCGTCCAGCCTCTAAAGTCGCCGCCTCAGTCTTCGACAGGACGCGGTGCGCCGGGCGTGTAGGACGCTTTCACCTCTTCGATGTCGGCGAGAAGATCAGCCACCGGATCGTCTGAGTCCGCAGCGGCGAGTTCAGAGCGGAAGCCCTGTACGGTGAGGTCCGGGGCGACGAGAATATAGCTCGGCGTCCAGGCGATCCCGAGCGTCTCGCGGATGGAGGCATCTTCATCGACGATGGTCGGATAGGAATATCCCTTCTCCTCGAAATAGGCTTCGACCGAGCCGTAACGGCCGAAAGCCTCGTCCGCGCGCTGGGCATTCGGCGGTGTGTGGATCGAGAGGAAAGCCAGCTCATCGCTGCCAGCTACCTCGTTCCAGAGTTCTTCGACATAGGGTGCATCGGCCATACAGTCGCCGCACCAGAGCCCCCAGACGTCGATGAGCGTCCACTGGTTCTCAAGCTCCTGCGTGGAGAAGAGGGGACCTGAAATCATCGTGCCGGTAAAGGCAGGAAGTTCACGGCTGAGAAACCTGTAGTCATAGGGGCGGCCATAATCATCGCGCGGGACGCCATCTTCGCCGCGCTCGGCGCTTTCAGGAACGGTTGCCCCCGGCGTGATGAAGCCGGTTGCCTTGTCTTGTTCGCTGCTGCCAGCGCCGCCGCATGCAGCGAGCAGGGCGAGTGAGCCTGAGAGGATGAGCGTGCGGATCATGGGCGGATGCCTCCTTTGAACAGGTCCGAAAGGTAATCGTCTGCGCCCAAAGAAAAAGCCCCGGCCAATCGACCGGGGCTTTATAATTTCTAATGTCAAAGTCGGCGATCAGCCGCCGGCGTTTGGATCGCGGGTGCGAAGGGCGTTGTTCTGGATGTCACGAGTGCCATCCTTGCTCGCCCGGGATTTTGCTTCCCACTCTGCGCGCGTTGCGCAGATATTGCGTGGGATGGTCGACCCCATCTGTTCCTCGCGCTTGCAGATTTCTTCGTCGGGATCGAGACCCCGGCCGCGAATTTCTGCTTTGAGGGCGGGCGATACCGAGACCATCTGCATCCCGGCAGAACTGCCGCCCGACGATGTCGAGGTGCAAGCTGCTGGGACGATGGCCATTGCGAGTAGGCCTGCGCTAAGGGCGAGTGATTTCATCAAGAACTCCAATCTCAGGTGTTTAGGTAAGACTGACCCGGAACCACCTTAGCTGTAGATCTCGAAAAGACCAGCAGCACCCATGCCGCCGCCGATACACATGGTCACAACGCCCCATTTTGCGCCACGACGCTTGCCTTCAAGCAGCAAAGAGCCTGTGCAACGAGCACCGGTCATGCCGAATGGGTGGCCGATGGAGATCGAGCCGCCATTCACATTGTACTTCTCAGGGTCGATGCCGAGACGGTCGCGGCTATAGAGACACTGCGAAGCGAAGGCTTCGTTCAGCTCCCAGAGATCGATATCGTCGACTTTGAGGCCGTGGCGCTCAAGCAGGCGTGGAACGGCGAAGACCGGGCCAATGCCCATTTCGTCCGGGTCACAGCCAGCGACATTGAAGCCAACGAAACGGCCGAGCGGCTCAATGTTGCGCTTCTTGGCTTCAGCCGCTTCCATGACGACGACAGCTGCTGCGCCATCGGAAAGTTGCGAGGCGTTACCAGCGGTGACGTACTTGCCTTCCTTCACGACCATGCCGCCGGAGAAGACCGGCTTCAGGCCTTGAAGCGATTCAAACGTGGTGCCTGGACGGTTACAGTCGTCACGGTCTGCGACGACATCCTGATAGGTCTCTTCGCCGGTTTCCTTGTTGACGAGCTTCATCTTCGTTTTCAGCGGGACGATCTCTTCAGCCATCCAGCCTTTTTCCTGAAAGATAGCGGTGCGGCGCTGGCTTTCAGCGGAGTACTCATCCTGGGCTTCACGGCTCACATTGTAGCGGTCAGCAACGATCTCGGCGGTCTCGATCATGGTCATCCAGATCGCTGGCCACTTCTTCATGAGCTCAGGCTCAGTATAGCGGTGCGTGTTCATGTGGCCCGAGCGGGACACGAGCGAAAGCGATTCCACGCCGCCGCCGATAGCGACAGGTGCGCCTTCGCTGACAACGGTGTGCGCTGCGTTGGCGATGGCCTGCAGGCCAGACGAACAGAAACGGTTGATGGTCGCGCCAGAGGTCGAGGATGGGCAACCTGCCCAGAGGGCTGCGTTACGAGCGACATTGTGGCCCGTCGCGCCTTCTGGCTGCGCGGAACCGAGGAAAACGTCCTCCACTTCAGCCGCATCGATGCCAGCGCGTTCGATCGCGCCTTTGATGGCATGGCCAGCCATGGTGATGCCGTGGGTGTCGTTGAGGGCGCCGCGGCCAGCCTTGGTAAGGGCGGTGCGGGCAGTCGAAACGATAACTGCTTCTCTCATGATGATGTCTCCTCCGTATGGACATGCTTTTGTTGCGCCGCACCCTAATCGAGCAAGCCGGGCTAGGCTAGTCCAAATCCAATCGAATGCAGGCGACGGAGAACTGGCGCGCGCCGATGCGGGAACGCGTCCTTGCGATAGCCGTTGGAAGACGTGAAAGGATTTTAATTCATGCCGACAGGTAAGCGCGACGACATCGACCGGCTGGCAAAGCTGCTGGACACCCAATTCAAACTGCCGGGGACCAATTTCCGCTTTGGTCTGGACGGTATCATTGGCCTCATACCCGGCATTGGCGATACGGTCTCAGGCGGTCTGGGTCTCTACATTATTCACAGGGCCCGGCAGGAAGGCGCCTCGGGCGGGCTGATTGCCAAGATGATCTGGAATCTGCTCGTCGATACGATCATCGGCGCGATCCCGCTGGTCGGCGACCTGTTTGACTTTGCGCACAAGGCCAACGCCAAGAACGCCAGAATGCTGAAAGAGCATCTCGACAAGCATGAGGCGCGGGAAATGAAAAACGTTGGCGCAAGCCGTGCCTGATGCGTAGTCTGGCGGTTCTTCTGGGAGGAACCGCCAATGATCATGCCGGACCATGCGCGTCTTATGGCGCGGTATAATCGCTGGCAGAATGAAAGCCTCTACGGCGCGGCCGACACGCTCAGCAATGATGCCCGGCTCAAAGATCGCGGCGCCTTCTTCCGGTCCATTCACGAGACTCTGTCTCATATTCTCTGGGCTGACCGTATATGGCTGTCGCGTTTCGACATGTGCGAGAAGCCGGGGTGCGCGGGCAATGAAACGCTGAAGCTTTGGCCGGACTGGCAGGGACTGAAAGCTGACCGGCAAGCCATGGATGGTATTATCGAAGATTGGTCCGCGGGCTTTAGCGAAGCGGGCCTTCGAGATGAACTCGAATGGTATTCAGGCGCTGCGGGTCGCAACATGGCCAAGCCGGTCTGGCTTCTGGTCACGCACATCTTCAATCACCAGACCCATCACCGCGGGCAGGTTCACGCCATGCTGACATCAGCTGGCGCGCGCCCGGATGACACGGACCTGTTTCTCATGGAGTAAGACGGCCTAGGCGAGGTCGCCCCACTTCTTTAGGGCCGCACGGGCGATCTGATCGCCATGCTCCTGCACGAAGTGCCCGCCTTCAGGAATTTCTATCGGTTCAGGACAGCCGCGAATGGTTTTCTGAAGGTCGCGCATGATAGGTGGTCCCAGCACAGGGTCCTGCATGCCGATTGCCATGAAGCTGTCGCCGGTCCAGTCCTTCGACCAGAACTCTGCAGCGCGCTTCGAGATATCGACGCCCTCCATATCCGGCGCGACCATCACCAGTTCAGGAAAGCGGCGCACGCCCGCCTTGTAACGGTGATCGGGATAGGGGGCCTCATAGGCTGCCGCTTCAGCATCCGTCAGGACCGGGGTGGACCGCTTCATGAGGGCGGCGATGGGCAGGTCGGGCTGGCTGCGGTTGAACGCTTTCCAGCTGTCGAAACCTTCACCAGGGCTCGTTCCAGTGGCGATGGCGGTATTCATGACGAGAAGCCGCTCAAACCGCTCAGGCATTTCCATGGGGATTGTCAGGCCGAGCAGTCCGCCCCAGTCCTGGCAGACCAGGGTGATGCGTTGCAGGTCTAGCGCCTTGATGAAGGCCAGCATCATGTTGCGGTGGAAATTGAACGTATAGACGTCGTCGCTCACTGGTTTGTCGGAACGGCCAAATCCAAGCCAGTCAGGCGCGATGACCCGTGCGCCGCTTTCCAGGAAGACAGGGATCATGCGCCTGTAGAGGTAACTCCAGGTCGGCTGACCATGCAGGCACAGGAAGACGCGGTCCGCATCTTTCGGCCCCTCATCGATGTAGTGAATTCTGAGCCCGTCATAGCCTTCGAGCGTATCGATATAGTGCGGTTCAAAGTCATAGTCCGGCAGGTTCGAAAAGCGCTCGTCCGGTGTTCTCAAGCTTTCCATATCGCACAATCCTCCCATCGCGCTGGCCTCTTTGCGGTTTGTGGGCCAGACTTGCCGCAAAGCTTTAGGATGGGAGGTTCAATTGGCAAGAGTGATCGGGGTGGGCGGTATTTTCTTCCTTTGCAAGGACGCAGAGGCGACGAAGACCTGGTATACGAGTGTGCTCGGCATTGAGGCGTCGGAATATGGCATCTCGTTCAGCCATGCAGACTCTGCGAAGGCCTTCCCGAAAGGCGCGATGACCATCTTCGCGCCCTTCAAGGCGGACAGCGACTATTTCAAGCCATCCGACCACGATGTGATGTTCAACCTGATGGTCGATGACCTCAGTGGCGTTCTCAAGCAGGCTGAAGCGGCAGGTGTTTCGCCTGTCCAGCCGCGCGAAGACCATGATTATGGAAGCTTTGCCTGGTTGATGGACCCTGATGGGCGCAAGGTTGAGTTGTGGGAGCCGAAAAAGCAGCCCTCGGAAACCGGAACGTGATTGCTCTCGCCCAAACAAAAAAGTGCCGCCCTTTTGTGAAGGGCGGCAAGTTCATTCAGAGAGTGAGATGAAGCTTACTTAGTCCTTGGCTGCCTTGTTGCACTCAGCCAAGTCTTCCTCGGAGAGGCGGTCGTCGGCAGAGCCAAAGGAAGCGAGTACGCCAACTTCAGAGGCGACTTTCTTGCAGGTACGCACGGTTGCGGTGCGGCGGTTGAGTTCAGCAACGCAGGTGTCTGCTTTGCAAGTCCAGACGGCGCTGGCAGCGACAACGCTGGACGGGCTGTCTGCAGGCGCAGCGAGCTTTGCGGTGAAAGCCGTACCAGCAGCTGCCGGCAGGGCGATGGCTGCGAATGCGGCAGAGAGAGCGATAGAGCGGATCATGGGAGGAAACCTTTCAGGCTTGGGCGGAAGATCTTGTTTTTGGTCTTACTCTACACAGGCTATTTATGAGCGCTGAATAAAATGTCAATCATTCAGTGATGGCAAAATGGCGCAACCCCGCCGTGGGAGGCCGTCAGATCACGCAATCGAGCGCAAAAAATCTTCTGTGGCTTGACGCGACGGCCCGCATTGATGCCCCCCACGGGCCCGGTATCCTTGAGCGTAAACAGATCAGATCGCGCCCAAGCGCCAGGGAGGTTTCACATGGACTTCAACATTCCGCAGGACATCGCCGACTATCTCGTCGTGCTCGACAACTTCATCGAAGAGAAGATCAAGCCGCTCGAGAACAAGGACGACAATATCCGCTTCTTCGACCATCGCCGCGAATGGGCCCGAACGGATTTTGACAATGACGGGCTTCCCCGGCCTGAATGGGAAGACCTGCTGCGTCAGGCCCGCAAGCTCGCCGATGAGGCAGGGCACCTTCGCTATGCATTGCCGAAGGAGTTTGGCGGTCAGGACGGTTCCAATCTTGGCATGGCGATCATCCGCGAGCATTTCGCGCGCAAGGGTCTCGGCCTGCACAATGACCTGCAGAACGAGCACTCAATCGTCGGCAACTTCCCTCAGATCCTGATGCTGCGGGACTTTGCCCGTCCGGATCAGAAGCACCTCGCAGATGCGGCCCTAAAGGGTGAGTTCCGCGCCTGCTTCGGCCTGACGGAGCCTGACCACGGCTCTGACGCCACGCACATGGAAACCCGCGCTGTGCGTCACAAGAAAGACGGCAAGGATGGCTGGCTGATCAATGGCGCGAAGATGTGGATCACGGGTATGCATGCCGCGTCCCACATCATGATGTTCTGCCGTACGTCCGGGAATGATGGCGACGCGAAGGGCATTACCTGCCTCATCACGCCAGCCCGCGACCCGGCGATCGAGATCGACGAGTATATGTGGACGTTCAACATGCCGACCGACCACGCGCGCTTCTACATCAAGGACCTCTGGGTGCCGGAAGATGCGGTCTTCGGTCCGCCGGAAGGCGGCCTCGCGCTCGCCCAGCACTTTGTCCACGAGAACCGTATCCGCCAGGCTGCAAGCTCTGTCGGTGCGGCGATGTACTGCATCACCGAAGCGATCAACTATGCCAATGAACGCAAGCCGTTCGGCAAGGCGCTCTCGCACAATCAGGCGATCCAGTTCCCGCTTGTGGAGCTTGCGACGCAGGCAGAGATGCTGCGCCTCCTGATCTTCAAGACGGCCTGGGAGATCGACCAGATGTCCAAGCCAGACGTCGCAATCTATCTCTCCGACAAGGTTTCGATGTGTAACTACTACGCCAACCGGCTCTGCTGTGATGCGGCCGACCGCGCCATGCAGGTGCATGGCGGCATGGGTTATTCGCGCCACAAGCCGTTCGAGCACATCTACCGTCACCACCGCCGCTACCGGATCACGGAAGGCTCCGAGGAGATCCAGATGCGCAAGGTCGCCGGCCACCTCTTCGGCTTCATGGGCCCGAACAAGGGCAAGAACCGCAACGAGCCGTTCGACTTCGCCGTCCGCTAATTGCCCGGAGTGGCCTGACCTGCCCAAGATCAGGTCAGGCTGCAAACTGGAGTCAGATCGAGGCGACGTTGTGCTTGCCGGGATGCTGAATCCGAAATAGTTTGCACCTCAAGTGATGACTCCCTCCCGGGAGAGAGCAGGTCCTTGTGCCTGCCGCCGAAGGCGCAACCGCCCCGGAAACGCTCAGGCAAAAGGACCGGGAGAGACCTAAACGCTGGAAAGAGGCAAGCGGGCCATCAGAAGACCCGCAGCAGGCCTCGCCGAAGGAGCAAGCCGCTTCGACCTCCTCACCTTGAGCGAAGTCGAAGGAGGCGGAATCTCTCAGGCACCGAGACAGCGGGGGCGGCCAACCATCCGGATCATCCGGAGTGGACGGCCGTTACCAATGTCAAAGGGTGCCATGGCTGACCAATCAATCGATACACTTCGCAGAACACCGCTCTATGATCTCCACCAGGAGCATGGCGGCAAGATGGTGCCGTTCGCCGGCTATGAGATGCCGGTCCAGTTCGAGGGCGTGAAGCCTGAACACCTCTGGACCCGCGAGCATGCTGGCCTCTTCGACGTTTCTCATATGGGGCCGTGCTTTCTCTATCTGAAGGAAGGTCTCGGCCAGCCGGGTGCGCATGAGAAGATTTCTGCGCTCATCGAGCGTCTCGTGCCAAGCGCGATCTCGACACTGAAGCCGGGGCAGGGGCGCCTGACCGTGTTGCTGAATGATGAGGGCGGCATTCTCGATGACCTCATCATCACCCGCATGCCTGACGCCAGTCTGGACGGGATGCTCTACATCGTCGTCAATGGCGCGGTGAAGCATGACGACTGGGCGCTTATCCGCGAGAAGCTGGCGGGCGAAGCAGAGCTACAGACCGCTGACGACCGTATCCTCGTCGCCCTCCAGGGGCCTGAGGCTGAAGCGGTCCTGATCCCACATTTCCCGGAAGCGGCTGAGCTGAGCTTCATGCGCTGTGCCCACGTCCAGAAAGATGGTGAGCGCTATATGGTCTCGCGCTGTGGCTACACGGGCGAGGACGGGTTCGAGCTGCTGCTACCGAACAACGAGACCGGCCTTGCCTATGTGCGCGGCCTGCTCGCTGATGAGCGCGTCAAGCCGATCGGTCTTGGTGCACGCGACAGCCTCCGCCTTGAGGCAGGGCTTTGTCTCTATGGCCACGACATGGATACGAGCCGCACGCCGGTCGAGGCAGACCTGCAATGGGTCATCCAGAAGTCGCGCCGCGAGCGCGCTGATTTTCCCGGCGCGGAGAAAATCCTGAAACAGATCGCTGACGGCCCGGCCGAGAAGCGCGTTGGCATCCTGCCGCTGGAGCGCGCGCCAGCGCGTGAAGGCACCGAGATCCATGTCGACGGAGAGCTTGTCGGCATGGTGACGTCCGGCGGCTTCGGCCCCAGCACGGACGGGCCTGTCGCCATGGGCTATGTGCGCGCCGACCTCGCCGAGCCCGGAACGAAGATTGACCTCATGGTGCGCGGCAAGGCCCGCGCCGGAGAGGTCGCTGCCCTGCCATTCGTACAACCAAACTACAAACGTTGAGGATACTCGCCAGATGACGCAATTCACCCAGCAGACCACCTTCTATACCGAAGACCATGAATGGGTCACCGTTCACGGCGACCTCGCAACGGTCGGCATCACCCGTTACGCCGCCGAACAGCTTGGCGACGTTGTCTTCGTCGAGACACCGGAAGTCGGCAAGACTTTCAAGAAGGGTGACGAGATGGCCGTCGTGGAGAGTGTGAAAGCCGCCTCTGATGTCTATGCGCCGCTCTCTGGTGAAGTGATCGACACCAACAGCGCGCTCGCTGACTCCCCTGAGACAGTGAACGAGCATCCTGAAGGCGAAGGCTGGTTCTGCGTGATCAAATTCTCTGACGGCGCCGAGACCCGCAACCTGATGGACAAGGACGCCTATTTCGAGTTCTGCAAAGGCCAATAAAACATGCGCTACCTCCCCCTGACACCTGAAGACCGCAAGGAGATGCTGGCCACGATTGGTGCAGCCTCCATCGATGATTTCTACACCGATGTGCCTGAGGCTGCGCGCCTCGGCGGCAAGATTGCCGGCCTGCCTGATCATCAGGGGGAGCTTGCCGTCGAGCGCCATATGGGCGCGCTGGCGGCCAAGAACCGGACAGCCTCTGAGGGGCCGTTCTTTGTCGGTTGCGGCGCTTACAAGCACCATGTTCCGGCAACTGTGGACCACATCATCCAGCGGTCCGAATTCCTAACGACCTATACGCCCTACCAGCCTGAAATTGCGCAGGGCACGCTGCAGACCCTGTTCGAATTCCAGAGCCAGGTCGCGGCGCTGACCGCGATGGAAGTCGCGAATGCGTCCATGTATGATGGCTCAACCGCCTGCGCGGAAGCTGCTGTCATGGCGTGCCGTGTGACGCGGCGCCAGAAGGTCATCCTGTCAGGCGGTCTGCATCCGCATTATGCCGCTGCAACCCGCACCGTCTGTGAGGCGCAGGGCATCGAGATTGTCCAGCTGGCCCCCGGTATCGATGCAGAACTCGCGCTCGCAGAGGCTGTCGATGACGAGACGGCCTGCGTTATCGGCCAGAGCCCGAACGTCTTCGGTACTGTCACTGATCTGACGCCGGTTGCAGACGCTGCGCACGAGAAGAAAGCGCTTCTGGTATCTGTCTTCACCGAAGCTGTCTCCCTCGGTATGACCATGCCGCCGGGCGAAATGGGCGCCGACATCGCGGTTGGCGAAGGCCAGTCCATTGGCAATGCGCTCAACTTTGGCGGCCCTTATGTCGGACTTTTCGCCTGCTCGAAAAAGCTGATGCGGCAGATGCCTGGACGGCTCTGCGGCGAGACAGTCGATGCCGACGGCAATCGCGGTTTCGTGCTGACGCTCTCAACGCGCGAGCAGCACATCCGCCGCGACAAGGCGACATCGAACATCTGCACCAATGCGGGCCTCTGTACGCTGGCCTTCACGGCGCACATGACGCTGCTCGGCGAGAAGGGCCTTGGTCATCTGGCACAGCTCAACCATGAAGCCGCCTGCATGCTGGCTGATGCGCTTGAAGGTGTGTCTGGCGTCGAACTCCTGACACCGCGCTTCTTCAATGAGTTTGCATTCCGTATTCCAGGCGATGCAGGCGACGTGCTTGAGAAGCTGGACGGACTTGGTGTCGTTGGCGGTGTGCGTGCCTCGCGCCTCTATCCGGGCAAGGGCCTCGACGATGTCATCATCGCTGCCGCGACTGAATGCACGAGCGAGGCCGACATCAAGGCCTATGCAGGCGCGCTGGCAAAGGTGCTGGCATGAGCGAAGCCCCCCAGCATCAGGAAGCCTGGGAGCATAAGCGGGCGATCCGTGAGTATGAGGATTTCCTTGAGGAGATCTTCCTGCGCATGGGCGCCGACAAGGCGGCGATCAGCCGCCGAAAGTCCCAGTTTCAGGAGATCTATGACGATCCCGAAACCTGGCGCGACCCTCAGGACTTCAAGAAACTCTATGCTGATCTGCGCCGGGAAATCCTTGCCCTCGGCGCCATCCATGTCAGCGCAGCCAACAAGCGTCTGAAAGAGACATTCGGACCAAACACCCAGCATTTCGTGGAGGCTCAGGCATGAGCATGAATTCACAAGGTCGTCCAACCAGCCCGTCGGCGCCAAGCGCCCAGCCAGCGATTGAGACCGTTTCGGGCTCACGCGGCCTGCAGCAGCGCGAAGACCTGATCTTCGAGACAGGCTCCACCACTAAGACAGGCGTTGACCTGCCAGCGCCCAAGGGCGGCATGGACCGTCTCGGCGGCGTGACTCGCAAGAAGAGCGTTGGCTTGCCGGGCCTCTCAGAGCCTGAAGCAGTGCGCCACTATGTGCGCCTCAGCCAGCAGAACTATGCCATCGATCTTGGCCTGTTTCCGCTCGGCTCGTGCACGATGAAGCATAATCCTCGCCTCAATGAGAAAGTCGCGCGGATGCCGGGCTTTGCAGACATCCACCCGCTGCAGCCGCAGTCGACCGTTCAGGGCGCGCTGGAGCTGATCGACCAGCTGGCAACATGGCTGAAGACGCTGACCGGCATGCCAGCCGTCGCGATGAGCCCGAAGGCCGGCGCGCATGGCGAGTTCTGCGGTATGATGGCGATCCGCGGCGCGCTGATCGCACGCGGCGAGATCGAGACGCGTACGCGCGTTCTGGTGCCAGCCTCTGCGCACGGCACCAATCCGGCAACGGCGGTCCAGTGCGGCTTTACCGTGGACGAGATCAAGGCCGATGCGCGCGGCCGGGTCGACATGGAAGACCTCAAATCGAAGCTGGTCGACAGCTCGGATATTGCAGGCATCATGCTGACCAACCCGAATACGTGCGGCCTGTTCGAAACCGATATTCGCGAGATTGCCGACCTCATCCACGAGGCTGGCGGCTATTTCTATTGCGATGGCGCGAACTTCAACGCCATCGTCGGCCGTGTTCGTCCGGGTGACCTTGGCGTCGATGCGATGCACATCAACCTGCACAAGACCTTCTCCACGCCGCATGGCGGGGGCGGCCCGGGTGCTGGCCCGACGGTGCTCTCCGAAGCGTTGGCTGACTTTGCGCCTGTGCCTTTTGTCGTTGAGGAAGACGGCGTCTTCCATCTGGTCGAACAGCGCAGCGGCGAAGGCTCCGATGCCTTTGGTCGCCTCTGCGCCTTCCATGGCCAGATGGGCATGTTCACGCGTGCGCTGACCTATATGCTCAGCCACGGGGCAGACGGCCTGAAGCAGGCGGCGGAAGATGCCGTCCTGAACGCAAACTATCTCCAGTCACGTCTCAAGAAGGTGATGACCCCAGCATTCGATGGCTACTGCATGCACGAAGCGCTCTTCTCTGACGCGTTCACGGCGGAAGGAATCGAGACGCTGGATATCGCCAAGGCGATGATCGATGAGGGCTATCACCCGATGACCATGTACTTCCCGCTGGTTGTGCATGGCGCCATGCTGATCGAGCCGACCGAGACGGAGTCGAAAGCCGAACTAGACCGGTTCTGCGAGTCGCTTCTCTCCATCGCCGAGAAAGCCAAGGCCGGCGATGAGAGCCTGAAAGGCGCGCCTTATCTCGCGCCGAAGCGCCGCCTCGATGAGACGCAGGCTGCGCGCAAGCCCGAGCTTCGCTGGAGTGAGCCGGACAAGATCGCGGCAGAATAAGTTGAGAGATGGCCGGGCGATGTCCCGGCCATTTTTTACCAGATGGCCGCTTTGATCGGGGCGGGCTTCAGCTGTGCATTCGTGTCTTCGAAGAGGTCTTTCCGCCAACGGCCGGTCAGGGCCATGGCAGGCTTTTCAAACAGGTTGAAAACGAGGCCAGCGAATATGATGCTCGCGACCGCGCAGCAGATATAAAAGAACAGATTGTCGAGGATGCCGGGGGCACCGAGCGAGAACAGGCCCTCAAGGCCCGTGCCCTGCAGGCGGGCGGCCAGCGCGTCGAAGATCCGCCGAAGGCCGCTAAGCACGAGCGTGTGTCCTAGGTAAAGCGCATAGGACCAGTCCCCAAGCACGACCATGGAACGCGGCACCTTCACCCGGTCTTCAGCCTCCAGCGCGGCGGCACCATAGACGATCAGGATACTTGGGATCCCGAAGAAGAGGACACGGCCCCAGCCGAGTGTGAAATCCGTGGGGTAGGGCTGCAGGTAAAGGGCGGTAACGAAGGTAATAAGACCGATGATAAGTATCGTCAGGGGCTTGAAGCGCCTGCCTGATGAGATCAGCAGCGCTGCGGCGCAGCCACCCAGGAATTCAAGCGTAAGGGGGTGGACCAGCAGTGTTAGGTAATCTGTCGCGACGGGGGTCTGCAGGCCCGTCAGCGTGCCGAGCAGAATGATCGCGGCCCAGCCCAGAAGGCCGAGTGGCAGGAAGCGGCGTGGCAACAGGATGAGCAGTGCAAAGCCGACATAGAAGTGCATCTCGTGCACCAGTGTCCAGCCGACACCATGAACCGGTACGGTCTGCTGAGGAAGCAGGGCATAGGAATAGATGAGGTGGAGCGTGGAGTTCTCACGCATCATCCGGCTTCCGTCCTCAAGCGTCTCAGCGCCGAATGGCACCCCGCCATAGGCCATGAAGAAATAGCCTGTCATGATCGCCGCAAAGAGCCACCAGAGCGGATAGATGCGCGCGGCCCTGGCGAACAGAAATGCGCCAGCCGTGGTCAGGCGCGGCTGCACCTTGCCGGTCACATAGACCATGATGAAGCCGGAGATCACAAAGAAGAAGTCGACGCCAGAGAAGCCATTCTGGACGAAAGTCGAGAGCAGGGGCGCTTCGTCGAGCCCCTTGCGCATGATGGCATCCATCTCGATTGCGCGAGTGTGATAGACGAGGACGAGCAGCGCGGCGACGGCGCGGAGGGCCTGTATTGTATGGAGCTTCAAGGCGCCGCTTCCCTCTACTGGATTTCCAGGTGCCTTCGTCCCGGATCGGGTTGTGTGTTCTTGCGTTGTCATGACATGGCCCGCGCGAGAAGCAAAGGCTGCATAGCAATCACATTTGCCGCATAGCGCTGCACGATCGGCGTGCGCATCTAGGCAACTGGCTGAGGGAAACCATATAGGAAATGATGGCACGCGAACCTCTTGAAACCGACATGCCGCTGCCTGCTGAAATGAATGCAACACGCAGGCGTTTTGGAACTGTGACTATGGGCCTCCAAGCCGCCATGAGGCAGTGTCTCGCGGCACTTGGTGCTTTCCTGATTGCAATTGCGATCCCGATCGGCCTGTTGACCCCGTTTCTTCCTATCGGCCTCCCACTCGCCATTATCGGCGTGGTCCTGCTTGGCCGTAATGCCGTGTGGGGACGCCGCTGGATGGAAGGCATGCTGGAGCGCCATCCGCGCCTCGAAAAGTTTGCGCCCAACTGGCTGATGCGGGCCGTGTTCGGACGCGAAAAGCGCACGCGGACGTGAAGCCTATTTTTTCAGATCATAAAAAAACGCCCCGCTGAAAGGCAGGGCGTTCTTTTTGGTATGTGAGACTGCCTGTGCGGCGATTAGCGCTAGTTCAGCGCCTTCTCGATATCGGTCAGCGCCTTGGTGAAAAGGTCACCGCGCTGAGGGGAATTGGCGACAATGTCCTTGGAGGCGCGGGTCGCAGCATTTGCAGCAGCGCGGCGCACATCATTGGTCGCTTCGGCTTCAGCGCGCGCGATACGGGCCTCAGCCTGCGCTTCACGGCGAGCAACCTTTTCAGCAAGATCCTTGCGAGCCTGCTCAACCATCATCTTGGCGTCAGCCTTGGCCTGCTTGATCATTTCTTCAGCAGCCTGGTCAGCTTCTTTCTGCTTGCGCTCTGCTTCTGCGAGGGCCGCAGCTGCTTCTTCGCGAAGCTGGCGCGACTCATCAAGCTGGCGCTTGATCTCGTCAGCACGGCTGTCGAGCGCAGACGTAATTGCCTTGAGAGCGCCCATCGAGATCGCGATCAGAAGGAAGGCGACGAAGGCAGCGAAGGCGAAATTGGTGGCCGCATCCGTGAAAGGGTAGGCAAGGTTGCCGAAGCCTGTCTTGGTCTCGTGGCCTGCTTCTCCAGCGGGCGCAGCGAGCGCAAGCGGCGCAGCGAGTGCTGCGGCGGTCAGCATGGATGAAAAACGTCCAATCTTCATGATCGTCTAGCCTTCCTGCTGCGTGTTGCGGGCGACGGCCTGACGGGCGTCGGCTTCTGTCACAGTCACGCCGAGGCGGCCAAGCATGGCTTGTGTCGCGGAAGTCGCAATCTGTTCGACATTGGACATGGCGTTGGTACGAAGCGTCTGGATACGGGCTTCGGCCTCTGCGAGGCGCTCACCGAGATCAGCATCGACCTTGGCGGTCTCAGCGGCGATCTCTGCTTCGACCTTTTCGCGGGCCTTGTCAGCGGTGTCACGGGCCTTGCCGCGTGCTTCTGCAAGCGCGAGGTCCTGCTGTTGCTTCGCTTCCTTGGACTGCTCGTTAAGGCGGGCAGCTTCATCGAGCGAGTCAGCAATCGTGTCTTCGCGGTTCTCGATCACGCCGCCAAGCTTTGGCAGGATGAAACGCGAAAGCGCGAGGTAGAGAATACCAAACAGGATGGCCAGCCAGAAGAGCTGTGACGGGAAATGCCACGGATCGAACGGCGGGAAAGAGGCCCCACCGGCGGCTTCGCCGTTAGCGGCCGGAGCTGCAAGCGACAGGAAATTCATGGCGCGACCTTATCAGTCTGAATGGTTGAGACTGGCCCGCGCGCAGTCGATGCGACGGGCCAGTCCAAATCAATAGTCCGGAAAAGTCTTCGTTAGACGACGAAGAGGATCAGGACGGACACCAGGAAGGCCAGGATGCCGAGAGCTTCAGCAAGGGCCATACCGATGAAGAGGTTGCCGGTCTGCTGAGGAGCAGCCGATGGGTTGCGCATGGCAGCGTCAAGGAAGCTGGCAAAAATGTTGCCCACACCGAGC
Organism: Thalassovita mediterranea; assembly: GCA_019448215.1. Taxonomy (NCBI): domain Bacteria; kingdom Pseudomonadati; phylum Pseudomonadota; class Alphaproteobacteria; order Rhodobacterales; family Roseobacteraceae; genus Thalassovita; species Thalassovita mediterranea. Next base: position 254,749 of record CP080408.1, on the reverse strand, counting down.
GCGGCACCGATCATGCCGAGAGTTGCGAGGCCTGCACCAACATATTTGAGGCCAAGAGCGATATCGCCTTCCATTTCGTGTCTCCTTTGAGGGATTGGCGTTGGTTCGATTTGATGCCCGTGAAGCCTGTTCGGCGGGGCGCGTCAAGTGTTGAGGCGCGGCTCTTTTGGCCGCACCGGCGAGAAACTAGTGCGATGGGTGAAGCGCGTCGTTGAGATAGACGCAGGTCAGGATCGCGAAGATGTAAGCCTGAAGGCCTGCAACGAGAAGTTCAAGCGCGTTGATGGCGACACCCATTGCAAAGGCGAGAACACCGACAACACCGAGGAGCGCCGTGCCTGCCAGCGCCGCAGCGAACAGCTGGGCAGCAAAGGTGGCAAACAGCTTCAGCATGATGTGACCGGCAAGCATGTTTGCAAAGAGACGAAGCGCCAGTGTCACAGGACGTGCGATGAAGGAGATGACCTCAATCGGCACGAGAATGAGATAGATGAAGAACGGCGCGCCGGACGGGGCGAAAAGTTTGAAGAATTTCAAGCCGTTCTTGTAGAGGCCATAGATGATCACGATAGAGATCACGAGCAGGGCCAGCGCGCCGGTGACGACGATATGGCTGGTGGTCGTGAAGGCGTACGGCACCATGCCGATCATGTTCGCGAAGAACACGAAGAAGAAGAGCGTGAACACGAACGGGAAGAATTTGAGACCTTCCTCGCCCGCCGTGCTGCGGACCATATTGGCCACGAAGCCATAGCCGATCTCAGCGATGGACTGCGAACGCGAAGGGATGAGCTTGCCGCGCGAAGCTGCAAGGCCGAAGAAAACGATGATCAGCGAAACGCCCAGCAGCATGTAGAAAGCTGCGTTGGTGAACGAAAGATCGATGCCGCCAATCTGAAGTTCGAAGAGTTTCTTCACTTCGAACTGGCTCATCGGGTCAGCCATCTGGTGGAAGGAGAGGTTCATCAGCCCTGTTTCCCGTTTTCCGGACCGTTGGTCTGGTCCGTTCCCTGAGTTTCCGCATATGCCGTTAACTGGCGATAGGCGCGTATAACACTAAGGATTCCGGCTGCAAGGCCGAATCCCAGCCAGACAAGCAGTCCCCAGGGCTCTGTCTCGAAAACCTTATCGAACCAGTATCCGATAAGCAGTCCGATCACGATGCAGCCGGCCATCTCCGCGCCGTAGCGCAGGGCCATGCCAGCCCCTGAGTTCACGTTCTCCTGATCTGTCTCGCGTTTGCGTTTCCTGGCTTCCCGCGCGTCATTGTCGGCCTGCGCTTTCGCAATCCGCGCTGAAAGATCATCACGCTCAGGACCGGCCATGGGGAATCGCCTAAATGCCGCTCGATACAGACCCGGGGAGGACCCCATGTCTTTCGAGCCGGAAGCTATTTGAGGGGGTGGGCCAAGTCAAGCCGACCGGATTTGTCATAAGCGTTTGATTGTAATGAGAAAAGTGACAAATGCGCTTTTGACGCATGCGCCTACTCAGCCGCGACCAGTTCTTCAGCCGCATCAAGGTCGACAGAGACCAGTTTGGACACGCCTTTCTCGCGCATGGTCACGCCGAACAGGCGGTCCATACGGCTCATCGTGACCGGATTGTGTGTGATGACGATGAAGCGTGTATTGGTGCGACGGCGCATCTCATCGAGCAGGCGGCAATAGCGGTCGACATTGGCGTCATCGAGGGGCGCGTCGACCTCGTCCAGCACGCAGATCGGGGCAGGGCGCGACAGGAAGACAGCAAAGATCAGCGCCGTCGCTGTCAGGGCCTGCTCACCGCCCGACATGAGCGACAGCGTGCCGAGGCGTTTGCCCGGTGGCTGCGCCATGATCTCCAGGCCGGCGTTCAGAGGGTCTTCGTCGTCAACCAGGCGAAGTTCTGCCTCACCGCCGCGGAAGAGCGTGGTGAACAGCGCCTTGAAGTGCTCATTCACCCGCTCGAACGCCTCAAGCAGGCGCGCACGCCCTTCATCATTAAGTGCCATGACGCCTTCGCGGAGGCGGGCAATCGCCTTGATGAGATCATCTTTCTCGGTGGCCTGCATGCCGAGACGCTCTGCGAGCTCCTCGGCCTCGGCTTCGGCTTCCATGTTGACGCCGCCCAGCTGGTCGCGGTCACGGCGCAGGAAGTCGAGTTGGCGTTCAGCTTCTGAAGGATCGAGACTCTCGATCTCTTCGTCCTCAAGCCCAGCGCGGGCAAGCGTGATGAGCCCGGCCGGCGCGCGCTGGAACTGGTTGCGGGCCGCTTCGACCGCATCGGTCAGGCGGGCCTCGGCATTTTCAACTCGCACCTTGGCGCCGGCGAGCGCCTCGCGAGCTTCAACTGCGGCGTTGGAGGCTTCTCGCGCTTCAGTTTCGCTCTCGCGCAGAGACGCTTCTTTCTCTGCCAAGGCATCAGCCGCAACGCGGCGCTCTTCTTCCAGTGTCTCGACCCGCTGGGCGAGCGCGTCGATATCAGCCTGCATGTCTTCGGGCTTCGCGCGTGCCGCTTCTGCCTCGCCAGCCGCTTCACGGCGCCGGGCAAGAAGGTCTTCCAGTCGCTGCTCGCTTGCTGCGAATCGCCGCTCCCACCGTTCAACGTCGCGGGCGAGGCCTTCGCGCCGGGCAATGGCCTGTTCGCGGTTGCGGGTAATGTCGGCGAGCTGGCCGCGATATTCGGTTTCGTCGCTGCGGGCGCGGGCAAGGGCTTCGCGCGCGTCGGTGAGTTCAGCCTCAAGCTCTGCGAGATCTTCCGGCGCGCCACCGATGGAAACAGAGTCGAGCGCATCCTCGACGCCGCGAAGGTCTGATTCGACACGGGCGAGCGCTTCGCTGGCCGATTCGCGCTTCACGTCGGCGCGCTCAGCGGCTTGCCGGGCTTCTGCGGTGGCAGAGCGGGCGCGGTTAAGCTCTGACGCTTTTGGAGAGACTTGCTGGCGCGCGTCTTTCAGGTCGCGTTCGGCGCTCTCGCGGTTTTCCCGTGCTTCGGACAGCTCAGCCGTTGCCGATTCGAGGCGCGTGCGGGCGGGGCCGATTTCGGCCTCTGCTGCATCGAGACGCGCCTGCTGCGCGAGGCGTTCAGCGGCAGAAACGGGCGCGTCAGGCGTGCGCGTGAAACCATCCCAGCGCCAGAGATGCCCTTCAACGGAAACGAGCCGCTGGCCGGGTTTGAGATGAGCTGCAAGGCGCGGGCCCATTTCAGCCGGGACAACGCCGCATTGTGAGAGCCGCACGGCAAGTTCAACTGGCGCTTCCACATGAGTGGAAAGCGGCGCTGCGCCTTCTGGCAGGGCGGACGTCTCGATGGAGCTGCCGCCCCAGTAAAGCGGCGAATCAGACCGGGTTGATGCCTGAAGGTCATCACCAAGCGCGGCGGCGACGGCTTTCTCATAGCCATCATCAGAACGGATCCGGTCAATGACGGGCGGTGCCTTCGGGCCACTGGTCGGCTGAAGCAGGCGTTTGAGGCCTGCAATCTCAGACTCCAGCGTCCGCACCGCCTGATCTGCCTGATTGCGCGGGCCCTGGGCAGCGGTTTCGCTGGCGCGGGCCTCAACCAGAGCCTCGTCGGCAGCGTCCACGGCGCGTTCCGCATCATGCAGGGCGATCTCTGCGGCCTCTTCAGCCTTTTCAGCAGCAGCGAGGCGTTCAGCCAGGGCAGCTGTGTCCGGCATCTCACCCAGCTGCTGGCGGAGCCGGGCCGCATCGCTTTCAAGCGACTGCTTACGGCGTCGCTGCTGGTTCGCATTGGCTTCGGCTGCCTGACGCGCCGCTCTCAGCTCGGCGAGCTTTCCGCCAAGCTCATCAGCGCGCGTCTGCGCAGCCTCCAGGTCCGTGCGGGCCTGTTCCAGCTTCTGCTTTGCGTCAGCTTCCAGTTCTTCATTGGCCTCGGGGTCTTCAGTTGGCAGCGCGGCCAGCGTTTCGCGTGCTTCGGCAAGGGCGCTTTCGGCCTCTTCCTTCTGCGATTGCTCACGCTCGATATCGGACATGATCCGGCGCGCTTCGCTCTCATGGCGGGCCAGGAGCTCGGCAGCGGTCTTGCGCTCGGTTTCAAGGCGGGCAAGGTCAATCTTGGCCTGGCCCAGCTTTCCGGAAATGGCCGCTTCAACATTGCGCAGCGGCTGGATGCCGTCGCCTGCCTCGATGCGGCGTGTCTCTGCAATGGCCGAGGCGCGGGTGAGCGTCTCGACGGCGTCGCGGCAGCGGATGAGTTCTTCCTCGGCAAGCGTTTTGGCTTCAGTAGCCGTCTGCCAGCGAAGATGGGCAAGGAAGGCTTCCAGCGCGGCGATCTTGTCGGAAAGCTCTTTGTATTTCCGTGCCTTGCGGGCCTGGCGTTTCAGGCTTTCGAGCTGTCGTTCTACCTCGGCTGAAACTTCAGACAGGCGTTCGAGATTGGTTTCAGCGGCGCGCAGCTTCAACTCGGCTTCGTGGCGGCGGGTATTGAGGCCCGCGATACCGGCGGCTTCCTCAAGGATGCGGCGACGGTTCTGGGGCTTGGAGCCGATCAGCTCCGAGATCTGGCCCTGACGAACCAGCGAAGGAGAGTTTGCGCCCGTAGAAGCATCCGCGAAGATGAGCTGGATGTCCTTGCCACGTACCGTTCGCCCGTTGAGCTTGTAGGTCGAACCAGCGCCACGTTTCAGGCGGCGCACGACTTCCAGCGTGTCGGAGGCATTGAACTCCGGCGGCGCCGTGCGGTCCGAATTGTCGAGAACGAGGGTGACTTCAGCCAGTTCGCGGGCTGGGCGGCTTTGCGAGCCGGAGAAGATGAGATCGTCCATCTCGCCGCCGCGCATGGCCTTGGCGGAACTGGCACCCATGGCCCAGCGAAGCGCTTCGAGTAGGTTGGACTTGCCGCAGCCATTCGGGCCAACAATGCCTGTCAGGCCCGGATGGATGGGGACTTCCTGGGGTTCAACAAAGGATTTGAAGCCTGCAATGCGCAGTTCTGAAATGTGCAATGCAGGCTCCCCAACTGAATGGAAGGCTTATTGCTGCGGCGCAGCCTCACCTTCGGTTTCGTCCATGGACTCAGTGTCACTGTTCATAGATTCGCCTGACATGTCGCCCTCATCAGTCATGGCGGGGGTTTCAGCCTCTTCCATGCTCGCTTCGGTGGCAGCCGCTGGTGCGTCCTCGCCAAGGGCTTCATCGAGCATCGATTGCATCCCTGTCCACTGGCGCCACTCAAAACCTTCCAGCTGTTCGCCATTGAGGAAGAGGGTCGGCGTTGCGTTGACGCCAGCCTCGTCACCTGCGGCAACAGAAGCGGAGATGGCGCGGCGGATATCGGAATTGTTCAGACAGGCGTCGAACTCTGCTTCGTCAGTGATGCCGTGATTGGCAGCGATCTGCTGGAGAGCCTGCTTCACCTGGCCGCCCTGACGGGCAAGGCTAAGGATGGCGGTCTGACGGGAGAAGAGCTCATCGAGCACGTCGTAATACCGGTCTTCACCAGCGCAGCGGGCAATGGCGAAGCCTGCAACGGAGATATTGGCCGGCGCCGTCGGGAATTCGCGAAAGACGTAACGGACCTTGCCGGTTTCGACATAGTCTTCTTTCAAATTGCCGACGACGTCATTGTGGAACTGGAGACAGGCCGGGCAGGTCCAGGATGCGTACTCGACGATGGTCACGGGCGCATCTTCTTCACCAAGCGTGATTTCCTGAAGCGCCGCGCTGTTCGGGCCTTCACCGCTCTCATCGCCTGACGCCCCGCAGGCGGTCATTGTCAGAAAGGATACGGCCAGAATAGCGGTCCGGCGGGTCAGGGTATTCATTTTCATGACTTCTTCTCTTCAGGATTGGTAGGTCAGGGCCGGTCAAGTCTGATCCGGCAAATTATTTGTCTCATCGCTCGCTAGCACAGCTTCGCCCAGCGCCAAAACTGCCTCTCGCAAGGCGCGGTCTTCTATCTTTGCGACTGAAGCCTCCAGCGCAGCGCGCTCCTCGACTGTGAGGGGACGGCGGTTACGCACAGGCTTCGTGGCAGGCTGGCGCGCAAGCGGTCCCTGCTTGATGCGGATTTCGGAGATATCGCCGCCCAGTGCAACAGAAACGCGCTGGCGGATCAGCTCGCTCTGATGCTGGATCATGGTAGACGCTGCCGGGATGCAGGTCACGGTGAGCACGCGCCCCTTGCCTTTGCCGCCGGAGCCGACTTTTTCTGGCTCACAAACCCGTGCGATCTGCGCGCCGACGGTCTCGGCCCAGATCAGCTTTAGCCGGCCAATGGCCGGGCCCTTGTCGGGCACGCGGTCGCGGGTGATGCGCTGGCTGAGTGTGCCGATGGTTTTCGGGGCCGGGGCAACCGGTTTGGCGCGGGCATGGCGCAGCCTGATCCGGGCACGGGCTTCTTCCAGCGGGTCGAGGCTTGATCTCATCACCATGAACGTGATTGTGCCCTGCATGGCGAAACGAGAAAAGGCCGCTTCTGCGGCTGGCGCGCGCTTTGACGGGCTGCCTGATGCACTTCTTGACTGGTATGGGCGTCATGCGCGCACGCTGCCCTGGCGGATTGGCCCGGGTGAGCGCAGCCGAGGCGTCGTGCCGGATCCTTACCGTGTCTGGCTGGCGGAGATCATGCTGCAGCAGACCACAGTGCCGCATGCTGCTGGGTATTTCGAAGCATTCACCCGGACATGGCCCACGGTAGAAGCGCTTGCCTCAGCTGAAGATGGGGACGTCATGGCGGCTTGGGCGGGCCTTGGCTATTACGCCCGTGCCCGCAACCTCCTGAAATGCGCGCGCGAAGTCGCTGCGCGGGGCAGCTGGCCGCGGACAGAGGCGGGTCTTCGGGAACTGCCGGGCATCGGCCCTTACACCGCCGGGGCCGTCGCAGCGCTGGCCTTCAATCAGCGCGCCGCCGCCGTCGATGGCAATGTCGACCGCGTCTTCGCGCGCATCCTCGCCGCAAAGGGTGAGTGGAAAGACGAGAAGCGGCGCATCGCGGACCTGGTGGGTGAGCTTGTTCCGGCAGACAGGCCTGGGGAGTTCGCAGAAGCCCTGATGGACCTCGGCGCCACCATTTGCACACCAAAACGCCCCAACTGCCTGATCTGTCCTTTGCGGGCGTGGTGCGCGGCGCATGCGGAAGGCGAGCCAGAGCGCTATCCCATCAAACCCGCCAAGAAGGCCAAGCCGGTCAGGTTCGGCGAAGTCTATATCGTGCGCGGGGCATCAGGCGTCGCTGTGGAGACACGGCCGCCGCAGGGGTTGCTTGGCGGCATGCTCGGCCTTCCGACGACGGACTGGCGCGAGGACGGAGCAGCTGCCCGGCTGGAATGGGTAAAGGGCGCGCAGGAGATCGGTGAGGTCAAACACGTCTTCACCCATTTCGAACTGCGCCTGAAAGTGCTCACCGTGCAGGCGGAAGGCGCGTCTCCGGACGGATATGAGCTGCGCGACGCGGACACGGTCGCAGATGCCCTGCCGAGTGTTTTCAGGAAAGCGCTGAAGCTTGCCTCATGATGTTTCGCGAGTGCCAGCCCGATAGGCCTCGTCCCGCTCCGCAGCGAGAAGGTCTCGTACGGTCTCATTGGCGTAACCAAATTCTTCGAGCACTCGGCCGGAGAGCTGCAGGGCAGCCTCGATCGCGTCCGGGATGACATAGGTCGCACCGGCGGCTTCCAGCTCTCGCCCATGTTCCGCGTCGCGGGCCCGCACCATGATGGGAAGGGCAGGGCGCTTCTTGCGCACCGCTTCCACCATCTGGCGTGCGCTGGCGGCGTTATCGACAGTGACAACCACCATCGACGCCCCGGCAAGCCCCGCTGCTTCGAGCATTTCAGGCCGTCCCGCATCGCCGATGGAGACCTGCCAGCCTTCCCGACGCCCATTTCGGACAAGTGACGGGTCGCGCTCGACGATCACGATATCGGTATTGGCCTCTGACAGGACGCGCGCAATCGTCCGCCCGACCCGGCCGAAGCCCGCGATAATCACGTGGCCGTCCAGGCGTTCAAAGCTTTGCTGCTCTGGCTCATGTGCGGGCTTCACAGGCTCAAAGCGCTTCGCGAGAATCTGTCCCAGCCGTGAGGTGGCCGGAATTAGCAGCATTGATAGGCCTGCAATCGCGGTAACCGGCGTCGCCTGCTGAGAAGTGAGCAGGCCAGCGGCGGTCGCAGATGCCATCACGACGAAGGCGAACTCACCTGCTGGGGCGAGCAGGAACGCGGCCTCGGTGGCAACAGGCCGGGCTGCCCCGAAGAGGCGCGTACTGGTCCATGCAATCGCGAGCTTGAGGGCCAGCATCGCCGCGAGGCCTCCAAGCACGAGCGGGGCGAGCTCTACGATGACAGCGAGGTCGATGCTCATCCCGACCGTCATGAAGAAGATACCAAGGAGCAGCCCCTTGAACGGGTCGAGATCGACTTCGGTCTGGTGGCGAAACTCTGTCTCACCGAGCAGGAGGCCCGCAAGGAACGCGCCGAGAGCTACTGACAAACCGGCAGACGCGGTGATCACGGCCGCGCCAATGACGGTGAAAAGCGTGACGGCCATCAGGAAGTCGCGCCCGCCTGCCTGCGCTGCCAGCCTGAAGACCGGGCGCACGGCAAAGCGGCCAATCGCGACAATGACAACGAGAGCGAGAAGGCCTTCACCGAGCGCGCGCAGCACGTCGCCTGCAAGGCTGCCGCCGCTTTCGGCAGACAGGAAGCTGATCAGGATGAGGATCGGCGCGACAAGGATGTCCTGAAAGAGCAGTACGCCTAGCGCTGCCTTGCCCGTTGGGCCGGTCGCTCGGTGCTCACTGGTCAGTGTCTGCATTACGATGGCGGTGGAGGAAAGCGCGAGCGCGAGGCCAATAATGGCCGCTGCAGCAGGCTCAAGCCCGATCAGCCACAGAGCGACGCCGATGGCGATAGCGCTCGCCACCGACTGCAGCGCGCCCGCGCCAAAGACGGCGTCCTTCATGCGCCAGAGCTTCTCGAAGGAAAGCTCCAGCCCGATCAGGAAGAGAAGGAAGAGAATGCCAAGCTCAGCAAATGGCGCTGCGGCTTCTGGCTCACCGACAGTGATGAACCGGACCGGGGCCCAGAGGTCTTCCAGCGTGCCGAGGCCATAGGGGCCAAGCACCACGCCAGCGATCAGGAAACCAGCCACCGCAGGCACGCGCACCAATCGCAGCGCTGGCACGATGATGCCAGCGGCGAACAGAAATACGAGCATGTCCTTCAGGAAGATTTCCTGACCTTCGTGTCCCATACCTTGTCTTTCGACACGATCCGGGCGCCTGCGGCAAGGCAGGGTCTTCCCTTAGGCTATGACCATTGAGGTAAGAGCCTAGTTGAGGCCCATTTCCTGACGGTAGCGGCGGCGCAGAAGGTCGATCGGCGCAAGGTCGCCCTTGGGCGATTCGTAGTGCCAGAAGGTCCAGCCATTACAGGCTGGCTGTTTCATGACATGAGCACCAAGCCGGTGGATCGAGCCGGATGCGTCGCCTGAAGACAGGCTGCCATCGACGCGGATACGGGCATGGTGGCGTTTCTTTGGCGACCAGAGGCGGTCACCCGGTTTCAGCCAGCCATTCTCGACAAGTGCGCCAAATGGCACGCGGGGCAGGGCACGTGCGCCCTTCTGCGTTTCCAGCGCGTCGCCTTCGAGCGGCGTGATCGCCGACAGGCGGGCGCGCGAGAGGCGGATATAGGATGGGTCCTGCTCGATGCCGACATAGTCGCGGCCCAGCATCTTGGCGGCGGCGGCCGTCGTGCCGGTGCCAGAAAACGGATCGAGGATCACATCGCCCGGATTCGTGGTCGCGAGGATAACGCGCTTCAACAGCGCCTCCGGCTTCTGAGTCGGATGGGCCTTTTTGCCCTGAACATCTTTCAGGCGCTCGGACCCGGTGCAAAGCGGGATGGTCCAGTCGGAGCGCATCTGTTTGTCTTCGTTGAAGGCTTTCAGCGCATCGTAATTGAAGGTGACGCGCGACTTCTCGGTCTTGCCGGCCCAGATCAGCGTCTCATGCGCGTTCTGGAAACGGGTGCCCTTGAAGTTCGGCATCGGGTTCGATTTCAGCCAGATCACATCATTCTGGATCCAGAAGCCGCTATCCTGGAGGATCGCGCCGACGCGGAAGATGTTGTGATAGGAGCCGATCACCCAGATCGCGCCATCATCCTTCAGGACGCGGCGGCATTCGGTCAGCCACTGATGGGTGAACAGGTCATAGGCGTCGAAGCTGTCGAACTGGTCCCAGGCATCATCGACGCCGTCGACATGCGACTGGTCGGGACGTGTGAGCCCGCCGCCTAGCTGGAGGTTGTAGGGCGGGTCGGCGAAGACAAGGTCAACGGACTTGTCCGGAAGGCGCGACAGCACGTCGACACATTCGCCTTCGATGATCGTATTGCGGACCAGATCCATACTTGATTGCCCTCTTGCGCGCGATTCGGTTTCAGGCGCGCATCCCGCAGGAATTTGGTTATTCAATCGTTACGCCCACCCGCCCGTGCGCAGACGTTTTTCAGAAAGCCAACCGCATCTGCCCGCTCGGCGGCTCTGGTGGGCGGAAAAGATCGGTGCGCAGGCGAGGGCGAGCCTCATCAAGACCGAGCCGTCGCGCGGCTTTTTTGAAGCGCTGGGAAATGATCTGGGCGTGGACCCCGCGTCCGCGCCCCCGCTCGAACCAGTTTGAATCATAGTCCTGACCGCCGCGCATATCGCGCAGTGTGTTGATCACTTTTGCCGCGCGGTCCGGATAATGTTCTGCCAGCCATTCATGGAAGATGTCCTTCAGCTCAAACGGCAGGCGGAGCACGACATAGCCCGCGCTGGAGGCGCCATTCTCGGCGGCCGCTTCAAGAAGGTCTTCCATCTCCGGCTCATTAAGGGCCGGGATGATCGGAGCCGTCATCGCGATGATCGGGATGCCCGCTTCTGTCAGCGCTGATATGGTCTGCAGCCTGCGATAGGGCGCCGCTGCGCGCGGCTCCATCAGGCGCGCAAGCCGGGGGTCTAGCGTCGTCAGCGACACGCCAACCCGGGCGAGTCCTTTCTCTGCCATTGGCGCGATAAGGTCGATGTCGCGCTGGATCAGCGCTGACTTGGTCAGCAAGGTGACCGGGTGATTATGCTCTGACAGGATTTCCAGGAAGGTGCGTGTCAGCTTCAGCTGTCGCTCCACCGGCTGGTAGGCATCGGTATTCATGCCAAGCGCGATAGGCCGCGGGACATAGGACGGGCGCGACAATTCCTTGCGCAGAAGGGCAGGGCCTTCCGGCTTGAAGAAGAGCCTGCTTTCGAAGTCCAGGCCCGCTGACAGGCCGTGATAGGCATGGGTGGGCCGTGCAAAACAATAGACACAGCCATGCTCGCATCCCCGATAGGGATTGATCGTCCGGTCGAAGGAAATGTCCGGCGAGCGGTTATAGGTGATGATCGTGCGCGCGCTCTCGCGGGTGAGTGTCGTATCGAGACGTGCGGCGCTGTCCTCGATCGTGCCCCAGCCATCATCAAAGGCGTCGCGTGTCTCGCGCTCGAAACGGCCCGTCTGGTTGGAGATGGCGCCGCGCCCGCGATGCTCATGCCTCTCAGCGCTGTGCGATACGTCGAGATTGGTGACGCGGCCTTTCGGGGGAAGTTTCTGGTTCAGTCTCATGGGGGAAGGAAACCATGAGAAAAAGAACAAAACAAGAACAATATGGGCGCGATGAAGCGCCCATCCACAGGCGAATCAGCGTCAGCCGCCTAGTCGCCGCGTGTGTCGAAGCTTTCCAGGATGGTGCGGAAATGGCGCGCCAGAGATGATGGCAGGAACAGCGCAATATCCTTGGTGATCGTCATGCCGTCAGGGGCGACACCGTGCGAGGCCGGCACGATCTGCAGAAGCATCGGGGCTTCTTCAAACTCGCGCACGCTCGTGCGGTCGCGGTAGATGACGACCACATTGCGGTGGCGCTCATCCTTGCAGATGTCTTCGAAGATCTTCTCGACTTCTTCTTGCGGCCCTTCAAGGACCTGCATGAAGTTCGTGCCGTTAAAGAGTAGAATGCCCGTTATGTTGCAATCGCGGTTTCTGGTGATTGCAGCTTCCAGAATACTCTGAAGATCAACAGACGTCAGCGTGCGCGTGGCGACACTGACATAAGCTAATTTGTACATGGCGGACCCTCTTCGATAGGCCGGGACATGGAACTATTTGGCAGGTGGCGTCGATAACCTGTATCAATAAAGCTGTTCATCCCGGCCTCAATGCTTGTGTTTGTACAGTTGCCAGTCGCGCCGTGTATCTATGTCGATCAGCTGCGGTAATAAAGTTATAGTCACTTCATTTGGCAGATTGCTCCACACATCCTCCATCGCATGAGGACTGGACCAGCGGACATCTTCAAAAAGACATGGGCCGCGCAGCTCGCGCGAAATGCCAAACAACCAGAAGCCGCCATCGAGCGCGGGCCCGAACACGGCGGAGCGTCGGCCGAGATTGCGGGTCGCCTCCAGTATCAGGTCGGTGCGAAGGCCTGGCGCGTCCGTCCCGATGAAGATGACAGGTCCGGGAGGGGCTTCCATCATGGCATGGGTGAGGCGCTCACCGAGCGAGCGGCCCCGCTGGGTCCGCCGCTCGAGCCGGGCAGGCCAGAGCCCACCAAGTGTGGATGACATCAGTGATGATGGGTCGACCATAAGGCGCGCGTGCCATGCCGGGTGTTCGCTTTGACTGATTGTGTGTGCGGTGAGGCTCCGGGCCATACGGCGCGCAGCGACCCGGCCAATATCTGCTGCGAGGCGGGTCTTGGAGGCCCCGATGCGCGGAGCCTTGGTGAAGATGAGAAGCGTGGGTCTTGTCATTCTGGGGCGATACTCAGCGATAGGCGGCTGCCAGCTTTTCCGGACTGGCGCCAAGCAGGTAACGTGTGGTCAGCCAGGCATTCTTCCAGCTGCGCTTGCGCCAGCCATCACGCTCATACTTGGCGGCGGATGTCCGCGCCTCGGCCGAGAGCATGTGGAGCCTGCGCTTTCCAATCGCCCGCACCAGCGCGACATCTTCCATAAGAGGCAGGTCCTGATAACCGCCCACCTCTTCATACAGGCTGCGGGGCAGAAGCAGGCCCTGATCGCCATAGGGCAGGCCAAGCAGTTTCGCGCGCTGGTTGGCCCGCGCAGCGACATGCTTCGCCATTGGATGATCAGACCGGAAGGCGAGGGTGAAATAGGCCGCTTTGCCCGCCGCATTCTCCATATGGTCGCGCGCGCGCTCTACCCAGTCGCGGGTCAACGCGGTATCGGCATGCAGGAAAAGGAGCCACTCGCCTCGGGCGGCTTCTGCGCCAGCGGCCAGCTGCTTGCCGCGTCCCGGTTCGCTCTCAATCATTGATGCGCCAGCGGCGTCGGCGATCTCTGCGGTGGCATCGGTGGAGCCGCCATCGCTCAACAGGACTTCGCGGATAAGGCCCGCCTCGGCGCCCGGCATCAGGCTCGCCAGGCATTGGGGTAATTCACCGGCGGCGTTGAGGGTCGGGATGATGACGGACAGAGGCGCTGGCATGAGCAGATCTCGACAAGGTTCAAATTGTCGCGCGAACAGCGCCACGACTGGCGGAACGGCTTCCTGAGACTGGCGTTTAAGCAGTGTTCGAAACACGAAGGAAGAGGACCAACCATGTCCACGATCTACGAGACACTGAAGAAAGACCACGACAAGCACCGCGAGATGCTCGACCTCATCGCCAGCACGAGCGGCGACAATGAGATGCGCCGCGACGTCTGGGACAAGTTCTACCACGATGTCAGCGCGCACGCCGCAGCCGAGGAAGAGACCTTCTATTCCAAGCTCATCGCCACAGAAGACGGCCAGCCGGAAGGGCGCCACTCTGTTGCCGAGCACAAGGAGCTCGACGATTTGATGGAAGAGCTGAACGACACTGACATGTCCTCACCTGCCTGGCTCACCAAGTTCAAGAAGCTCAAGGACCGTTACGAGCACCATATGGAAGAGGAAGAAAACGACGTCTTCCCGGTCGCGAAAGAAACTGTCGGCAAGGACGGGAACGAAAAACTGGGAGCTGCGTTCAAGAAGCGTAAGGCAGACGAAATTGAGCTTGTCGAGGAAAAAGCCGAAGAGAAGCTCGAAGAGTAGATTAGACAGATGGGACACCCAAGGAAGCTGGACCGCACATCCGGTGGACGTCCATCAAAAAGAGGCTGAAGCGTCCCTCCCCCTCGCGCTTTACCCTCTCAAAAAGCCCCGGAGCGCATCCCCTCCCCCTCCCTCGCGCTCCGGGGTTTTTTAATGCGCGGACGAAACTTCCACCGTCAGCTAGCCCAGCCCCTCAAGCCGTTCCTGTATCTGCAGCAAGTCTCGCCAGGCGCGGCTCTTTTCTTCAGGGCGGCGCAGCAGGAAGGCTGGATGGAAGATCGGGAAGAGGGGGCCTGAATAGCCACCGGGCGTCTCGAATGTCTGTTCGGTGCCGCGCAGCTTCATGATGCCGATGGAGGCATTGAGCAGCGACTTTGCAGACACACCGCCGGCCGCGATGATCAGCTTTGGCTGGCCAAGCTCCACCATCCGGTCGACGAACGGACGGCACAGCGCCAGTTCATCATCGGTCGGGTTCCGATTGCCGGGTGGGCGCCAGTAATTGACGTTGGTGATGAATGTGTTCGTCGCGCGCGACAGGCCGATTGCGCCAAGCATCCTGTCCAGCAGCTGACCCGCTCGCCCGACGAATGGCAGGCCTTGCTTGTCCTCTTCGGCGCCCGGGCCTTCGCCAATCACCATGACGGGGGCACCCTCAACCCCATCGAAGCAGGCAGCGGTTCGCGCTGCCTCTTTGAGCAGGCAGCCATCAAATCCCTCAATGGCCGCCTTGAGTTCGGCAAAGCTGGACGCGGCTTTCGCAAGGTTACGCGCTTCCTCGACCCAGTCCTCATGGCCTTTCTCTTTCGGAATGCGGCGCAAGGCACGTGTCTGCGCAGGGGCAGGCCCTGCGTCAGGTCTTGCGCGCGCAGCCTTGGTCAGGGCGCGGATCTCTGCCTCATCGGCCTCCACACCCATCTCCGCCCACCAGGCGCGCAGCGCCTCAAGCGCCTGAATTTGTTCCGTCTGAGACATTGAGACCCTTTGGAATTCTGGCAAATCGACTGTAGACCGGACTGTGACTATGTACAAAGCGGGCTATCACACGTGGCCTCAGCCGGGAGAGACAAGATATGACCGAAGCGGTGGAACGCGAATCCATGGAATTCGACCTCGTGATCGTTGGCGGTGGGCCTGCAGGCCTGTCAGCTGCGATCCGGGCGAAACAGCTGGCCAATGAAGCAGGCGAAGAGCTTGAAGTCGTCGTGCTGGAAAAAGGCGGCGAGATTGGCGCACACATCCTTTCCGGCGTGGTGCTCGATCCAAAAGCCCTTGATGAGCTGATCCCTGACTGGCGCGACCGCGACAACAAGCCGATCTATACCGAAGTCACTGCCGACAAGTACAAGCTGCTCGGCCCGAAAGGCTCCATGGGTATGCCGACCTTCGGCTTCCCGCCTTTCATGCACAATCATGGCTGCTTCACCGGCTCACTCGCGAACGTGACCCGCTGGCTGGGTGAAGAAGCCGAAAACCTTGGCGTTCAGGTCTTCCCGGGCTTTGCAGCGTCCGACGTCGTCTACGGCGAGAATGGCGAAGTCAAAGGTGTCGTCGCCGGCGTCATGGGCATTGCAGCAGATGGCAGCCACAAGGGCGACTATGAGCCAGGCATGGAGCTGCTTGGCAAATACGTCCTCTTCGCAGAGGGTGCCCGCGGTTCGCTGACCAAGCAGGTCAAGGCGAAGTACGACCTCGAAGCCGATTGCGACCCGCAGAAATACGGCATTGGCCTGAAAGAGGTCTGGTCCGTCCCGGCAGATCATCCTGAATTCAGCGCGGGCTATGTGCAGCATACCTTTGGCTGGCCGGTTCAGGACAAGGACGGCAATGGCGGCGGCTTCCTCTACCACTTCTCCGAAGGCGGTGAGAACTATGTCTCCGTCGGCTATGTGGTCCACCTGAACTACAAGAACCCGTGGCTCTCTCCGTATCAGGAGTTCCAGCGCTACAAGCACCATCAGGACATCAGCAAATTCCTCGAAGGCGGCAAGCGCGTGGCTTACGGCGCCCGTGCGATCACTTCTGGCGGCGTGCAGTCCGTGCCAAAGCTCGCCTTCCCGGGCGGCGCACTGATCGGCTGTTCTGCCGGTTTCGTGAACCTGCCGCGCATCAAGGGCTCTCACAATGCGATGAAGACAGGCATGCTGGCAGCTGAGGCCGCCGTCGAGGCCGTGCGCGAAGGTCGCCAGAGCGACACGCTGGACGCCTATGAGACCGCCTACAAGGACAGCTGGGTCTACAAGGACCTGTCGCAGGTTCGCAATTCCAAGCCGCTGATCAGCCGATATGGCACGCTCGCAGGCGCCGTGCTGGCCATGCCGGACATGTGGCTGCGCTACCTTTTCGGCTTTGGCTACCTGCCAACGCTCAGCCACAAGAAGGCTGACCATGAGTATCTGAAGCCTGCCGACCAGTGCCGGAAGATCGAATACCCGAAACCGGACGGCAAGCTCAGCTTCGACAAGCTGACCAATGTCTCCTTCACCAACACCAACCATGCTGAAGACCAGCCGGTGCACCTGATCGTGAAGGATATGGAGCTGCAGAAGCGTTCAGAGCATGACGTGTTCGCAGGCCCGTCCGAGCGCTACTGCCCGGCCGGTGTCTATGAGTGGGTTGAGGAAGACGGCAAGGAGCCGCGCTTCCAGATCAACGCGCAGAACTGCATTCACTGCAAGACATGCGATATCAAGGACCCGAACCAGAACATCAACTGGGTCACGCCTGAAGGCGGCGGCGGTCCGGCCTATCCGAACACGTAAGGTTCGCATCCTGAAGAGGAGCGCGCTGTGCAGAGCTTCGAATTCAAACCCGCCCTCCTGAGAGGGCGGGATAACTGGACTGTCGATAGCGGCATGCTGACCTGCAATGGCGAGCTCTATCTGAGCTTTGCCAATGTCACCGGCCTGCATTTTGGTGAGCTAAGCGCGCGCCAGACCCATAGCGCATGGCTGGACGTCGAGACGGGCGGAACCCGTCACCGTATCGGCTGCAACGCGCCGCGCGGCGACCAGAATAATGAGCAGTTTCTGGCGCTTTGCCGGGCGATTGTGACGGAGGTCGCTGAGGTGAGGCCCGACCTCACGATGAAAGTCGGGGTCGGCGGCGCGACTCGCTGGACGCTCTTCCTTCTTGGCCTCGCCATGATCGCGGCGGGCATCGTCGGCATGGTCTTCTCTCAGGAAGCACGACGCGGCATGGAGCTTTTTGCACTGGCAGCCGGCGGCGGTTTTGCGCTTTTTGGTTTGCTGCTCGCCTTCATGTGGCGGCCGGGAACGGGCATCCGCAAGCTAGATCTGGACCAGGCGCGCGCCCATCTGGCCGCACGCTCTCTGAACCCTGACCCAGCCGAAGCTGAGAAGCAGGGCAAGACAGACGAAGACGGTAAAGGGTAGCGCGCCGCCGCCCGCTGCCCCAATCGTCGCCCCGGTTGCGCAGGCACCAGCAAGTCCCCACCAGAGAATGGCAACTTCCCAGGCGCTCCAGCCTGACTTGATGAGTGCCTGATAGGCATGATCGCGGTGCGCGGTGAACAGGCTCTCTCGTCTCTTTGCCCGCAAGACGAGGGTCATCAGCGTATCGATCAGGATAGGCAGGGCGAGCGTCGCAATCGTCCAGACGGGCAGGCCTGAAATGATGGCGAGCGTCGCGAAGAGCGCGCTGACGCCGAATGCGCCGATATCGCCCGCATATAGCTGGCCGCGCATATTGATGATGAGAAAACCCGCGCAGGCGCCGACAATGGCAATCAGCCCGGGCGGAAAACGGCCAGCATCGCTGAGCAGGAGCGAGGCGCCAAGCCCCGCAAACATGAAGGCGAGGACGCCAATGGCGAGGCCATTGCTGCCATCCATGAAATTGGCGGCATTGGTAAAGACAAGCAGCCAGAGGGCAGAGCCTGCGATCATCAGCGCCGGTGCTGTGAGATTTCCGAACGGGCTGTCGAGTTCCGGGACCACGACTCCGAATAGCGGAGCACCGATACAGACGGCGAGCAGCAGGACGAGTTTGAGGACGGCGTTGAGGTCGCTGATATCATCGGCAGCGCCGATCGCTGCAAAGGCGAGGCTCGCTGCCAGCGCAACAGCTACGCCGCGCACATTGCCGGGTAGGAAGTCATTGCCAAGCCAGAGCGGGTTCACGGCGTGGAGCACGCCTGCGACCAAGACCGCCGTAAAGACACCGGCAAGAATACCAGCCCCACCAAGACGCGGCACTGGCGCTGCCTGAAACTTCCGCTGGCCGTCCGGCATGTCGAGCACGCGCCATTTCCGGCTGAGCTGGCACACCAGATACGAGACAAGGCCCGCCAAAAGGCAGATGACCGGATAGAGAATCAGCTCAGGCATTCGCCGATCCTAGCCGCCTTTGAGAAGCGTGGGAGCCACCCACCAGTGCGGATATTGCGATTTCAGCGTATCGGCAGCAGCGACAAGGTCTGCGCGGGTCTCAAACAGGCCAAAACAGCTTGCGCCAGAGCCGGACATACGACTGAGCGCGCATCCCGGCAGTCCCCTGATAGCGTCAAGCACACCTTCAATTTCAGGCACCAGGCCGATGGCCGGGGCTTCGAGGTCATTGCGGCTATTATTACGCAGCCAGGCGATCATTTCGGGCGGGTGTTCAAAATCAGGAAGGTCCAGCGGCGAGAGCCCCGGATTGCCAGTCGCCTCGTCAAAAGCCCCGAAGACCGGCCCCGTCGGACAGGCGATATTCGGGTTTACGAGAAGCGTCGGCAGGTCCGGAAGGCCGCTGACCGGCTTGATGACTTCGCCTTCGCCCTGCATCCGGCAAGCCTGCGAAACATAAGCGGCGGGCACGTCCCCGCCGAGACTGGCAGCGAGCGTCCAGGCAATCTGGTCGGTGATCGTGCCAAGCTTCACCAGCTGTCGCAGCATCGCGCCTGCATCGGCAGAGCCGCCGCCAAGACCGCCCGCAACTGGGATGTGTTTGTAGAGCGTGATGGCAAGCGGTGGCACGCGCAGGCCGCGGATGGCGCAGGCAGACAATGCCTTCAGGACAAGGTTCTCACTGGTCGCCAGGTCCGGCGAAGCGAAAGGGCCGTCAATCTGCAGGCTGAGGCTGGTCGCGCGCCGCGCTTCCACCCTGTCAGAGGCTTCGGGACCAGCGAACATGACGAGGCTATCCAGCGGGTGCCGGCCATTTTCCTTTACGACTCCGACATGGAGCAGGAGGTTTATCTTGGCCGGAGCCAGCATCAGTTATCCCGGCTGGCCGCCTGCGTTTCAGGACCGGTGAGCATTTTGCGCTCAATCGCCCGGATTTCCTGTTCATCGTCATTGAGTAGCGTGAGCGCCTTTTCCCACTGGAAGCGCGCTTCGGTCCGCCGCCCCGTCATCCAGTAGGCATCGCCCAGATGGTCGATGATCTCGGCAAGGTCAGGCTCGATTTCAGCAGCGAGTTCCAGATAGTAGACTGCCTGATCAAAGTCGCCGAGCTTGTAATAGCCCCAGCCAAGGCTGTCCGTGATGGCACCGCTATTCGGGCGCAGCGAAAGCGCCTGACGGATAAGGTCCATGCCGCGCTCAAGGTGGAGGCCGCGATCCACCCAGCTATAGCCAAGATGGTTGAGGACTTCCGGCGAGGATGGGTTCAGCGCCTTGGCCGTCAGGAAATCGGTTTCAGCATCAGGCCAGTTGCCGAGGCGCTCGTTCACTGTGCCGCGCGCATAATATAGCCGCCAGTCGCCGACACCCTGTGCTTCGTCGCCGGAGATCACTTCGGTGAAGGCGGTGAGCGCTTCCTCATCAGCTTCGAGCGAGGTGAGGAGGTCAGCAATCTGGATCTTGAGGTCGCGTTCGGGGTCTTCTGACAGCGTTTCGATAGCAAGGCTCAGCGCTTCCTCATCCTTGCCGGCGCGGTGCAGTGCCCAGGCAAGCTGACCGATTGCCGTCACATGATAGGGCGAAGCGTCCGGAATGGCGCGCAGCATGTCGATGGCGTCGCCGCTGCGGCCTGACCGGTCCAGCGCATCAGCAAAAAGAGCGCGGGCGGCATGCAGCTTCGGATCAAGTTCGAGCGCAATGGAATAGTAGACGCCGGGCAGGTCGTCAGTAGACTGCGCGGCGAGTGCGGCAGCAGGCACATAGATGGAGAGAGCTGCGCCTTCTGCTGCGCTGAGGCGCTTTACCGGAAGGTCTTCACCGGCAGCGATCCGGTTCAGCGTATCTTCGATGGCAGGGCTATAGCCAACCTGTTCGAGATAGACTGCCAATACGTTGATCGCGTGGGCTTCTTCCCCGCGGCTGGCGAGCAGGCGGGCATAGCTTTCTGCAGCGGCCGCGGTGAGTGCGAGATTCTCTTCAAGAAAGCCGAGCGTCTCCAGCGCCTGCTCATCCTGGCTGGCCGCGATTTCCATCAGCGCCAGCGAATTCAGCATGATATCGCGCAGATACGGGTCCTCGCCTGCTGCCTCGAGCAGGGTGAGTTCGGCTGGCCCAAGGTCGCCTTTGCCGAACATGGCCCACGCCTCAAGCGAGCCGAGCACGAGCGCGTAGAATGGGCCGGAACGTTCCCGGGTCGTCAAGGCAGGCACGGCGTCATAGTCGCCAGAGGAAATCGCGTGTGCCGCCAATGTCAGGCGCGGCAGGCTGGACTGGCTCAGTACACTATCATCGGCGCTTTTCGACACCGACAGCGCGAGATCAAAATCATTGGCAAGCAGCGCTGAAAACACGGCGCGCTCGGAAATCGTCGTATCGCCCGGAATGGACAGCGCGACACCAGCATAGCGTTGCGCGGCCTGCTGCGGATCGTTCGTCAGGGACGCATAGCGCGCAATCAGGAAGTCGCTGAACTCATTCCTTGATGCGACGGCCTTTGGTTCGGCCAGCTTTTCCTTGGCTTCCGTTTCAACGCTCTGGAAGCGTTCGGACAAAGCCAGGCCATAATCAGGCATGGACGAACATCCGGCCAGAAACACCGTGGCGGCGGTCAACACAGCTGAAAGATGGCGCTTTTTGATCATGATCCTACGCAATATCCGGCATGGAACTTTACCATACCCGGCCTGACCGGACTTTCCTAGGAAAACCGGGTCACATTACCGTCATGCAATGTGGACAAGTGATCAGATGTCCTGGCGGTTCACTTCCTGGTCCTCGCCAAGCGAGATGTCAGGCAGGGGCTGCTTTTCTGGCGGCGGGCCTTCAATGCCGTTTTCCAGCTTCTCGACGAGGTTCTGGCGGGTTTCCTCGCGGGGGTAGTCCGTCAGTGCGCGTTCCCACGCAGCACGGGCTTCGTCCTCGCGGCCGAGGTGCCAATAAATGTCGCCGAGGTGATCCTCGATTTCCCAATGCGTATTGGGCTCAAGCAGGCGGCGGGCCTGCTCAATATAGCGGGCCGCCCCTTCAAGGTCGCCAAGCCGGTAGCGTGCCCAGCCATAGCTGTCAGCGATATAGGGATCGTTCGGCGCGAGTGCATTTGCGCGGGCGAGGACGCGGTAGGCTTCAGAATACTGGTCGGTATTCTCGATCAGGAAATAACCGAGCGTATTCAGCATATAGGGGTCATTGGGCCGACGCAGCGCTTCGGCGCGAATAAGCTGTAGCGCCTCGTCCACCTGGCCTGCATCCGCCATCGCATTGGCAAGTGCCATGCGCCGCTCATGCGTGTCGTCCAGTTCGCGGGCGGCCTCGGCATGGAAGAGGGCACGTTCGAAATTGCCGAACTGGGAATAGATGGTCGCGCTCGTGGAGTGCGCGCTGGCCTTTTCAGCGTCCGTCTCGGCAAGGTCCGGCGTCGTCTCGGCCAGCTCGCTCGCGCTCTCCTGTTCGCCAAGGAGAGCATAGATCAGCATCGCGCTGGAGGTCGTGCTCAGCTTTTCGTCTTCGTCGGCAAGCGCAAGCGCGCGATCAAGGGCGGTGCGGGCCTCGTCTGCCTGCTCCATCCGGACATAGGACTGGGCCTTGGCGAGCTGCAGCGAGGCGGTCTCTTCCGGCGCAACTTCTGCAACATGGAGGGCAGCTTCGAAAAACGTCTCATCATAAAGATCTGCAATCACTGCGAGACGCAGGTCTTCATTGTCCGGATCGATGAGAAGCGCCAGCTGGTCGAACGCAGCCTTCGTATCGTCGAAACCTGACGCCTGCTGGCCTGCAAAGGCTGACCGGATCATCCGCTGATAGGCGAGGGCGAGCGAATAGTCCGCCATGGTACGGGCGAAGGCGGTGTCCACATCCAGCGTTTCATCATCGAGGCCGCGGCCAGTCTCGATCTGCTCGATGGCGGCGGCATAGGTGGCGGCGCGCTCCGGTTCGGCTTCGGCGAGGCGCTGGTACAGCGCTACCGCTTCATCCACGCGGCCAAGACGGCGCAGGAGCAGGGCCTGGCGCGAGATGACGAGGCGCACATGGCTGAACAGGATTGACTGCGGGTCGAACTGGTGTTCCGGCGCTTCAATCTCTGACGGGGTGATGGCGGAATAGACGGCGAGGGCTTCGTCCTCTCGGCCTGCTGCTTCCAGCATGGCGGCGAGAGAGAGGTCACCGGTCAGACCCGGCAGCCGCGATCCGACCTCAAGTTCAGCATCGACGGCGGCGTCAAAGTCGCCTTCAAGCGCGAGATACCAGGCTTTCAGGAAGCCGCCGAGCAATGACAGCTCTGCACTTTCCGCTGCTACATCCGCCAGTTCCCGGGCGCGTTCATAATCCTCGGCAGCAGCGGCATCGATGGAGCTGATGGCAGAGGCGAAGGGGACGTTGGAATCGTTACGCTCGATGCTGAGCTTCATGGCGGCGACGAAAGCGGCCATGTCGCCGGCTTTTACAGCATCGCCGGGGGAGGCATAGGCGAGCGGGCCAACAGGGGCGCCGCCGGGGCCGCGCACAGCGGTGGCTAGGGCGGCGTTAGAAAGCTCGAAATCGTTCGCCGTTTCAGGGCTAATGCCCAGAATTTCATACTTTTTCGCGTTCACCGCGGCCTGGTCAGCCTCGGAGATCTCAAAGGTCTGTTCCGGCGTGGTTTCCACGGTTGCGCAGGCGGCGAGCGCGAGGGCGGAGAGGGCGACGGCTGAGGTCTGATTGAACTTCATGCGGCAATCCTTTCGGGATTATCGGCCTTCAAGCTAGAACGGGTTTGCCGGCTGACCACCGGTGTTTTGACGGTGCAGTGGCGGTGTATGGACGGTGTTTCTGCCGGTGTCGCAGAATGCCGTTGTGAGCCGCGCGCGGATATCAGCTGACGCGCCGGATGCAGAAGTCGGCAAGCTCACCCAGCAGGGTGCGCCATGGCGTGTCCGGCAGCGTCGACAGCGCGGACTTTGCTAGACCGACATAGGCTTCGGCTTCGGCAATCGTCGCCTCTGCTGCGCCGGTCGTGCGAATAAGATGGATCGCGCGGGCGAGGTCGCCTTCTTCCTGCTTGTCGAGGTCGAGCGCGCGGGCCCAGAAGGCCTGGTCTTCGGCGCGGCCCCTGCGGCGAGCGATAATGACGGGCAGGGTGATCTTGCCCTCGCGAAAATCGTCGCCGACGACCTTGCCGATCACCGACGTTGTGCCGCCATAGTCGAGAACATCATCGACAATCTGGAAGGCGAGACCGAGATTCTTGCCGTAGCTGGCGAGCGCGGCGGCATGGTCTGACCCGCCACCAGAGATCGCGCCAGCGCGAGCGGCTGCCTCAAACAGGGCCGCAGTCTTGGCTTCGATGATGGCGAGATAGTCTTCGGTCGGAAGGTCAGGCTTGCCCTGTGCGGCGAGCTGGCGAACTTCGCCCTCTGCGATCACCGATGAGGCATTGGAGAGGATATCGAGAATTTCGAGCGAGCCGGTTTCCACCATGAGCGTGAAAGCGCGCGCGAACAGGAAGTCGCCAACAAGAATAGAGGCAGAATTGCCCCAGATCGATTTGGCAGCAGGCTTGCCGCGGCGAAGGTCACTCTCATCGATGACGTCATCGTGCAGCAGGGTCGCGGTGTGGATGAACTCAACCGCAGCAGCCAGCGAATGGGTCGATGGATTGGTCGTGCCGACAGCCTGCGCGGCGGCGAGCGTAATCATTGGGCGCAGGCGTTTGCCGCCAGCCGAGACGATATGCTCGGACATGGCCGGGATAATATCGACCGGGCTTGCAGCCTTGGCGTTGAGCAGGGTCTCTACCGCAGCGAGGTCCTTCTCGAGCATGCCGCTCAGACGTTCGACGACGGATGACCGGCTGGAAGTTTCGCGCGCTGTCGCTGGTGTAGACACAAAGATTTCCTGCTAAGCTCAATTGACTAGGTCATATGCATACGAATACGTCCGCGGTCCAGCGATGCGGTACAGGACCGCAGCAGTGAAGGGACATGTCATGGAAGAAGTGTTCCGCACCAATGACCCCGTCAAGCTGAGCTATATCAGACATCTGCTTTCCGAAGCCGGGATCGAGGTTTTCGTGCTTGATGAGCACACTGCCTATATCGATGGGCGCGGGCCTCTGGTGCCTGTGCGTGTGGTGGTGCACGAAGATGATGCAGACGACGCCCGGCGCGCTCTGAGTGAACTGGACCAGGATGGTTGAAGGCGAAGTCACCGAGGACGCCTTCCTTGGCGGGCTGGTAAAAGTCTACCAGCCACGGCGCGGATTTCGCGCCGGAACGGACAGTGTTCTCCTGTCGGCCGCACTTGACCCTGAAATGACCGGCGATGCAGCCGAGTTTGGCTGCGGGGCAGGCGGGGCGCTCCTGCCAGCAGCTTACCGCCTCAAGAAGATGCGCTTTACCGGCTATGAGCGTGATGTGCGGCTCGCAGGGCTTGCGCGTCTCGGCGTTGAAGCGAACGGTTTTGGCGACCGCATGTCGATCGAGCTTCAGGATGTGGGCGAGCTGTCCGACGCCATCGAGAACCGCTTTGACCTCTGTTTCTCCAACCCGCCTTTCTTTCGCGGCGGGTCGATCACCTCTCCCGGTGAGGGCAAGGCCGACGCCTATCTGGAGACGGTGCCACTGAAGGACTGGATCGGCCGGATGCTGCATGTTTTGAAGCCGAAGGGCCGCTTCGTGATGATCCACCGTGCCTCAGAGCTGGCGCGCATCCTGTCGCTGATCGAGCGGCGCACCGGCCAGATCGAAGTCCTGCCTGTCCGGTCCTTTCCGGGTGAGGATGCCAAGCGCGTGATCGTGCGGGCCCGCAAGGGGCTGCGGTCCGGCCCGATGCGGCTTCTGCCGGGGATCAATATCTATACCGGCAAGGGCGGCGAGCGGACCGAGCTTCTGGAACGTATAGCGCGATCAGAGGCCGGGCTGACATGGTAAATCTGCCTGATTGAGCGTAGACTTCGGCGCATGCTCGAAGAACTTCAGGGACGGACCCCAACCCGTTTTCAATTGATTGCGACTTATGGCTTGTTCGCCGCGACTGTCGCGCTGACGGTTCTTCACTATGGCACCGGGTGGAAGGTCTTGCTGCTGGCCCTGGTCGCGGGCGACTGGGCCGCCGGAATCGTCGCGAATTCAGCCCGCTCCACCCGCGCCTGGTGGCGTGATCGCTTGCTGGCGAGGCGCGTCTTTTATGTCCTTCACTTTGCAGAGATTCCGCTGGTCTGGTGGCTCTGCCAAGGGGACGTGCAGCTATTCGGAACTCTCATGCTGGTCCTCTGCGCGAAGCTGAGTGTCTTCACGCTTGGACGCGATGCCAACGCATTCTGAAAACGGCACCGCACTATTGCGCGATCAGAGGCTGGGCTGGACTGGAGTTAAGGCTCGCGGCCCGCGTGGTTCGACTTCGCTCACCATGCGGGCTTTGCTATCGTTGGCATAAGCTCCGCTGCTTGTCGCTGACCCGGACGGCCTTGCCGCAGTTGCGAATTCGGGCAGGTGGCGCTAGGCGGAGTGACCAGAACCACGACGCCAACTCAACCGGCTGAGCCCTAGCATGACTGCACCCGTTGCCCGCGAGAAACCCGCTTCCTTTCAGGACCTGATCCTGCGCCTGCAAGCCTATTGGGCCGCGCAAGGCTGCGCGATCCTGCAGCCATATGACATGGAAGTCGGCGCCGGCACACTGCACCCGGCGACCGTGCTGCGTGCGCTGGGGCCGAAGGACTGGCGCGCCGCCTATGTGCAGCCATCGCGCCGCCCGGCAGATGCGCGCTATGGTGAGAACCCGAACCGGCTTGGCCATTACTATCAGTACCAGGTGATCCTGAAGCCGAACCCGGCTGACCTGCAGGACCTGTACCTCAACTCGCTCTACGAGATCGGCATCGACCCGACCGTCCACGATATCCGCTTTGTCGAGGATGATTGGGAAAACCCGACCGTTGGTGCATGGGGGCTTGGCTGGGAAGTATGGTGCGACGGGATGGAAGTCAGCCAGTACACCTATTTCCAGCAGGTCGGCGGGCTTGATGTCTTCCCTGTGTCTGGGGAGCTGACCTACGGCCTCGAACGCCTCGCCATGTATGTGTTCGGCGTCGATAATGTCTACAATCTGCCTTTCAACGACCCGGCCTCGCAGACACCGCTCTCCTATGGCGATGTCTTCCTGCAGAATGAGATCGAGCAGTCGGCCTTCAACTTTGAACTGGCCGATGTGGAGATGCTGCAGACCTGGTTTTCGGGCTGCGAGAAACAGTCCACGGCGCTTCGCGAAGCGGGCAAGCCGCTGCCAGCCTATGATTATGCGCTGAAGGCCTCTCACGTCTTCAACCTGATCGATGCGCGCGGCGCGATTTCGCCGACAGAGCGTCAGGCCTTCATTGCCCGCGTGCGCGATCTCGCCCGCGGCGCCGCCGAAAAATGGGCTGAGCAGGAAGCAGAACGCGCGGCCGTCTAGGGCGCGGCAGGTGAGCGGCGCACGGGCGCCGGACCTTCAGGAGAAAGCCATGACCAGGTCTGGTTCAAACACGAAGAACGCCATCCTCCTTGGGGGCATCATCATGCTGGCCGCTGCCTGCGGCGGGGATCGCGCGCAGCCCGAAGCAACAAATGAGTTCAAGAAGTCGGTCGAGGAGCCTTCGCCGCAGGTCCAGCAGGTCGCAGACCGCGACCCGCAGGCGCTGGAAATCCGCACCATGCATGCACCAGATACCGACGCCTATTGCACCTTCACGCAGGCCGCCCACACTTTTGTCTATGATGACCCGTCGACCTGGCGTTTCGTCTTCCTGAGTGAGCCAGCTGGCGAGACCCCGTCAGCGCGCATCAAGATCAATGATGAAGAGCTGGCCTTCCAGCCAGCAGATCGCACCACCGATGATGAGGGGCTGCAGACCTGGCGCTATCGCTCTGATGACCGGCGCATCCTGGTTGAGATGAAGCTGAAAGAGGCTGAAAGCGGCCCCGAGAACACTGACTATACCGGCACGATGGCGATCATCGAGCCGACGACAACCGAACGAATGCGCATCAAAGGCAGTTGCGGCGTCTAGGAAGCTGCGCCATCCCTGCCCACTGATTTTTCTGGCCCCTGAATTTCCGGACCGACCCGCTTATGGCTGAACTCCTTCTTGAACTCTTTTCCGAAGAAATCCCGGCGCGCATGCAGGCGAAGGCCGAGGCTGACCTGCGCGATGCGCTGACCAAGGGGCTGAGCGAGGCGGGCGTCGAGTTTGGCGATGTGGTGGCCCGGTCCGGTCCGCGCCGTTTGATGGTCGCGATTTCGGGCCTGCCCGAGAAGTCGGCCGATGTCAGCGAAGAGAAGAAGGGCCCGAAGACCGATGCGCCGGAAAAGGCGATCGAGGGATTCCTGCGCGGGGCAGGGCTCTCCTCGATCGATCAGGCCGAGGTGCGGAGCGACCCAAAGAAAGGCGATTTCTATGTCGCCGTGCGCGAAATCCCGGGTCGTCCGCTGGAAGACATCATTGCAGGGCTCGTGCCAGACATCGTGCGCGGCTTTCACTGGCCAAAATCCATGCGCTGGGGCCGCGGTGAATTGCGCTGGGTGCGCCCGCTGCAGCGCATCCTGTGTGTCTTCAATGGCAAGACGGTCGAGTTTGAGATCGACGGCCTGAAATCGGGCAATGAGACCGAAGGCCACCGCGTCCATGGGCGTGGGCCGTTCAAGGTCTCTTCCTATGCCGAATACAAAGAAACGCTGCAGGAGAAGGGCTTTGTCGCCATCGCCCGCGAGGACCGCCGCCTCCTGATCGAGGAACAGGCGCAAATGGTCTGCGCGCAAGCCGGGCTCGAACTGGTCGAGGACAAGGGCCTTCTGGAAGAAGTGACGGGCCTTGCCGAATGGCCGGTCGTCATCCTGGGTGAGATGGACCCGGCCTTCCTGTCGCTGCCGCCGGAAGTCGTTCAGCTGTCGATGCGCACGCACCAGAAATACTTTGCTGTGCGTGACCCGAAGACGGGTGAGCTTGCGCCGAACTTTGTCGTTGTCGCCAATATCGAAGCGAGCGATGGCGGCAAGGCGATTGCGGCGGGTAATTCCCGCGTCCTGTCAGCGCGCCTCGATGATGCGCGCTTCTTCTGGGAGCAGGACAAGTCGACGCCGCTTGAGAAGATGGCCGAGAAGCTGAAGACCATCGATTTCAAGAAAGAGCTGGGCACGATTGCCGACAAGGTGGAGCGGGTGGCCGCTCTGGCGCGTGAGCTTGCGCCGAAGGTTGGCGCTGACCCGGATATGGCTGAACGCGCCGCGCGCCTTGCGAAAGCTGACCTCGTCTCTGGCATGGTCGGGGAATTCCCTGAGCTACAGGGTGTGATGGGCGGCTATTATGCGCGCGAGCAGGGCGAGGACTTCGCCATTCCCGATGCCATTGCAGAGCATTATAAACCGGTCGGCCCATCGGACACTGTGCCTTCGGCTCCTATGAGTATAGTGGTCGCGCTCGCGGACAAATTCGACACGCTTGCAGGCTTTTGGGCCATTGAAGAAAAGCCGACAGGGTCAAAAGACCCGTTCGCGCTTCGCCGCGCTGCCTTGGGCGTCGTTCGCATCATCCTTGAGAATGATGTTCGGCTTCGCTTGAACAATCAGGTCAAGCTTGCGCTTGGAGTGCTTGAAGACACCCAGAGAAAACACACCGATGCGATCAATGAAGCGCTGCACGACCGGAAAAGCGAGGTCGTTGAAGATCTCCTCTCCTTCTTCGCTGACCGTCTGAAGCAATATCTGCGCGACCAGGGCGCGCGCCATGACCTTATCGACGCGGTCTTCGCGCTAGGCGAGGATGACCTCGTCCTGATCGTGAAGCGGGTCGAGGCGCTGGCGACCTTCCTTGAGACTGAGGATGGGGCGAACCTGCTGGCGGGCTACAAGCGCGCGGCGAACATCCTGAAAGCCGAAGAGAAGAAGGATGGCGCGGCCGTAGAGGGCGATGTCGATGCCTCCCTGTTCGAGCAGGATGAGGAGCGGGCGCTTCACACCGCCATCGAGACGGCCGTCTCGCGCGCTGATGCCGCGCTGGAGGCAGAGGACTTCGAGGCGGCGATGGCAGCGCTTGCGGAACTTCGCGGGCCTGTCGACGCGTTCTTTGACGGCGTGACGGTGAATGCCGACGACGAAAAGCTTCGCGCGAACCGTCTGCGCCTGCTCACATCGATTCGCGCTGCGCTGTTCCGTGTGGCCGATTTCTCGAAGATTGCGGGCTGATCCAGAGAGGCAGAAGGTCGCAAGGGCGCCATGGTCATTATCGTCTTTATCGTCGGCGTGATCGTCTTTGTCGGCTATTGCCTGATCAATATGCCTTCCGGGCAGGCACGCGCGATATTCGATGCACAGGGGCGCGGCCCCGACGTCATTTCTGACAGTGACCGCGCCTATGTGGCTGATCTTTACGGTCGTTTCGGCACAAGAGACTTCAAGTTGAAAGAAATCCGGGAAAAAAGGCTGAATCCGGACATTGCGGAACGCTTCGGCGTGACTCCTGCAAGGCTTGACGATACGCAGGCGCTTGGCGTGAGACTACCGCAGTTAAATTTACTGGTTTCCTTTGAACCGGGGCGATATCGCCTTACAGAGGATGCCGCACGACTGGCCACTGGCCAGACAGGCAGGACAGAGACTGGAGAATGAAAGTCATGGGTGACACCGCTCAGCAAATGTCGAAGGAAAAATGGGTCTATTCCTTCGGCGGGGGATCGGCAGACGGCAATACCTCGATGAAGAACCTGCTGGGTGGCAAAGGTGCCAACCTTGCCGAGATGGCACGGCTTGGCCTGCCAGTGCCGCCGGGCTTTACCATCACCACCGCTGTCTGCACCGCCTATTACGACAATGGCGAAACCTATCCGGGCGGCCTTGATGCGGAAGTCGACGCGGCGCTGAAGGCTGTAGAGGCAGAGACCGGCAAGTCGTTCGGCGACGCTGACAATCCGCTGCTCGTGTCCGTTCGCTCTGGTGCGCGCGCCTCCATGCCGGGCATGATGGACACGGTTCTCAACCTTGGTCTCTCCGAAGTCACCGTTCAGGGGCTCGCCAAGAAGGCGGGCGAGCGCTTCGCCTATGACAGCTATCGCCGCTTCATCCAGATGTATTCCAACGTCGTCCTCGGCGTGAAGCACGACGTCTTCGAGCATATCCTCGACGATTATAAGGAGCGTCAGGACTATCAGCTCGACACCGAGATGACGGCTGACGACTGGAAGGAAATCATCGTCCAGTACAAGGCGGCGGTGCAGAAGCAGCTCGGCAAACCATTCCCGGATGATCCGCGCGAACAGCTCTGGGGCGCGATCACGGCCGTGTTCGGCTCGTGGATGAATGACCGCGCGATCCTCTATCGCAAGCTCAATGACATCCCTGCTGAATGGGGCACGGCGGTGAACGTCCAGTCCATGGTGTTCGGCAATATGGGCGACACCTCTGCGACAGGCGTTGCGTTCACCCGCGACCCGTCCACGGGCGAGAAAACCTTCTATGGCGAATTCCTGATCAATGCGCAGGGCGAAGACGTCGTTGCCGGCATCCGCACGCCAGCACCGATCTCTCGCTCGCGCGCCGATGCGCTCGGCTCCGATGAGGCGCCGCTCGAAGAGGCGATGCCGAAAGTCTATGAAGAGCTGGTGGCTGTCGCTGACACGCTGGAAGCGCACTACCGCGACATGCAGGACATCGAGTTCACGGTCGAAGACAACAAACTCTACATGCTGCAGACCCGGAACGGGAAACGCACGGCCGCTGCTGCGCTCAAGATCGCGGTCGACATGGCTGGCGAAGGTCTCATCAATGAGGAAGAGGCCGTCCTGCGCCTGATGCCGGGTCAGCTCGACCAGCTGCTCCACCCGACCATCGCGCCGGATGCCAAGCGCGACGTCATCGTGAAGGGCCTGCCAGCCAGCCCCGGCGCGGCTGTCGGCAAGGTCGTCTTCGATTCCGATGAGGCTGCAGAGCTCGCCGAGAAGGGCGAAGACGTCATCCTGATGCGCGTCGAGACCAGCCCGGAAGACATTCACGGCATGCACGCCGCACGCGCCATCGTTACCTCGCGCGGTGGCATGACCTCGCACGCAGCCGTTGTGGCCCGCGGCATGGGCCGTCCATGTGTCTGCGGCGCAGGCACGCTGCAGATCGACCCGGCAAAGGGCGTGTTCCGTTCTGGCGGGCGTGAGTTCAAGAAGGGCGACGTGGTCACCATTGACGGCGCTGAAGGCGAAGTACTGGTCGGCGCCATCGACATGGTCCAGCCGGACCTGTCTGGCGACTTCGGCAAGCTGATGGAATGGGCAGACCGTGCGCGCCGCCTGAAAGTGCGCACCAATGCCGAAACGCCAGCAGACGTCGAGACCGCCAAGAATTTCGGTGCCGAAGGCATCGGCCTCTGTCGCACAGAGCATATGTTCTTCGATGCAGAGCGTATCCCTGTCGTGCGCTCCATGATCCTCGCGGAAAACAAGAAGGGCCGTGAAGCGGCGCTTTCCAAGCTGCTGCCAATGCAGCGCGGCGACTTCGCAGAGATCTTCCGCATCATGGAAGACCGCCCGTGCACGATCCGCCTGCTCGACCCGCCGCTGCACGAGTTCCTGCCGCATTCGGAAGACGAGATGGCGGAAGTCGCCAAGTCTGCAGGCGTCAGCGTCGAGACGCTGAAGCGCCAGGCAGACGAGTTGCATGAGAGCAACCCGATGCTCGGCCACCGTGGCTGCCGCCTCGGCATTACCTATCCTGAAATCTACGAGATGCAGGCCCGCGCTATCTTCGAAGCGGCCGTCGAGGTCGCCAAGGAGACGGGCTACAAGCCTGTGCCGGAAGTGATGATCCCGCTGGTCGCGACGCAGAAGGAGCTCGACATCCTGAAGGCCAAGGTCGATGCCACGGCAAAGGCTGTCTTCAGCGAGACGGGCACTGAGCTCGAATACATGGTCGGCACGATGATCGAGCTGCCACGCGCAGCCCTTCAGGCCGGCAAGATCGCAGAATCGGCCGCCTTCTTCTCATTCGGGACGAACGACCTGACGCAGACGACGCTCGGCATCTCCCGCGATGATGCTGCGCGCTTCCTCAAGGCCTATGAGGAGCAGGGCATCTACGAGAAAGACCCGTTCGTGACGCTGGATCAGACCGGCGTGGGCGAGCTTGTCCAGATCGCGACCGAGCGTGGCCGCAAGACCCGCCCCGATATCAAGCTTGGTATCTGCGGCGAGCATGGCGGCGACCCGGCTTCGGTCATGTTCTGCGACAGCCTCGGCCTCGATTACGTGTCGTGTTCGCCTTACCGGGTGCCGATCGCGCGTCTTGCCGCGGCGCACGCTGCCCTGAACAAGTAGGACAACGCCCCTCGGGCGAATCGAAAATCAGCAGGTGAAAGCGAAAAGCTGTGCCGGGGGAACTGTGTTTTCCCGGCAACATGCTTTTTTTGGCAGTTTGCACAAAGCTCTGTCAGACAGTTTTGGAAGCTGCTGAAAATCCTAGAGATTTCGATGCTTTCGCAACCGGGCTAATACGCCGCTAAATCCTTCAAGTTCCGTTCATAACGGAAATGTAAGTCTTTACCGCGACGATATCGTTGATATAGCCGCCCGTCGTCCAATATTCGAAACCGGATGGAATACCGGCATCAGGCAGCAGGTAAGGGCCAAATTCGGCCCTAATCTTGCGGTGATAGAAGACTGAGCCGGGTTTAAGAGGGGGACAGAAATGTCACTCAGGACCAGACAACAGAGTTCGCAGTTCATTGCGAACAACTCGTTTCGCGCGCGTGCACGCCGTTGGTGGCTTGCAAAAAGCGATGCTGAACAACGCTCCGCCGTATCGCGCGCAGCAATGGTGTGTGCCTGCGCATTCGGCCTGACCTTTGCGCTGCCTGCTATTTCCTCTGCCAATACGCAGAAAGAGGCCGAAGCCGATTTCCGTGAGCAGACGCTTCGTTTTGCTGAAGCAAAGGATGCGGGCGACGCCGTTCGCGCAGATCCTGCCGCGCCAGCTGTGATGCAGCATGAGTGGCTGCGCAATGTTGAATACTCGCTGGAGCGCGACCCGGATTCGGCGACCACCCGCTACGGCGCGCTGGAGCGCGATGCAGCTGTGCTCGCCGGTATGAAGAGCTTCGAGCCGGCGCATCTCAAGCGCGCCGAAGAGATGAGCGCGCAGATGAAGTGTCTTGCCGAGGCGGTCTATTATGAAGCCCGCTCTGAATCGACGCAGGGCCAGATCGCCGTCGCCGAAGTCATCATGAACCGCGTGCGTGATCATCGCTATCCAAACTCCGCTTGCGGCGTTGTCTATCAGGGCGCGACGCGGACGACAGGCTGCCAGTTCACCTTTACCTGTGACGGCGCCATGGCGCGCACCCCGCGCGGCTCGCGCTGGGAAGCAGCAAAGTCCATCGCGGCTCACGTCTATCTCGACCTCGATGAGCCACGCACAGGCGGCGCGACGCACTATCACGCGACCTATGTGAACCCTGTCTGGAATTCCGGCCTGATCCGCACTTCGCGCATCGGCACGCACATCTTCTATCGCTTCCCGCGCGGCTCTGAATGGGCGAGTGCGAAAGCGGCAGAACGCGCGCGTCTTGCCATGGCACGGACTGAAGAGGGCGGCGCTGACGCAACTATCATGACGATCGACACGCCGACCACGACGCAGGACCTCAACGCGCAGGCGCTGAACGTCCTCAGCCCGGCTCCATAAAGGCGCTATATGTCCGCGACCCAGCTTTTCGAAGCCGTAGACACCTATATCAACAGCCTGTTTGCCGCTGACGACGAGATCCTGTCGCGCGCCGTTGAGCGTGCGCGCAAGGCTGGTCTGCCGGAAATTCAGGTCTCATCAGGTCAGGGCAAGCTGATCTATCTGCTGGCCAAGATGATTGGCGCAAAGCGCATCCTCGAGATTGGCACGCTGGGCGGCTATTCTACTGTCTGGCTTGGGCGTGCCTTGCCAAAGGACGGTGAGCTGATTTCGGTCGAGCTCGATGCCGCCCACGCCGCCGTCGCGCGTGAAACGGTGAAGGATGCGGGCCTTGCGGACAAGGTCGAGATTGTCGAAGGGCGCGGCCTCGACGAGATGCGCGCGCTTGAGCCAAGCTTCGATCTCGTCTTTCTGGATGCCAATAAAGACGGTTACCCAGCCTATCTGAAACAGGCCAAGCGCCTGCTGCGGAAGGGCGGCCTGATCGTCGCCGATAATGTCGTGCGTGAAGGGGCGGTTCTGGAGCCGTCACAGGTCGACCCGAACGCGATTGGCGCGGCGGCCTTCAACCAGGCGCTCGCCAGTGACAGCGACCTTGAGGCCATCGTCCTCCAGCAGGTCGGCATCAAGGGCCATGACGGCCTCGCCATCGCGCGGGTCAAAGACTAGGCGGCAGACCTCGACCTAACCGCGCGGCGGCAGGGTTTTCATCAATTGACGGCGCAGGCGCTTCGGCATGAAGCGCTGGGCGAATTTTGCCTGATGGGCGCGTTTACCGGCCATATAGTGAACCTCTTCACCATGGGCCGCGTCCCAGGCGCGTTCAGCGGCCAGCTCGACCGGATAGACGTCCTGGCCCTGCTCACGCAGCTCATCGCTCATCCTGGCGTTGGTGCGGTCGCCAGAGAACATGTCGAGGATCGGCGTATCGATCAGCCATGGCATGAGGCTCGTCACGCGGATGCCCATGTTCGAGAATTCGACATCCAGCGCTTCTGTCAGGCCACGAACAGCAAACTTGGTCGCTGAATAGACCGCCATCTGCGGCCCGCCGACGACGCCTGCAGCCGACGCGGTATTCACGATGCGCGCGCCCGGCGTGTTGCGGAGCAGGGGCAGGGCCGCGCCCACACCATTCAGCACGCCTTTGACGTTGATATCGACCATTAGGTCATTGTCGTCGCCAGAGATGGACTCAAACCAGCCATGGCGGGCGATACCGGCATTGTTGAACAACACGTCCAGCTTGCCGCCAGTGGCCTCAGAGAAATGCTCCATGCCCGCAGCCCAGTCGTCGCGCGAGCGCACATCAAGCTTCTTCCAGACGCAATTTTCGACGCCGATTTCCTGAGCGAGCGTTTTGAGGCCCATCTCGTCGATGTCGTACAGCCCGACAAACCAGCTGCGCTCAGCGAACAGCTTCGCGGTTGCCTTGCCAATTCCGGATGCAGCCCCGGTGACGAAAATACTCTTGCGGCCTGCTGCCTTGTTCATCTGAACGCTCCTCCCCGGGTTCCTGCCTCTTATGGTTTGCGAGGCCGGTGTTCGAAGCGCGTAACTCAGGCCACGTCGAGGCCAACGTCAAGGTTTGACGCTGAGTGAGTGAGCGCGCCGACCGAGATATAATCGACGCCCGTTGCCGCGATGGCGGCGACCGTGTCGAGATTCACGCCGCCAGACGCTTCGGCCTTGCAGGCCCCGTTGATCATGGCGACGGCCTTCTTCAGCGTGTCGGTGTCCATATTGTCGAGGAGGACGGCATGCGGCTTGTGGGGCAGGGCCTCTTCAAGCTGGGCCAGCGTATCGACCTCGATCTCGATCATACGCAGGTGCCCGGCATAGGCGTGGGCACGTTTCAGCGCTTCCGGGATCGAGCCGCAGGCGGCGATATGGTTGTCCTTGATCAGGATCGCGTCATCGAGACCATAGCGATGCGAGGTGCCGCCGCCGCAGCGCACGGCGCGCTTTTCAACGGCGCGGTGGCCGGGTGTCGTCTTTCGCGTGCAGACGATCGTGGCACGGGTGCCGGTAACTTTCTCGACGAATGTACCTGTCAGGGTCGCAATACCGGAGAGGCGGCCGATGAAATTCAGCATGGTGCGCTCTGCGGTCAGGATGGAGCGGGCCGATCCGGACAGAGTCGCGATGACGGCGCCACGCTCCAGCCTGCCGCCATCATCAATCGAGATGTCGAGTGATACAGACGGATCGACCAGTTTCAACGCATAGGCGGCAGCATCCATGCCCGCCAGAGTCCCCGGCTTACGGGCGCGGATCTGCGCGCTCATTTCCGTGCCTAGGGCGATGGTGGCGTCCGTGGTGAGGTCACCGGCGCGGCCAAGGTCTTCGGTCAGGGCGAGCCGTACGATCGGGTCAAGGACGAGGTCTGGCAGTGGGGGAGGGGCAGGCATCAGACGGCCTCCTTTGCAAGCGGGCGCGAAGGCGTTTCAAGGAATGAACGGGCGGCGGCAGGCGCCGTCTCCGGGAAATCGCTGCGGAAGTGGCCGCCGCGGCTTTCCTCGCGGGCGAGCGCTGCGGAGGCGATCAGCCGGGAGGCCTGAAGGGCGTGAACGGGGCCGTGTGCCTCGATCTGCTCATCAATGGTGGCGACCAGCTCCCGAAGATCCTTGCCATTGCGCACGACCCCGCATTTCGAGGCCATGGCGCGGCGGAGCGAGAGAAGGTCATCAGGGGCAAGTTCATTGGGGACTTCGGCGCGCGAAGGGCCGGGATTGCCGAGCTCGCTGGCGGTGAGGCGTTCTGCAATCCGCGCGGCGAAGACGACGGCTTCCAGCAGCGAATTCGAGGCAAGCCGGTTTGCGCCATGGGCGCCCGTGGACGCGCACTCGCCGCAGACGGAGAGGCCATCAAGGGTGGAGCGCCCCCAGGTAGAAGAGACGACGCCGCCCATATGGTAGTGCGCAGCCGGCGCGACCGGAATCGGCGAGACACGCGGATCGATGCCGGCGGCCATACAGGCGGCGAAGACTGTCGGGAAATGGGCCGGGAAATCGTCGCCGACGGCTGCGGTGGCGTCGAGGAATGCGCCGCGACCTGCCTTGATCTCGGAGTCGATGGCGCGGGCGACCTCGTCGCGGGGCGCAAGCTCTGCCTTCTCATGATAGCGGGCCATGAACAGCTCACCCTTGCCATCGCGCAGCACGGCGCCTTCGCCCCGTAGCGCTTCGGTGGCGAGCGGGGCCGGGTCGAGGCCGACATCCATGGCGGTCGGGTGGAACTGGACGAACTCTGTGTCTGCAACCAGCGCACCAGCATTCCAGGCCATGGCGAGGGCATCGCCGCGCGATTCAGGTGGGTTTGTCGTGACGCGGAAAAGTCCGCCCGAGCCGCCCGTGCAGAAGACGGTTTCACGGGCTGTCATCGGATTGAGATTGCCCTTGGCGTCGCGTGCGATGACCCCGGCGATGCGGCGATTGTCGTCCTGTAGCAGGCCGACGGCGCGGTAAGGCTCCACAAGCTCGATATGGCTGTTGGCCTGCACGGCCGTTGTTAGCGCGCCCATAATGGCCTTCCCGGCGAGGTCACCCGCGACGCGGGCCACACGTGGGACGGAATGCGCCGCCTCCAGCGAAAGTGACAGGGCGCCTTCCGGCGTGCGATCGAACGGGACGCCAAGCTCAATGAGGTCCAGTACGCGGGCAGGGCCTTCTTCAGCTATGAGCTGCGCAATCACCGGATCGACGAGACCTGCTCCCGCCGCAACTGTGTCACGGGCATGGGCGTCTGCAGTGTCGAGCGGGTCGAGGGCAGCGGCCAGCCCGCCTTGTGCCCATGCAGAAGAGGCCGCTTCGCCAAGCGGGGCGGGTGCAATGACGGTACATTTGCGGGGGGCGAGGCGCAGGGCGAGGAACAGGCCGGCGAGACCTGCGCCCACGATCAGAATATCGCGGTCACCAGCCGGCGGGCCGGCTTTCAGCAAGCGGGTGTGCGTCATGGTCTAGCGTCCCCGGCGGCTCAAGAAATGGCCCCGTCGGCGCGCTGCCAGACGGCGGGGTAGATGTCCGCGCCAACAAGGACACCGTCCATGCGGGACTCAGACTCGATGCGCAGCTGGAAATTGTCCGGCGTATAGAAGGCGGACGGTTCGCCCTGCAGGAAATTCTGGATCTCGGAACGCACGGTGAGCACATCCTCCTCGACGCTCGCGCGGCAGCTCTGCTCGACCACATAAGTGACATCAATGGCAGGGCAATCCTGGCGGGCGGTCAGCTCACAGCCATACTCGCCTTCGGTCTCGGTCGGGATCAGGCGGGCCTGACCATCAAAGGTGCAGGCCTCGTTGAGGTCTGCCTCGAAGACCCATGTCCCGGCGAGGACGGGTGCAGCCCTGGGCGTTTCTTCCTGTCCGAGAGCGGCAGGTCCGGTGGCCAGCGCGAGTGCGCCGATCAGAAGGGCGGCGCGGGCGCGGCTCATGAAATGCCTTCCTCGGCGCGGATAAACTCAACCGGCGCAGTCGCGGCAGAGACGAGCGAGCCGTACATGCGCCGCGCGTCCTGAACGGTCAGCGCGAAATTATCCGGGACGTAGACGAGGCCTTCGGCTTTTGACTCCACGAACTGCTCGATCTCAGAGCGGATCGAGACCTGATCATTGAACCGGCGGGCCTTGCAGCTCTGTACCACGACGGAGCGGCCCCACATGGAGCAGACCTCAACAGCGGTCAGCTCGCAATTGTAGAGGCCCGCATCGGGATGAGGCGTCAGGCGCATTGTGCCGGACATGATGCACTGGCCCTCGCGGTAAGGCTTGGTCTGGAAGGTCCAGTTGCCAAGCACGTCGCCGGGATCGCTTTTGCCTGCGTCCTGCGCAGTGGCGGCAGGGCCTGCAGCAAGCAGGGCAATCGTCAGGCAGGCAAGTCGCAGGCGGCTCAGCATGGAGGCTCTTTTCGTGTCATTCGTCCAGAAAAGACCGCCGAAGCGGCCATTTCAAGGCGTCAGGCCGGCGAAATAACTTCAATCTCACGCGGGGCGAGGCCGGTTTCGAAGGCGAGCGGCTTGTCGGTCTTCGGCAGGGCCAGCATCGCGTCGATCGCTGCTTTCGCTTTCACGCGCATTTCTTCGTCGATCACGACTTCATGCTTCATCTCAATGAGGCAGTCGAGAATGTTCTCGAGCGTGATGCGCTTCATGTGCGGGCAGAGATTGCAGGGGCGCACGAAATTCACGCCGGGGTTCTCTGCGGCGACATTGTCGCTCATCGAGCACTCGGTGAGGAGCACGACCTTGTTCGGGCTGTTGTCTTGCACATAGCTCGCAAGCGCCGAGGTTGAGCCTGCAAAGTCTGCGGCCTGAAGCACATCTGGTGGACATTCCGGATGAGCCAGGATGACGACGCCCGGATGGGCTTCGCGCAGCTGGTTCACATCGTCGGCGCTGAAAAGCTCATGCACTTCGCAGGCGCCCGGCCATGTGATGATCCGGATATCGGTCTGCGCCGCCACGTTCTTGGCAAGGTACTGGTCCGGCACGAGGATGACCGTGTCGGTATCCCATTCCTTCGCGATCGCCTCGACGACCTGCGCGGCGTTCGAGCTGGTGCAGGTGATGTGGCACTCAGCTTTCACATCGGCTGTCGTGTTCACATAGGTGACGACCGGATAGTCAGGATAGCGCTCCTTGATCAGGCGCACATCTGCGCCAGTGATCGAGGCGGCGAGCGAACAGCCTGCTTCCATGCTCGGGATCAGCACCGTCTTCTCAGGCGCGAGGATCTTGGAGGTTTCCGCCATGAAGTGGACGCCAGCCTGCACGATGATATCGGCTTCTACCGCAGCTGCCTCACGGGCGAGCTGGAGGCTGTCACCGCGGAAGTCACCGACAAGGCGGAAGATGTCCGGCGTCATATAGTTGTGCGCGAGAATAACCGCGTTCTTCTCTTCCTTGAGGCGATTGATTTCCGCTACGAGCGGCGCAATCGCCGGCCATTCCATCGGCGTGATGAAATCAGACACGAGAGGGTAGAGATCATCGGTCTTGGCCTTGATCTCATCGGTATAGGCAAGGCCGCGCGCTTCTGCAGCGTTCTTCGCGCGGATCGGCGTCGGGGTCGGGCAACCCGGT
Source organism: Thalassovita mediterranea (assembly GCA_019448215.1). Classification (NCBI taxonomy): domain Bacteria; kingdom Pseudomonadati; phylum Pseudomonadota; class Alphaproteobacteria; order Rhodobacterales; family Roseobacteraceae; genus Thalassovita; species Thalassovita mediterranea. Next base: position 214,584 of record CP080408.1, on the reverse strand, counting down.
CCTGAATCGATCAATCTGGCCATATCGTGTCCTCCACGCTTTTGCTCAATATGAGCATTACTTGGTTATGCGTAAGCCGGATTTCAAGTCTTCCCGTAAGGAAAAGGAGAAATCTGGCCCTGCCCAGCCCTTATAGGCACGTTGAGCAAAAGGCCAATTAGTCCACGCATCCCGGCATGGCAAGGCCTATGTCAATTTTGCGACAATCTGGATCAAGGCGGTACACGGCAGGACCTGCCTTGAAAGGCTCATCTGGGTTTGGTCAGTTCTGGAGCTGGCGCTGGTACCACGCCTCTACATCAGCCTCGACGAGCTCGAGCTGCCTCGGCCCGCCTGCGAGAATGACGGCATTGAAAGACGCCTCATCGAAACGCTCGCCCAGCACCGCCTCGGCGCGCGTACGCATGTCGAGAATGCGGTTGCGGCCTGCGAAATAGGAGACAGCCTGTCCCGGCCAGACAAGATAGCGCAGCACTTCGCGCTCCATCTGGCTACGCGGCAGGCCGGTCGTGTCGACCAGATAGTCGACGGTTTGCTGATAGGACCATCCGCGCGAATGAAGCCCAGTATCGGCGACGACGCGTGCGGCGCGAAACAGGATGGACTGCAGATAGCCGAGCCGCCCGAGCGGATCATCGGCGTAAAGCCCTGCGCTATCTGCGAGGTCTTCAGCATAGGTGCCCCAGCCTTCACCAAAGGGCGGGTCCCAGATCATCTGGCGCAGCAGCGGGTTGCGCGTCTGCGTCGTGAGCGTGCTTTCAGTGTGGTGTCCGGGAACGCCTTCATGCGCGGCCAGCGTCGGCAGGGTGAAGGCCGGCCATTCCTCGCCATTGCCCAGATTGATCAGGAGGAGGCCCGGGCTGGTGCCGTCCGCTGTGGCCGGGGTGTAGATGGCGCCAGAATAGGTCGCCTCTTTCAGGGCAGGCATCCGCGCTACGACAAGGCTCTCATTCGGCGCGCCTTCGACCATTCGCGGCAGCGCTTCTGTGTTCTCCGAAACCGACTGGCGCAGCGTGCCCAGTATTTGTGGGCGGGTATCAGCATTGAGGGGGCGGGCCTGACTGGGCGTCTCGGCGAGATAGGCAAGGCGCTCGCCGACTGATCCGCCAGACAGCCCAAGTGTCTCAAACTGCGCATCGATTTCGGCATTGATCGCCTCAATGGCGCTCACCGCCTCCTGGTGCAGGAATTCGGGGTCGACATCCGGCATCGCATAGAAGGCGAGAAGGTCGCGGTAGTAGGCCTCGCCGCCTTCGAGTGCGGACATGCCTGCGTCCTGCGGCGCGCCCAGCTGGAGGCGCGCGACTTCATCAGCAAAGCCGACATAGGCGGGGATGACATCATCCAGCATCGTGCGGGCCGCGGCCTCCCGATAAGTATTCGCAGAGCGGCCGGTCTCAGCAGGAAGGCCGCTCACCACATTGCCGAATGTCTGGATCAGGGGATGGGTCTGCACCGGCTGACTGGCAAATTCCCTGAGGCGGGCTTCCAGCTCTTCCAGAACGATACGCGGTGGAATCACCCCGCTTTTCGCATCTGACAGAAGCCGGCGTCTTTCATCGGCGATGGCATCGGGCAGAGCTGCAAGGCGTGCCAGGTAATCTTCAGCGTCCTCATGCGACCTAAGTGGCTGGGAACTGACGAGAAGGTCGGGTACATCGACCCAGGCGCCGCTGATCTGGTCGACGGCGTAGGGACGTGCCACGCCAAGCGCATACCGGCCAAACCCATAGGCCTCCAGCCGGGTTAGCGCCTCATAATGGTTCGATATGACGTCGAGGTGGCGGGCAAGTTCGCTCTCGGAAGGGATGTCGGGCGTCTGCAGAAGGCGGTTCAGCAGCTCGATCCGCAGCAGGCGCGTGCGTTCGAATCGGGCTTGTGACCTGTCGTCCAGCACATCGTGAATGGAGGCCCGCGCGCTGGCTTCTTCGAGGCCCAGCCGGGTTGCGGTTTCGGGCGAAAGCGCAAGTTCTGCCTGGGCAGTGTCTTCCATTACTCGGTTGATGTCGCGAACCAGGCGCCTCGCAATCCCGTCCTCATTCACAGCCGGCCCGCAGGACGCCGCGAGGCTGACCGCTGCGAGCGCGAAAACTGGACGCATTCTTGCAAGGTTCAGGACTGGTCTCATAAGGCGTCGAAATCCGCTTTCGATAGGCTATCGTGAATAGGGCCGGGCAATAGCTGCTCGGCTGTTGTGAGCGTCTGGCTTATCCGGTAAACCGCGCCGGTCAATCAATGGAGTGTTCCCGTGGCAAATTCTCAGCCTGCCCAACCCAATGCCCTTAGCGGACAAGTGCTGTTCTATTCCAACCCGCAGCCTCTCAATGTCGAGAAGCATGCAGGTCTCGGTCTGAAGCCGATCGAAAAGCCATTCACGTTTCTTGGCAAGGCACATGCTGTGCCTCTGACCGTGAATGAGTTCGGCCTGGCGGCAACGTCCTACCCGGTTATCTTTGTCGGTGCAGACAAGATGCCTGTCGGCGCCATGGGCATCCGGGAAGCGGAAAACCTGTTCGTGAAGGACGGTGATATCGACCCTGACTTCTACGTTCCGGCTTTCGCCCGTCGCTATCCTTTCGTTTTTGCGAATGATGCATCGCAAGAGCGTCTCGTTCTTTGTGTCGACCGCGACGCTCCGATGGTGAGCAACAAGCCAGAGATCCCGTTCTTCGAGAATGGCGCGCCATCCGAGTTCACGAACAATGCGATGAATTTCTGCCGCGAGTTCGAAGGCCAGCGCCGTCGTACCGAGGAGTTCGTCAAGGAAATCGACAAGCTCGGCCTGTTCGCGGAGCGCACCGCCAGCTTCCAGCCGCGCGACAACAAAGGCAACAATGTCGGCGAGCCTCAGATGGTCGCAAAATACTTCGCGATCGACGATGAGAAGCTCAACGCGCTGCCTGATGAGAAGCTGGGCGAACTGCGCCGCAATGGCATGCTTGATGCGTGCGTCGCGCATTCGGTTTCGCTGCTGAACTGGTCACGCGTGATCAATCGCGCACTTCGCTCGCAGGAGTCGAGCGCAGCGCCTCAGCCTCAGGGCGGCGCTGAAGGCCCAAGCCTGCAGATCTAGTAAACGGACAAGGGGCGCGCAGCCTTTTGAATATGTCCTTGAAGGCCGGGCCCCACAAAGGTCCGGCCTTTTTGTTTGGATCTGTCCATCACAATTGCGCGAGAGTGCTGGCGGACAACTCAGATTTGCGACATCCAGCCCTCTGGAATTTTGCGCAGTGAAAGACGAACTACCGACCATGATGAAATATGTTCTTCCGGCGCTTGGTGCGCTGATCGCCGCGCCAATATTCGCTCCGCTTGCGGCCCAGCCCGTCGATGGCGGCCATGCGCGCGTCGAACTCATCTCCGAGCGCGAGACAGCCATTCCCGGTGAGACGGTCTGGTTCGGTCTCAGCTTCGAGATGGATGATGAGTGGCACATCTACTGGAAGAATGCGGGTGATGCAGGCATTCCGCCGCGCGCTTATTGGGACGACCAGACCACCGTCGATACCGAAGCCATTGGCGAGATTGACTGGCCGCTGCCTGAACTCCTTCCCGTCGTGGAAGGCGAGATCATGGACTATGGCTATAGCGGCGAAATCGTCCTGCCATTTCCCGTCGAGATACCTGAAGGCGAGACAGGCCCCGTCCGCCTCGGCGGCACGATCGATTACCTCATCTGCAAGGACATCTGTATTCCGGAATCGGTTGATGTGGCCGTCACCATGCAGGTTGGCCCTGAACAGGTGCCGGACCGCGAAAACGGCGCACGTATTGCCGAGGCGCTCGCGGACGTGCCTGTCCAGTTTACGGGCGAAACATCCCTGACCGAAGAGGGCGAAAGCTGGATTCTGTCTGCGGCCGGAGGGGAGCTGGCGGGCGTTACGGGCGACACGCGCTTCTTCCCGGATGGTCATGAGATCGTACACGCCGCGCCGCAGCCGGTTGAGTTCGGTGAGCAGGGTGTCGCCATTGAGCTGACGCCGCTGCGCGCCGGCATGCCAGACGCTCTGACAGGGGTGATCCGCGTTGCGGTGAAGGGGGCAGACCCTGTCGCCGTCAGGATATCGGCGAGCGAAGGTGATATCCTCGCCGGGACGAGCGGGCTTGGAAGTTCAGACGGGAACGCAACGAAAGCTGGCGGCAGCGCAGGTGGTCTCGCTTCTGGCACGGGCGGTGCTGGCGGCGGGCTAAATTTCTTCATTCTGATCGGCTCGGCGCTGCTCGGCGGGCTGATCCTCAACCTCATGCCCTGCGTCCTTCCCGTTCTGTCCATCAAGGCGATTGGCATGGTGCAGGTTGCGGCCAGCGGTGAGCGCAGCGAGCTTCGAAAGCATGGCCTCTGGTACACGGCAGGCGTTCTGATCAGCTTTGCGGCGACGGGCCTTGTCTTTATCGCGCTTCGCGCGGCGGGCCAGTTCGTCAGCCTTGGCTTCCAGCTTCAGTACCCGGCGGTTGTTGCGGCGCTGGCGCTCATCATGGTGGTGATCGGCCTCTGGCTGCTCGGTGTCGTGAACTTTGGCACCTCGGTACAGAATGTCGGCTCGGGCCTCGCCGGTCGGCAGGGCAGTGCAGGGGCCTTCTTTACCGGTGTGCTGGCCGCCGTCGTTGGCGCGCCCTGTGTGGGCCCGTTCGTGGTTGGCGCGCTCGGGGCAGTCCTGAATGAGCCGTGGCCAGTTGTGATGGCGGTCTTCCTGATGCTGGGTCTGGGCCTCGCACTGCCATTCCTCGTGCTGAGCTATGTGCCGGGCCTGCACAAATCGCTGCCAAAACCGGGCCTCTGGATGGAGCGGCTGAAACAGGCTTTTGCCTTCCCGATGTTCCTGACGGCCGCATGGCTGATCACCGTTCTTGGAAATCACCCGGCCGCCGGGGCGACGGCATTCGGCGCGGTCATTCTTGCCTTTGGTATCTGGCTGTTGAGTGTCGCGGGTGGACGCCTGCGGACCGGGGTGATCGCGGTTAGTACTGCGCTTGCTGTCATTGGCATCGTCTGGCCGGTCGCGTCTGGCCTGCAGGACGCGCCAGCGACGACCGGAAACACAGCCTCCTATGCAGCGGCCTATGAGCCGGAGCCATGGTCGCCTGCGCGCGTCGATGAGCTGATCGGGGAGGGGCGCGGCATCTTTGTGGACTTTACCGCGTCATGGTGTGCCACCTGTCAGGTGAACAAGCGCACCACGCTGAAACGCGACGATGTCCTTGAAGCCATGGAAGACGCGAATGTCACTTTCCTCGTGGCGGACTTTACGCGCCCGAATGAGGAAATCTCGGATGAACTCAAGCGACGTGGAAGTCCGGGCGTTCCGATGTATCTTCTCTATGCGCCGGGAGAGCCTGAGCCAGAAGTCCTGCCGACACTGCTCAATCCAGGCATGTTGAAGCGCAAGCTCGAAGCTTTTTGACGACAAACAGACAGGAAGGATGACATGATGACCGCTCTTACCCGCAGGAACCTTGGACTTGCCTCTGGCATGGCCGCTGCCGTCGCCTTGAGCGCTGGCGCGATGATTGCTTTTTCAGCGTCTGCTGCCCCCGCGGCTGAACCGGGCACACCGGCCCCCGGTTTCACCGGCACCACCGCCACGGGTGAAGAGATTTCCCTCTCCGACTTCGCAGGCAAGACCGTCATCCTCGAATGGACCAATGATGGCTGTCCGTTCGTCCAGAAGCACTATGCCGACCCGCCGCAAAACATGCAGGGCCTCCAGGCGCGTGCTGGCGAGGATGACATTGTCTGGCTCCAGATCATCTCGTCGGCTCCGGGCACGCAGGGCCATGTGGATGGAGACCGTGCGATCGAAATCAATGACGGGCGCGATGCCTCGCCGACCCATGTCATTCTTGATCCGTCCGGCGACATTGGCCGCCTCTATGAGGCCAAGACCACGCCGCACATGTTCATCATCGAGCCTGATAGCGACATCGCCTATGCTGGCGCGATCGACTCGATCCCGTCGTCGCGGGTGTCTGATATCGAAACGGCAGAAAACTACGTCACCGCCGCGCTCGACGCGCTCGAAGCTGGCCAGCCTGTCCAGACCAGCTGGGCTGCGCCTTATGGCTGCTCGGTGAAGTACGAATAGGCGATGGCTGCCACCACAAACAAAAAGACCCCTGCAGGCACCGCCCGCAGGGGTCTTCTTTTTCTGATGGCCAGTTATTTCAGGCGTTCGACGCGAAATTGCAGGCCGTCGTCCAGTTTCATCATGAAGCTGCCCAAGGCGGCCGACTTGATGGTCGCGCTATCGACGCCGCGTTTGGCTGAATAATAGACGCGCTTATTATCGATCTGCTGCCAGACCTGGCCATTCTGCAGCGTCACGTAGAGCTTGCCGCGCGCCGTGCTTTGCACCGAAGCGACCGGGTAGGACACCTCGTCGATCTCCTCAGTGTCGCCAAAGACGGATGAGGCGAAGTTTGGAAGGCTCGGGATAGAGAAGCCGAACGAGTCGCGCCGAACCTCTTCCACTTCGCTGCGTGTAACGACAACCGCTTCGCCAGCTTCCTCTGCAGACTTGAGCCGTCCTACCGCCTCGTCATAACAGGCAAGGCGGGCGGCATCGTCTGAAAGGTCTGCGCAGGCATAGACCTCACGGGTGCTGAAGGAGGAGGCTTCCTGCGCCGCGGCGGGCAGAAATGTGCTCAGGATAAGTATCGAAAGGGGTAAACTGTGTCGCATGCCTGTTCATCTACTGCTCAACTGCGGTGCGCTATCTTTCCAAGCGCCTGATCACATGAAACACTAAGTCGTAACGAAAATCACGGGAAGTCATGATGAAATCTCTCAAATCCGTTCTTCTGTCGGCCGGCGCTGCTGGTCTTGTCCTTACGCTCGCTGCCTGCGGAGGTAGCGGAGGAAACGGATCTGCCGGGGGCGACGAAGCCGCTGTCCTGCGCCGCGGTATCTCTGCAAAGGTCGATACGCTCGACCCACATCGCTCCTCGGCCAAATGGGAAAACATCGTGATCTCCGACATGATTGTCGGCCTGATGACGATCACACCGGAGCGCGAAGTCATTCCAGGTGTCGCGGAAAGCTGGGAGACGAGCGAGGACGGCCTGACCTGGACGTTCAACCTGCGCGATTCGCAATGGTCTGACGGTGAGCCTGTGACGGCTGAAGACTTCGTCTACGCCTTCCGCCGGATCCAGAACCCGGAAATTGCCTCGCAATACTCTTCGCTTCTCTACATCGTGAAGAACGCGGCGCAGGTGAATGCCGGTGAGCTGCCACCTGAAGAACTCGGCGTGCGGGCTGTCGATGACTATACGTTCGAGATCACGCTCGAAGAACCAGCGCCATACCTGCTTGGCCTGCTGACCCACTACACGACCTATCCTGTGCCCAAGCACATCGTCGAACAGTATGGCGAGGCCTGGATCCAGCCTGAGAACATTGAGGTCAACGGCCCGTACAAGCTGGCTTACTGGCGCACGGGCGACCAGCTCGTCTCAGAAAAGAACCCGCTCTATTACGAAGCCGACGAAGTCTGTTTTGACCGCGTTGCCTATTTCGAGATCGAGGATGCCGCGGCTGTTGAGCGCCGCATCGAGGCTGGCGAACTCGACATCAATAATGGCTTCGACGGCGGGCGGACCGAAGAGCTTGAAGCGAAATTCCCGGGCTGGGTCCGCACGACGCCAGGGCTGATCACCACCTATTGGAGCTTCAACTCCAGCCAGGCGCCTTTTGACGATGTGCGCGTGCGCAAGGCGCTCGCCATGGCGCTCGACCGCGAATTCATTGTCGAGAAGGTTCTGACGCCGGGCTACGTCCCAGCCTATTCCTTCGTGCCGCCAAAGATGAGCAACTACAATGTTGAGCGTCCAGAGGTCAGCTTCGCCGACATGCCACGCGAGGAGCGTCTCGCCGAGGCCCGCGCGCTGCTGGAAGAGGCAGGCTATGGTCCTGACAATCCGCTGCGTTTTGAGTTCATCCACCGCTCAACCGATGACAACCCGAAAGCAGCCCCCGTCGCTCAGGCGAACTGGGACGAGATTGCGCCTTGGGTAAACTCGGAGATCCTGCGCCAGGACACCAAAGTGCTCTACGCACGTCTTCGCCAGTCCGACTTCGAAGTTGCTGACGGCGCATGGGTCGCCGACTTTGATGATCCGGTGAACTTCCTCTACCTGCTCGATTCCAATACGGGGCAGCAGAATTACGGTCGTTACTCCAATCCGGAGTATGACGCGCTTCTCGCAGAGGCGAGCCGCACCCGTGACCTTCAGGCCCGCGCCGAGATCTTCGCGGAAGCCGAGAAGATGATGCTGGAAGACTATCCGATCACGCCGATGTGGGTTCAGGTCACAAAGAACCTCGTTGATCCGGAGCTGACCGGCTGGGCAGAGAATGCGCAGGACGATCACCTCTCGCGCTGGCTCTGCCGCGCCGATATCGAGGCGGGCAATGCGCCGGAGGCTGAAACAACCGACAGCGCCGAGGAGTAGGCGGCAAGCAAGAGGGCCGGGGGGCTATGAGCGACGAACTTGAAGCAGCAGGCCTTGCATCGGTCGGCGCTCTCTCTGCGGGGGGGACTGCCGACCTGCAGGGCCAACCCTGCCGCAATTGCGGCGTGATGGTGAAGCACCGTTACTGCCCCAATTGCGGCCAGCTCGCCGCGAGTTTCCATCGCCCTTTCTATGCTCTGGTCGCCGAGACGGTGTCAGACAGTCTGGCGCTGGACGGGCGCATCGCGCGCACGCTGCCAAAGCTATTCCTCAAGCCTGGCCAGCTCAGCCGCGACTATAGCGATGGAAAGCGGGCACGATATGTGCCGCCCTTCAGGCTCTTCCTCCTGTCGAGCCTTATCTTCTATTTCGTGGCTTTCGCCTTCATCAATTCCAATGGGGTCAATGCGCTAGGCCAGATCGAGACAGGTGAAGGGGTAAGGCTCGATCCGGAGGAGAGAGAGGCCCTGTCCGAGTATCTGTCGCAGGAAGGCGGCCTTACAGATGACGAGATCAGGCGCATCGCCGAGGCGACTGGTGCCGGTTCCACAGAAGAGCCGACCGAGACGCCTGCAGAAGCGGTGGGTGAAGAGCCCGCTTCAGAGGGCGAAGACAACAACATCAATATTGGCTCGAACGAACTCGGCGAACGCCTGGAAGATGCTGTCCAGCGCACGATTGACAATCCGCGTCTGTTCACGACCGCCGCTGAGAACTGGGCGCCCCGTCTCAGCCTCCTGCTTGTCCCGCTGACGATCCTGTTCCTGTCGCTGATGTATGCATGGCGCCGACGCATCTTCGTGTACGACCATGCTATCCACGCGCTTCACCTGCACAGCTGGATCTATCTCAGCTCGACGCTCGCATTTGCACTTTCAGCCCTGATCGGCGGCTGGGTGGCCGGGCTTTATTACTCGATTGGCCTGCCGCTCTATACCATGCTCAGCATGCGGGGGGCTTATGGCACCGGCTACGTGCAGGCCTTCTTGCGAATGATGACGCTGTCATTCTTCTGGCTCATCAGCCTTGGCGTTTTGATTATAGCGGTTGTGATACTTTCGCTGCTTGCAATTTGAGCTTGTTCTATGCGCGGCGAAATCGAAAAGTGCCGTCCTGTCGACATCTTAGCAACACTTCTCCGAGAAACCGTCACAAGCTTGTCACTTTTCGTTGACCCAGCGAAATCTTCGTGGCTAGCACGGTAACCATGCCGCACTCTGAGGGGTGGGCCGCCAAATTTCATGGCACTAATGAGTTAATCTGGAGGTTCAACAGTGAACGGAACTACACTCAAGAAACATCTGCTTACGTCGGCGGTTTTCGCCGGTGCAGCGATGACGGTGTTCGCTTCGCCTGCGTTCGCGCAGGATGATGTCGAAACCGTACCAGCGCAGGAAGAAGCTGAGGCGCGTCAGCAGACGGTGGTTATCACCGGCTCGCTCATCCCGCAGTCCGGCAACCTGACCGCCACCAGCCCGGTGACGGAACTCGACGCTGAGCAGTTCGACATCCGTGGTACGATCCGCGCTGAAGACCTCGTGAACACCCTGCCGCAGGCATTCGGTGCTCAGGGTTCTTCGCTCGCTAACGGTGGTACCGGTACAGCTTCCGTGAACCTTCGCGGTCTCGGCTCCGAGCGTACTCTGGTTCTGATGAACGGCCGCCGCCTTCCATACGGCTCGCTGAACATCTCTGCACCAGACATCAACTCGATCCCGACCCAGCTGGTTGAGCGCGTTGACGTTCTGACCGGCGGTGCATCGGCGACCTACGGTTCCGACGCTATTGCCGGTGTTGTGAACTTCGTCATGAACGACGATTTCGAAGGCTTCCAGATCGACGGCAACTACAGCTTCTACCAGCACAACAATGATGGTGAGCTTCAGGGCCTTCTGAAAGAATTCGCAGCTCTCAACCCGAACCAGTTCCGCGTTCCAAGCGGCTCGGTTGAAGATGGCGACGCTGTCGACATCACGCTGATGGCCGGTGGCCGTTTTGACAATGACCGCGGCCACATGATGGCTTTCGCGTCGTACCAGAACGTCAACGAAGTCCTTCAGGGCGACCGCGACTACGCACAGTGTGCGCTTGGTACCCGCAACAACGGCACCGAGTTCAGCTGTTCGGGTTCTGCAACGAACGAAGTGACCAACCTGCTTGGCTTCTCGTCGACCACCTTCCCGACCGGGACCTGGGCACGCGTCGACCCGTCGGGTTCGGGCCAGTTCATCGCTCGTAACTTCGTTACCGACACGTTCAACTTCAACCCGTTCAACCACTTCCAGCGTCCGAACGAGAAGTACACGTTCGGTACGTTCCTGAACTATGACATCGCCGACAATATCGAAGCGTATGGCGAGTTCATGTTCGTTCAGAACGAAACCAACTCGCAGATCGCACCTTCGGGTGTGTTCGGTTACGGTGTTGCCGGTGCTGCCGGTGGCCTGAACTGTGACAACCCGTTCCTGTCGGCACAGCAGACCTCTTTCATCGGCTGTGATGGTCTCGCACCTGACGCCGTTGTCGGTGTTGATGGCTTCATCGCCCTTCGCCGTAACGTCGAAGGCGGTCCACGTAACAACGACATCCGTCACCAGACCTTCCGCAATGTCATCGGCATCCGCGGCGATCTGGAAGGCACGTCGATCGGCTACGACATCTACGCATCCTTCGCCAAGGTTGTTCGCACGGAAGTCTATAATAACGACCTCTCCATCGCGAACCTGACCAAAGCGCTCTATGCGGTTCCAGATGGCAATGGCGGCGTCGCTTGTGCGGTCAACGTTGACGCAGACCTCACCAATGACGATCCGAATTGTGTGCCGTACGACATCTGGTCGGGCAACGAGCCTGATCCGGCTGCGATCGACTACGTCGTCAACCCGCTGAACCGCAACGGCGATGTGACCCAGACGGTCATCTCCGCGAAGACGTTCGGTTCGCTCGGCGACTACGGTCTCGTTTCGCCAATGGCTGTGGACGCACCAGGCTGGGCCTTCGGTGCTGAATACCGCCGCGACACGATCGACTCCAACCCGGATGCGAACTTCCAGTCCGGCGACGGTGCTGGTCAGGGCGGTCCGACCCAGGCGATTGCTGGTGCGCAGAATGTCATCGACATCTTCGCAGAACTTGACATCCCGCTGGTTCAAGAGCGTCCAGGTATCTATGACCTGAACATGGACCTCGCCTATCGTAAGTCCTACTACGACAACGTCGACTCCGACGCGTACAAGGTTGGCCTCCAGTACTCGCCAACCCCGGACTTCATGCTCCGCGGTTCGTTCCAGCGCGCTGTCCGTGCTGCGAACATCTTCGAACTGTTCTCGCCAGCCGGCCTGACGCTGTTCGACCCTGCAGATGGTGACCCATGTGCCGGCCCGAACCCGCTCTTCACCCAGGCCCAGTGTGCGAACACCGGTCTTGATCCGGCAAACTACGGCTCCCAGGCCCTGACCAGCCCAGCTGGCCAGTACAACATCCTCACGGGTGGTAACGAAGACCTGGATCCGGAAGAGTCCGATACGTTCACCGTTGGTGCAGTGTTCACGCCGAGCTTCGTCGACGGCCTGACGGTGTCGCTCGACTACTTCAGCATCGAAGTGGAAGGCTACATCTCGACGGTTCCTGCCGAGACCTCGATCAACCAGTGTGCCCTGACCGGCGACCAGTTCTTCTGCTCGCTCATCAATCGCGGTACCGGTGGCACCCTCTGGGCGAACCCGACTGGCTTCTTCATCGCGACGAACGTCAACACGGGTAGCCTCGAAACCACTGGCTTCGACCTTCAGGCAAACTACACCTATGACGCAGGTTCGACCGGTGTCTTCAGCTTCGACTATGTCGGTACCTACCTCGACAGCCTCGAAGTTCAGTCGCTGCCGGACGCGACCGTCACGCCTCCGTTTGACTGTGTCGGCCTCTATGGCGGCCGCTGTCAGTCGAACTTCGGCAACGGTGCAAACCCTGAGTATCGCCACAAGGCGAGCGCAACCTGGATGCCACTCGACGGCAAGCTGTCCGTCACGGGTACCTGGCGCCACTTCAGCGAAGTTGATCTCGACGCCGCTAACCCGGCTCCGATCAACGCGACGTTCGAAGCTCAGGACTACTTCGACCTGTCGTCGAGCTACCAGCTCCTGGACAACACCCGCATCCGCTTCGGTGTGAACAACGTCACGGATGAAGATCCGCCGCTGTCCTCCGTCGTTGGTACGGCACCAGGTAACGGTAACACCTACCCGCAGGTGTACGACGCACTCGGCCGTTACATCTTCATGGGCGCCACGGTCGACTTCTAGGTCCTCCGAGGTTCCGGAAGAACGGAATAACAGGAAAGGGCGGCCTCTCGGGGCCGCCCTTTTTCTTTGGGTGGCGTGGCCCGTTGCGGCAGGGAGCTGCGCCGCGCTATGAGCAGGCCATGGCCCGCAACACACCTATCCCGCATATTTCCGAAGAAGATCGCGCCTTTGTGCGCGGCCTGCTGATTCATGAGGATGATCAGGTGCTGGCGTTCAACAAACCGCCGGGCCTCGCCGTGCAGATCGCTGGGGGGCGAGGCAAGTCGCTCGATTTCCTGCTCTGGGCCTTCGCCAAATCGAATGGTAAGCGGCCGCGCCTTGTTCACCGGATCGACTCCGGGACATCCGGTGTCCTTGTGGTCGCGCGCACAAAGCCTGCGGCTGCGGCACTGTCTGCCCAGTTCTCTGAGCGCGAAGCGTCCAAGACTTATCTCGCCATCGTGTCAGGTCAGCTGCCGTCAGCGGATGAAGGGGTCTGCGCTGGTGCCCTCCTTAAAGTGCCGTCAGACAGGGGCGGGCGCGAGAAGATGATCCCGGCACCCGCCAGCCAGAAAGGCGCGCTGAGCGCCGAGACGCAATGGAAGATCCTCTCCCGGTCTGACAGTTTCGCCGTGATCGAAGCAAAGCCCGTCACCGGCCGCATGCACCAGATCCGGGCTCATATGGCCGCGCTTGGCTGCCCCATCCTCGGCGACCGGATCTACGGCTCCGGCAGGCTCTCAGCCGACCGGCTGATGCTGCACGCCGCGCGTCTCGATATTGCGCATCCTGAGCCCGGCGCCGGCACGCTCCAGCTTGAGGCACCACTTCCCGAAGATTTCCTCGCCAGAATGAAAGAGGCCGCCCTCTCGGTCTGAAAGGACGGCCTCGAAAACCCTGATGGGTCCGTGTCTTAATCGGCAGCGCCCGGTGTCAGGCGGATAAGGCGGCCGCCCGGATCATCTTCCAGCACATAGATCGCACCGTCCGGACCTTGCTCGACCTCACGGATGCGCTTGTCCCACTCATAGCGCTCGGCCTCATTCGCTGTGGTCTCCATCGTCGATGAGGTGCCTCCAGCGCCCTGATTGTCGAGCGGGGTCTGTTCGAACTCGACACGCACCAGCGCCTTGGACGACAGCCCGCCAATAAAGGCGTCGCCCTGCCAGTCAGCGAAGGTGTCGCCGTCATAGATGATGAGGCCAGCCGGGCTGATCACCGGCGTCCAGGACACGGCCGGGTTCTCATAGATCGGGAAATCCTCATGGTTTCCGAAGAACTGCTTGCCATTATAGTGCTCGCCATTCGAGACGATCGGGTAGCCATAATTCTCGCCCTTGAGGATGAGGTTAAGCTCATCGCCGCCAGCCGGGCCCATCTCATGCACCCAGAGCTGTCCATCCGCGTCGAAGGCGACGCCCAGCATGTTGCGATGACCTAGCGACCAGATCGTGTCGGCGACACCGCCATTGCCGTAGAAGGGATTATCCTCAAGCGGGGCGCCATCGGTCGTCACGCGGATCACTTTGCCAAGGTTCATATCCATATTCTGTGCCGGACTGAACTTCTGGCGCTCACTGGACGTGATGATGAGGTTTCCATCGGGCGCAATGGCCAGGCGGTGACCATAGTGGCCATTGCCCGGCACCTTCTGGGACTGTTCCCAGATGCGGGTGATACCCGTCAGGCTGCCGCCGTCTTCGGTCAGCTTCAGCGTCGCCTTGTCCACGACGGCGCCTGAAAGCGTGTCGTCCTGCGGGTCTCGTTCGACATAGGACAGGAAGACCGTGCCATTCTCTGCGAAATCCGGATGAATGATGATGTCACCGAGGCCGCCCTGGCCGCGCATGGTGACCGCCGGGACATTGGCGATCTCGCCCAGCTTCGCGCCATCCGTGCCAAGCAGCCAGAGGTCGCCGTCCTGCTCAGTGACGAGCGCGTGGCCATCCGGCAGGAAGGTCATCGCCCAGGCGCCGTCAAACGTCTCAAGCGCTTCGGCTGTCAGGACTGTGCCTTCGGTGCCGGTGACGGTCATCGCTTCGCCGGAGTTTTGCGCCGCAGCGCCGAGGGTGAGGGCAGGGACCGCGCATGCGGCAAGAAGTGTTCTGGAGATGGAGGAAACCATGGCTTGACCTTTCTGGCTGGCTGATTGTCTGCCTCGCCAATTAGGACGCTTCCTCAATTCGCCCAGTTCGGGCGTTATTCAGCCATACCAGTCCAGCGCGTCGTGGTCTGAAATCAGGTCGACCGCGCCGTTCAACATCCGGAAGAACATATTGTCGCCGCGCTCGGTCTGCGTGACCAGCATGGCAGCGAAATAGGCCGTGAAGAAATGCTGATACGCCCCGGCCACATAGTGGCGCAGGAAATCACTGCGGTCATAGTTGGACACGCCGAGCCGGTCGAGCTCTTCTAGGTAGAGGTCCACCAGCGCGTTCTCATTGGCCTGGCGGGTCGCGGGGTCGATGGCGCCCGCGATGAAATAGCCGACATCGGCGCCGCCCGGCCCATAGCCAAAGCTCTGCCAGTCAACCACCGTCACCGGCTTGGCCTTGTTGGAGAGGTCGAACAGCATGTTGTCTGGCCGGAAGTCTGAGTGGATCAGGCATTTCTGGCCTTCGCGGCTGTCGCCATACTTGTCCATGTTTCGCGAAAGTGCATCGCCCACCTTGGTGGCCTCTGGCGTCACGCGTGAACCATAGCGCGCCTTGAAGCCGTCCCAGAGGCCCGCGACAACCTGCGGGTCCAGTACGTCCGGGGCGTGTGTCGTGCCCATCACCCAGGAATACTCGTCGAGCTTGTCGTCTTCCCAATAGGCAGAGTGGAGCTTCGCGGCCTCCTTGAGGACGAGCTTTGCTTCCTCCAGACTGACGCCCGCCAGCTGGTCGCCCTGTTCTGCGGGCGCCATGTCACCCATCATCAGGACGAAGTCATGCGTCTCCTCATTCACGTCTGTGAAATAGCAATGTGGGGTCGAGATTCGCGCGTCTGGCTGTAGAAGCTGGTAGAACTTCACCTCCCGCAGATAGTTGCCAAGCTGGATACCGGTCGCCCGGCTCTCGGCGCCCTCTGACGGAAACTTGCCGACCATGGTTGCGGGCGCGTCGGGCGCCGCTTCAGCATAATTCAGCTTGAAGCGGACGCAGTCGCCAATCTGCCCAGTGCCGACCTTGCCAGCTTCGAACGAGGCGACGCGCGCATCAATCCCGCCATCCTTCAGCGCCGCTGTCAGCCAGTCGGCGTCGATGTCTCTCCATTCGCGGATCTCAGGCATTGGCGGCCTCGCCGAGCGGATGGACGTAAACCTCGTTGTGCTTGATCAGGCTGTTCTCGAGCAGGACGAGGTCAAAGCCGCGCATCTTGCCCTCGCTGCCGCCTTCGCCGATGTCGCAATACCAGCGCCCGCAAAAGCCGCCCTGAATGGCCCAGACCGTTTCCGGCAGATAGGTCATTGGCGGGGTGGAGCCGAACAGCGTCTGAAGGTACGCGCGCAGCGCATCGCGCCCCTCAAGGCCATTCGGCACCTGCGGGTCGTTGTAGACGGTGTCGGCAGAGTAGAAGCCGACCAGCCGGTCCACATCCTTGTCCGTCCAGGCCTGCAGCCAGTCGGCGTTGAAGCGTTCGATATCCATCGGGCTCATCCGTTCAGAACCCTTTCCTTGTGTGCGTCGGTGAAAATCTCGTCGGGCACGCTTTCCGGCCCGCCCATGATGGCAAAGCCGTGCAGGCCCAGCGTCTGGTCGGCGGCGCTGCGCTCATGATAGCTCTTGCGGCGTGCGCGGGCGTCCTCGCCAAACTCCATGTCCAAAGCAGCCTGAAGGTGGCCCGCAAAGCGCAGGCGCCGCATGCGCTCTGCGCGCTCGCTTGCATACGCGCTGAAGTCTGGCGCCTGACCCTCTGGAGTGGCTTTCAGGACGTCTGAAACCATCCGCACATCGCGGTAGGTGATGGACAGGCCGAGCCCGTTGATCGGGTCGTTCCAGCCCGCCGCATCACCAATAAGCACGCAGCCGTCGGCAAATGGCTCATCGGTCCAGCTGTCATTGTTGAAGTAGGACAGAAGCGGGCCGGCGGGCTTGCCGTCGGCGATGGCCTCATTGCCGGGCGCGCAATTCATGCGGAAGCTTTCGAGGAATTTGCGCGGGCCATCCTCGCCGGCAAAGCGGCCCTTTTCCTCAAGCGCATAACCGCCATAAACGCGGACCTTGTCGCCGCCTTGGGGGAAAGCGAGAAAACCGAACTTGCCTTCGGTGCCGATGGCCTGGCGGGTCTCATCCCAGCCTTCGACGCCTTCGACCAGAAGGCCTGCAAACCAGTGATGCGGCTTGTCCTGGTGCAGCTTGATGCCCGCTTCCTTGCGTGTCGGCGACATCCGGCCTTCGGCGCCAATGATGAGGCGTGCCTGCTCGGTCCGCGTCTCACCCTCATGCTCGAACGTCACGGATGGAGCCGCGCCGAGCTCAATGCCCGTGACGTTTACGCCGCGCAGCGTTTCAGCGCCCGCGCGGCCTGCTTCGTCGAACAGGGTTTGGCAGTGGTGCGGATGGCCGATGGTCAAAGGGCCCGGCACGTTTGCCGCGAAGATACCGAGCGGAAGCGCGGTCGTCTCGGCTGCTTCCGGCGCCCGGCTCTCATCATAGGTGACGTGACTGGTAATGTGGTGACCGCCAGCGTCCATCAGAAGGTCATAGAGGCCGAGGCGCTGAACTTCTGCGACACCCCAAGGCGCGATCCATTCGCCGCGGACCCGGTCTTCATATTCGGTCGATTTTTCGAGAAGCAGCACGGACTTTCCTGCCCGCGCCATGGTCGCCGCCATTGCAGATCCGCCGATGCCGCCACCGACGATAATCAGGTCGTAACTCATCTTTTCCTCCCGGATGTCTCTTTGCGGACATTCACGTTGGAGACGAGCGTATCGGCAGGCGCGTCGATGGCAAGACGCGACGCCGCGTCAGTGCTGGGGTGCAGGCTGTCAATTTCCGCCCAATCGCCGTAAAAGCCCCGTCGATGAACGGATTTCTTTATGTTGCTCTCGGCGGCGCGCTTGGCGCCAGCCTTCGCCACGGGGCGGGGCTCGCGGCTGTGCGCTTCGGGCTCAGCGGCTGGCCATGGGCAACTTTCTTCGTCAATCTGCTGGGCAGTCTGCTCATGGGCCTGCTCATTGGCTGGCTGGCTTTCAAGGGTGAAAGTCTTGGCGGCGGGCAGGGGGCGCGCCTGTTCCTGGCGACCGGTCTTTTGGGCGGCTTTACCACCTTCTCGGCTTTCTCGCTCGAGATCGCGCAATACATCCAGAAGGACGACTGGGCCCGCGCCATTGCCTATGCGGGCCTATCCGTTGTAGCGGGCCTCGCTCTTGTTCTCATAGGCATGATGATCATGCGGAAGGTACTGGCATGAACAGCCAAGTCATCAACGAAACCGTCAACCCGAAGGAAGGCGGCACGCGCCTCGATCGCTGGGTGAAGCGCCGCCTCAATGTCACGCAGGGGCAGCTCGAGAAGCTCTTGCGCTCGGGCCAGATCCGCGTCGACGGCTCACGCGCCAAGGCCAATACTCGCCTTGAGGCCGGCATGGTCGTCCGCCTGCCGCCGCTGCACCAGCCGACAGCAGCTGAGAAGAAAGCGCGCGCTGCAAATACGGCGTCGGCCAAGGATGAGCAGTTCATGCGCGAAATGGTCATCTATGAGGATGATGATCTGTTTGCGCTGAACAAGCCTGCCGGCATCGCCGTGCAGGGCGGCACCAAACAGGGCGACCGCCATATCGATGGCATGCTGGATATCCTGTCGGACGGGGAGTATCGCCCGAAACTCGTGCACCGCCTCGACAAGGAAACCTCCGGCCTTCTTCTGATTGCGCGCCACCCGGCATCTGCGGCCTGGCTGGGCGATCTTTTCCGCTCACGCGATATGGAAAAGGTCTACTGGGCCGTCACCGTCGGCGCGCCAAAACCACCTGCCGGTCAGGTACGGTGCTGGATGACCAAGGGCGAAGGCTCTGAAGGCCGCGAACGCATGGTTCAATGTGCCCAGAATGATGAGGGCGCGCGCCACGCGATTACCGATTACGTCACCGTCTCGCAGGCGGGCCAGAAAGCTGCCTGGGTCGCGCTTCGCCCGCAAACGGGCCGGATGCACCAGCTGCGCTTCCATATGCATGAGCTTGGCACCTCGATCCTCGGCGACGACAAATACATGACCCGCCGCGAAGTGCCCCAGGGCGTCGCCAATGGCTTGCACCTCCATGCGCGCGCGCTGCAGATCCCGCGCAAGAACAAGAAGCCGCTCCTGCTGCAGGCGCCTCTGTCCGGCCATATGAAACGGACTTTCGACACGCTTGGCTTCCTCGAACAGGAAGCAGGCAAGGACCCGCTGGAGCTGTTTATCTGAGGCAATCCGCTCGCGCACTCGTCTCCGAAGATACCTGCGAAGGCAGGTATCCAGAGTGGACGGCTTGCAATTGTCCATGCCCTCAATGATGCACCATGGACCCCTGCCTGCGCAGGGGTTTGCGGAGATTGGATAAGTTGAAATGACCCAACTCAAACTCGCCATCTGGGATATGGACGGCACCATCGTTGACAGCCGGGAAGTCATCCAGGCGGCGATGTGCCGGGCATTTGGCGTCTGCGGCCTGCCAGAGCCAGCCTATGAAGAGACCCGGAAGATTGTCGGCCTTGGTCTTGAGGAGGCCTGCCGTATCCTTGCGCCGGACTATCACGACCATTCGGGCCTCAGCACGGCTTACAAGGAAGCGTTCGTCGCGCGCCGGACTGAAGAGAACTTCGTCGAGCCGCTTTATGACGGTGCCGAAGACACGCTGAAACGCCTTGCAGAGGATGGCTGGCTGATCGCTATGGCGACGGGCAAGTCCCATCGCGGCATTCGCGCCATCTTTGAGATGCATCCGCTGGAGCAGTATTTCGACACCATCTGGTGCGCTGATGATGGCCCGGGCAAGCCGCACCCTTTCATGGTCGAGCAATGCATGAACGCGCTCGGCTGTGAGCCTCACCAGTCGCTGATCATTGGTGACGCGATCCATGACATCGCCATGGGCCGCAATGCTGGCATCCATACAATGGGCGTCAGCTGGGGCTTTGGACGTGCCGATGAACTTCATGCAGCTGGGGCGCATGAGGTGCACGACACATTCACCAGCCTGAATGCTGGCCTGTTCGACTTTGAGCAAAAAATATCAAGTATTTAGGGAACAGCGCGCGCTGAGCGGCGTTTGCACCCCTGAGTATCCAGAAAACAAGGGGAATCTCATGAAAAAGTCTTTGGTCGCACTTCTCATCGGTATGGGCGCAATTGGCGGTGTCGCAGCATGTGACAGCAATGATGGTCCAGCAGAGGAAATGGGCGAAGAAATCGACGAAGCCGGCGATGAAATGGAAGAAGCTGGCGACGAGCTCGAAGAAGAAGTCGAGTAAGACTTTTCATAGTCAACCGATTGAAGGGCCGGCCTGGAAACAGGTCGGCCTTTTTCTTTTAGTGCGCTGATAAAAATGAAGAAAACTGCAGTTGGCATGGATCGAAATCGGGATGGTTGCGTTTGATTTCTAACCGGATCGCAATGAAGCACCTCGAAAGGACCCAAGCCGTGAAGTACAACATCGATTATATTCTGACGGGACTCGCAGTTGCCGCAATCGGTGGTGGCGCACTGGCTCTATCGGCTCACTCCAGCACGACAGCGAGCAGCGTTGCGACCCAGTTTACCGCAAACGACACCGCCGTCTTCGACCGTAATTTCGAGATTGCCGACCGCAATTGTGATGTCGGCTATGCCGCGCAGAAGCTTTGCTTTGAACGCACCGCTCTCGAAGACCGCATCGAGGTCGGCGAGATGTTCCCCGAGACGATGTATCCGCTGGCGCTTGAGTGGCGCGCAAACCTCGCTCTGGAACGCAAGGCCGATAATCTGAAAACCGTCCGCATCGGTCAGAGCATTATCCTGATGGAACGCGACACGCGGATGGTCGTCGACAAGATGGATCTTTCCGGCCAGCGCCATGCTAACGCGGACACGACCGCCGCAGGCTAGCTGAACGCAGAATTTGACGTTTTGCCTCCGCATGGCATGAGGTCGCTGCATGACGACGCGCAAGCCAACCCCGCCAAATCTGCCCCGTCGCTTCTATAAGGAGGCGGCGGTTTCGCGTGAGGGCGACAAATGGGCCATCCTGCTGGACGGCAAGCCCGTACGCACGCCTGAGAAGAACCACCTCGCGACCGAGCATGAGACGCTCGCCACCCTCATCGCAGAAGAATGGGCCGCGCAGGGCGGACTGATCGACCCGACCACCATGCCGCTGACGCGCTTGCTGAACGTCTCGATAGACGGCGCCCCCGGTGCGCGCGATGCTCTCGCCGATGAGGTCGCGAAATACACCGAAACCGACCTCGTTTGCCACCTTGCCGATGGGCCGAGCGAGCTGCGCGCCCGCCAGGAAGCAGGCTGGGGCCGTTGGCGCGAATGGGCGGGCAAGAAACTCGACATCGTGCTCGTCCCCGTCGAAGGCATCATCGCCTCACCGCAACCTGACGCCTCGCTCAAGGCCGCCCGCGACCATGCCGCGAGCCTTGATGATCTACGCCTCACCGCGCTGACCTGGGCGATGGCGCTCTATGGTTCGGCCGTCCTCGCGCTGGCGGTAGAGCAGGGCGAGCTTGATGCCCTCGACGCCTTCGACCTCTCCCGCATCGACGAGACCTGGCAGATCGAGCAGTGGGGCGAGGACGAAGAAGCCATGGACGTGGTCGCGCGCCGCCGCGCCGATGCCGACGCCATCGGGCAACTCTTCGCTGCCATTGCGCGTTAGATCATCCTTCAGGCCCGGTGCCCGGTTCGGGTGCCCGCCACCAAGGAGGAGAACGCCATGACGTACAGGTTCCAACTTGCCGCCTGCGCCGCCCTGGCCGCTGTCTTCCTTGCCGCCTGCGATCCTGCCACCCCGGCAGACCCGGAGCCGCTGACACCGCCCGAAGAAGCAGCCTTGCCAGCTGATCCGGCCATGCCTGCGCCCGGCACATCCACGGGCACGACTGGCGACACCGCCGGTATGGACGCCCCCTCCCCTGATCAGGTCAGCCCCGCGGCCTGCGCGACCATCACGGCTGACGGCCTTTGCGGCGTCGAGTTCGGCATGAGGGACGATGAGGCCAGGGAAGCACATCTCGCCGGTCTCTACGCCATGGGCGACGGCGGCACGGGCGAAGAGAGTGCCTGCTACTATCTTGGGCCCGAAGAGGGCAATTACGATGTCGGCTATATGGTCGAGGGCGGCAGCGTGAAGCGCATCGATATCCGCGCGCCAGGCGTCGTGACCCCCGAAGGCGTCGAAGTCGGCATGAGCGAAGCCGAGGTCGAGGGCATTTATCCCGGTCTGGAGCGCCAGCCCAATAAATATACTGACCGCGACGATCTCATCGTCGAGATGGATGGCGGGGCAAAACTCATCATGGAAACGGACGAGGCGGGCACTGTCTCTGCCTACCGCGTCGGCCTGTCGCCCGCCGTCGATTATGTCGAAGGCTGCGCCTGATTCCGCACGCCAGACCTAAACAATGCCTCAGGCGCTGCGCACACTTGCGTGGCGCCTGACGTGTTTCGGCATACAACACATTGAAAATAAATAATTAATAAGGTGAACGGAATCCGAACAGGCCGGTCACGCTGGGTTCGACTGCGGCATGTTTTTCTGCTGCCATGATGAAGAACGTCATGAAGAACCGGGTGGCAGCGCTGGCTTTGGCGGCTCTCCCACTCACCGCAGCACCTGCCTTCGCAGATGAGGCCCCTCACCGCTCCGCGACCGCCTTTTCGGGCGCATTCCTCAGCGTCGCCGACGCCTCATTCTACATCTCCGTCGGCAATGACCGCTGGCGTGGACGCGATGGCCGTTATTACAGCAATGACCGCTATGGCCAGCGCCCGTGGGAAACCCGCCAGCTTCGCCGTGATGCCGTGCGCCAATGCGCCGCCGTCATCCAGCGCGAAGGCTACCGCGCCGGCTTCCGCGACGTGGACATCGACAATGACCTGCGTGTCCGCCAGATCGGTCCGCGTGGCTTTGTGGTCCGTTTCGACGATGTCGAGTTCGAAGGCCGCCGCCGCGAATTCTACCGCGATGTGAACTGCACGGTCCGCCGCGGTCAGGTGGTAGAGCTGACAGGCCTTCCGCAGCCAGGGCGCCGCGGACACCACCGTGGCTACAACAATGGCTACCACAATGGCCACAATGGCTATCGTAGCTACTCGTCCACCACCTACGGCCCGCGCGGCGCGCATACGGTGACGACGACCACAGCGACCCAGACGCCAGATCCGCACCTCTATGGCGGACGCGGCAACCGCGATGATCGCGGCCACCGCCGCGGCAACTAAGGGCCTGACACGGCCTGCTGGATGCAGGCACGCGCCCAACTGAAGAAAGGCTGGCAGGTTGCCCATGCGGCAGCCTGCCCTTTTTCTTGCGTCGCCCGCCTCATTCAGTAACAAGGACAGCCATATCCAAGGACTCACCGATCGAGAGGGCTGCCCCATGAAAGACGTCATCGAAGCGCTTGAGGCAAAACGCGAAGAGGCCCGCATGGGCGGCGGCGAAGGCCGCATCGCCAAGCAGCACGAAAAAGGCAAGCTCACCGCGCGTGAGCGGATCATCCTCCTGCTGGACGAAGGCAGCTTTGAGGAAACCGATATGTTCGTGGAGCACCGCTCCCACGACTTCGGCATGGAAGAACAGCGCATCCCGGGCGACGGCGTCGTCACCGGCTATGGCACGGTCAATGGCCGTCTCGTCTATGTCTTCTCAAAAGACTTCACCGTGTTCGGTGGCTCGCTGTCGCTGGCCCAGTCAGAAAAGATCGTGAAGATCCAGAAGGCTGCGGCCCGCAATGGCGCGCCTGTTGTCGGCATCTTCGATGCGGGCGGCGCACGTATCCAGGAAGGCGTCGATTCGCTTGCGGGCTATGCCGACATCTTCATGGAAAACGTCCTTTCCTCCGGCGTCATCCCGCAGATCTCCGTCATCATGGGCCCATGTGCTGGCGGCGACGTCTATTCGCCTGCCATGACCGACTTCATCTTCATGGTGAAGGACACCTCCTACATGTATGTGACCGGCCCGGACGTGGTGAAGACCGTCACGAATGAGGAAGTCACCCACGAATCCCTCGGCGGTGCGTCCGTCCATGCCAAGAAGTCCGGCGTTGCCGATGGCGCGTTCGACAATGACATCGAGGCGCTCATCCAGATGCGCCGCCTCATCGACTTCCTGCCGCTGTCAAACCGCGAGGAAGCGCCAAAGCGCCCAAGCTTCGATGATCCGGACCGTGTCGAGGAAAGCCTCGACACCCTCATCCCGGACAATCCGAACACGCCTTACGACATGCGTGAACTGATCGAGAAGACTGCCGATGAAGGCGACTTCTTCGAAATCAGCCCTGATTTCGGCGCCAACATCCTCTGCGGCTTTGGCCGTATGGAAGGCTCCACCGTCGGCTTCGTCGCCAACCAGCCGATGACGCTCGCCGGCGTCCTCGACATTGACAGCTCGCGCAAGGCGGCCCGTTTCGTGCGCTTCTGCGACTGTTTCAATATCCCAATCGTCACCTTTGTGGACGTGCCGGGCTTCATGCCGGGCACCAAGCAGGAATATGGCGGCCTCATCAAGCATGGCGCAAAGCTCCTCTTCGCCTATGCCGAAGCCACCGTCCCGAAAGTTACCGTCATCACCCGCAAGGCCTATGGCGGCGCCTATGACGTGATGAGCTCCAAGCACCTTCGCGGTGACATGAACTATGCCTGGCCAACCGCTGAAATCGCCGTGATGGGCGCCAAGGGCGCGGTGGAAATCATCTTCCGCAAGGATATTGGCGACGAGAAAAAAATCGCCGAGCACACCAAGATGTACGAAGACAACTTCGCGAACCCGTACGTGGCCGCGAAGAAGGGCTATATCGACGACATCATCATGCCGCACTCCACCCGCCGCCGCGTCTGCAAGGCGCTACGCACCCTACGCGGCAAGGAACTCGAGAACCCGTGGAAGAAGCACGATAATATTCCGCTTTGAGGGGTTAAGAGCCTGTTCGCTCCTGCGAACCTCTGCAACAAGATCACCAACTGCAAAACCCGCGCTTTCCCCTCTCCCTCGGGAGAGGGTGCGGAGGAAGAAGCATCGCACTGCAATGCGCCGAAGCACGGGTGAGGGGGAGCCAGGGCTGCGTCTGGGTGCAGCGCCTGCAGTGATGCGATGTTGAAGCGGATCATCACTGCAAATCGGGTCGCGTGCTGGGAGAGCATGCCCCCTCATCCCCGGCCCTTCTCCCGGGGGAGAAGGGAGGGTGCCGGGCCGAAAAACTTGCGCCCGCTTGTAACCTCTGCGCACTTATCTTCCATGTCAGACCCGCGAACCACCGGACGTGCGAGACGTCTGCGCCAGACAGCAAATGCCCCGGAAGACAGAGCATGGCAGACGCTGCGAAAGCTGCGGGCCCACGGCTTTCCGGTAAAACGGCAATATCCCATCGGCCCGTACATCGTCGATTTCGCGATCTATCGCGCAAGGCTCGCCATCGAAATCGACGGACTCATCCATCAGCGCGCCGACATCGCAGGAACCGACCCGGTACGCCAGCATGAAATCGAAGCGATGGGCTGGCGGGTTGTGCGGTTCAGCGCCGAAGAGGCGTTGGACGCTAATCTAGTGTGGCGCCGAGTGTCGGATTTCCTCAATCTCTAAGACACGCGCTTTCCCCTCTCCCTCGGGAGAGGGGTCAGGGGTGAGGGGGAGCAGAAATCGTTTTAAGCGCTGGGGGTGGCAGTGATGCTCCTTCCGAAAGCGCATCACTGCGCGCACGTCGCTTTGCTGGGAAGCCGCTCCCCCTCATCCCCGATTCCCATCATGGTGAGCGAAGTCGAACCACTCCCGGAGGAGAAGGGAGAGGATGGACGAGAAGTTTCCCCACCCCTCCAAACCACGCCCATACTCCCGGCCATGCTCAGCCGTGACTGGATCCATGAAACCCTTGCAAAGCTGCCGGTCTGGACCTGGCCGTTCTTCCTGATTCAGGTTTGGGCGACGGAGCGCTACTACCGCGCCTATCGCGCGGCGAACCCCATCGGCATGCTCGGCGTCCGGGTCCTGCCCAATGGGCGGATCGTCATCACATTACAGGTCGCGGGCGAGAAGAGGGCGGAGCCTTCGTGGCGCGACTTTGCGCCCGCCGCCCCGTGGAAACGCCTCGCGCCGGGCGCAGCATTCTCCATTTTGACGCGTGCACCGCGTGTGCACCGTATCTGCACCATCACTGCACCGCTGATGCACTTTGCACGCACGCCTCAGCCGGCAAGACCGCTCGCCCCGCCATAGCTCCGTGAACGAAAATCAGACCTCTAACGCCGCAAGTCCGACCGACCCTGCGGCCGCATGTGCTGGCCGCTTGGCTAATGCTTGCGGTCGCAGGCGCTTGTCGTGAACAGGTCGGCGATCACGCCTTCGCAGTCGCGGTCCTTGCGGTGGTGACGGTCCCGGTGTGGGCGATGGCGGCGGTCGTAGCGATCGTAATGGTCGCTGCGCGGATAGCTATGGCCATAGACCCGGCGCTGCACGACGGGCGCGGCAATAGAGGCGCGGATTTCTGCGAGCGACAGCGACACTTCGGTGAACCGGTCCTGCGACCGCTCCCACGAATTGAGCGAGCCGACGCAGGCGCCTTCCTGATAATCGCGCTGATGCATGCAGGCGGCATAGGCGCGGCAAGAGCCCTCGGCGAAGCGATAGGCCGCGTCGAGATCGAGCTCGAAAGCGCGCAGGATCTCTGTGCGTTCGGTCTGCGGCCCGGTGGGCGGCTGATCCACGCGCAGGGTGCCCTGGGTTGATTGCGAGCGCTCGTTCACGTCCCCACCGGAGGCATAGCCGGTCACTAGGAGCGCGCGCGCGGCCTCAATGCGTTCGTCACGCTGGGCGCGCAGGGAGTCCACGTTACACACTTGCAGGGCGGTATCGATGGCGATCGCGTCGGCGGTGGTGACAACGGGCGCAACATTCGGCGGAAAGGGGTTCACCGGTGGGGGCACATAAACCGGGGAACGGGCGCAGCCGAAGAGCGCGGTCGCACTGATCAGTACGCTAAGAAGGGTCAAATTGCGCATCGGTCCTGTCCTCTCGATTTAACCGTCACCGGCTTGCATTGGCGTCCAGACACCCGGCGGCGGCCGGTGGAACGCGGGCGCGCATGGCATTGCGCAGAATTTCCATTGCCCGCGCGCCGCGCCCGGGTGTTTCGCTGGCCTCTTCCTCGATCTCCTGCCGGATCCGCGCCCAGCGCACCTGGGCGTTAGGAGCATGAACGAGTTCGGGGGTGGCCCGGAAGCGGCGCGCAATGTCATGGCCGAGATCGGCCGCGTCGCGGAGATATGCGTCAGCGCGCTCAGGGTTTTCGACGATGGCGCAGAGCCGGTAGGAGCCGAATACGGCGCCGGTGCCGTAGATCACTGCGAGATTGAAATTGGCGTCCGGATCGCCGCGCACAGCAGCCATTTCCAGCCATTCCAGCGCCAGATCGGTGTTCTGCACGACGCCAAGGCCAACTGCGTGCATGATCCCCAGGACGTTCTGGACGCTGGGGTCACGTGCGGTCTGTGCGGCATGACACATAAGCTGGGAAGTCTGGCGCGGGGTCAGGGAGGCGGTTTCGTCATAGCCGAGCTCGCGCTGGAAGGCGCGAACGGCCCGGCGCGTCTCTGCCCCATAAGCGCCGTCAATTGCGCCGCTATAATAACCCAGCGCCATGAGTGCGGCCTGACGCAGATTGAGCCCGATTACATCGGCCATTACGCTCTCTGGATCGCGTGCAATCCGGGCGAGGCTTTCCTGCGAGACCGGACAATCCACAAGGTGTGCCTGCAGGCGGCGTTGGGCGAGGATTGAAGATTGCGCACCGAATGGGCGTCCCCAGGCAACTGACCGGCTCCAGTAAGCCATTGCAGCTTCGCGCGATGCCGGCATCAGCGGACGTCCGCCTGCTTGCTCACAGCCAAAATCGATGATCGAGGAATAGGTCTCGCCGCAATCAAGCTCGAGCGTGGTCAGCTCGGCATCCCCGCGCAGGAGCCAGTAGCGCGCCGCTTCGCTATAGACCCGTGCAGCGACGGGCCGGGGCACGCATTCAGCCGCGCCATAGACGCAAACCAGTGCGGCGTTCGTGCCCGGGGCTATGGATTCCAGATGAAACGCCCAGGGTTCGGGCGGGAAGGACTCGCGGCGGGGCCCGGCCCAGCCCCGGTCCGGATGGGTCCAGTTCGGGGGGATCTGATCGCTGCGACTGGTGCCGCGCGGCGTCCAGCCGCCTTGCTGTTGCGCCAATTCCGGCTGGGGGCGAGGCTCCCACCCACCTGTAGATTTGACGCTGATTTGTTCGTCCACCGGAACGAGGTCGGCTTGGACGTCGTACCCTGATGGTTGCGCCTTGCTATCGGCTGCCAGGAACGCCGCGGCGCCGCCGATAATCAGTATGCCCAAGGCGAGGGTGATGAGGATGTAGACCCGGTTCATGACCCTTGCTCCAATACTGGTGGCTGGCCGACATAGGGCCGTACCGGTGCTTGCGGCGGAGGGGCGCCACCAATCCCCAGATTGTCCTCGAGAACGTAATAGCGCGGCTCGCAGACGGGTATTTTGCAAATATCAGAAGCTTCCACGCATAGGTCCGCATCGCGCCCGATGAAGCTATTCTCGGCCAGACGGCCATCAAAATAGCGGAGGCGATACTCGTCCCGCTCAAGTTCGCTAACGTACGATTGATAGGCGCCCTCGGACAGTTGCATCTTCAGAACGCCAGCAAAGCACGAGCAATTGTCACGCCCGTAAGTGTTGGTACAGGCAGTGTAGATCGTGTCATCGTGCGGCTTGCTCGAGAACATGCCGCTCCGCAGGGCGCCAAACAGCAGCAGAAGGACAACGATCAGGACGACTAGCGCCCAGATCCAGCCCAATCCGCGGGGATATCGATCCTGTTCATACATATTTGCCTGTCCCCGCCCCACCACAGGCGTCTGCCCTTTGTTAAGGTTAACGTATGATTAAGTCCACCCGTTAACCATAAAAGTGCGCCGGGGACCGGACTGACTTTGCCGCCCATGAACCCTGGCGCGTTGCCTTTTGGACAGTCTTCACTCTCGAACTGGGCAAAAAAAACGCCAACGGGCCGGGCACGCTGGCGTTTTTTGAAACTGCAAGACTTATTCCTTCACTCGGCGAGATAATCCTCGTCGCTGACCTTCTCCATCCATTCGACATTCTTGCCGTCGAGGGCTTCCTGAATGGCGATATGGGTCATGGCCGTTGTGCTTGTCGCGCCATGCCAGTGTTTGTGTCCGGGAGGGCACCAGATGACATCGCCCGCGCGCACTTCGACACGTTCCTCGCCCTCACACCGCGTCCAGCCGACCCCGGATGTCACGATCAGGGTCTGGCCGAGCGGATGGGAGTGCCAGGCAGTCCGCGCGTTGGGCTGGAATGTCACGATGGCCCCTGTCACGCGCGATGGGTCCGGACGGTTGATCATCCAGTCGATCCGCACGCTTCCGGTGAAGTTTTCTTCGGGGCCGAAGACAGCCTCCTGAGAACCGTTTCTGATAATTTCCATGTTGGGTCTCCTTGTTTGCGGGGAGTGGAGGGGGGGACTGTGCTAGCGGGCGCGCTCTATTCTCACCGTTAGATCGCCAGCGCCGCCAAGCGCCTCGGGCATCTGCTCGAACGCTCCAAGCCGGACGAGGCCGGGGGATGCCCGGAACGGCTTGTAGAAAATCGCGATGTTTCCCCAGGGGGCGAAGACGGTGATATCACCTGCTCTGGGCTCGTAACTTGCCGGTGCGCCAGATGTGTCGAGGTCTCGCGGCAGGTCCGCCACTTTCTCGATCCCGTGATAATCGCGCAGGACAAGGTCTAGCGGCAGAAGGGACGCAAAATCGCGCGCCGGCGGTGTGTCGTCGAGGGTCGCTGCGTAGGGGCTTCCGTTGAGGGTGATTGTAAGGGCCAAGTCCTGCCTCTGCTTGTCTTGAGCGGATACGACGGGAGAGAAGGCAAGCGCGGCGCTGAAGATCACCGCGCCCGCCAGCGCCGGGACGCTATTTGCTCTCGCCATGATACTGCTCGTCGCTGACGGCTTCGCCCCAGACAACGGTCTTTGCGTCATTGAACTGCTGGATGGCGTAGTGGCTCATACGCGTTGTGTCGGTTGCGCCATGCCAGTGTTTCACGCCCGGCGGGCACCAGACAATGTCGCCAGGTTCAATGGTCTGCTTCTCGCCGCCTTCTTCCTGAACCCAGCCCTTGCCATCGATGACGACAAGGCGCTGACCGGCAGGATGTTCATGCCAGTTTGATCGGGCGCCCGGCAGGAAGGTCACTATGGCTGCGCTGCCGAAGAACGGTTCGCTATTGGAATAGATCGGCTCAATCAGAGCGGTCCCGGTAAAATAGTCGGGTGAGCCGATTGTCGCTTCACGGCTGCCATTCTCGCTGATCTCCTGCGTCTGAGCGCTGGCGGCTGATATGGCGAGGGCGCAGGTCGCAAGTGCGGTGGTCATAAATCGTTTCATGGGGTGTCCACTTTCTTAGACGGGCTGGACTGTCGGGCGAAAGAGGATCTCGTTCACATCGACATTCTCAGGCTGGGAGACGGCGAACGAGACCATATCGGCCATCGTGCGGGCGGGAACGGCGATCTCCTTGACGAACCCGCGAACTTCATCGCCTGTTCCTTCTTCGGTGATATGATCGGTCAGTTCGGTATCAACGGCGCCAGGTGAGATAACGGTGACGCGAACATTATAGTCCTTCACCTCCTGGCGGAGCCCTTCGGACAGCGAACGAACGGCATGCTTGGTCGCGCAATAGACGGCGCCCGTCGCCACAGTCTTGTGACCATAAACCGATGAGACGTTTATGACGTGCCCGGACTTCTGTTCCTTGAAGACAGGCAGCGCCGCGGCGATGCCGTAGAGTGTGCCTTTGATGTTCACGTCGATCATCTGGTTCCACTCATCAATCTTGAGACTCTCAAGATGTGAGAGCGGCATCAGACCGGCATTGTTGAAAATAACGTCCAGCTTACCGAACTTGTCCGTCGCCGCTTTTACGAGGGCCTGGACGTCTTCAAGGCGCGTTACATCAGTCTCAAGCGCGATCGCTTCGCCGTCCGCTGCCTCGATCTCTTCTACGATTTTATCGAGCCGATCCTTGCGGCGTGCGCCGAGGACGATCTTCGCCCCCTTTTCGGCGAGGTCTCGAGCGGTGGCCTCTCCCATGCCGCTGGACGCCCCGGTAATGACGATGACTTTTCCGGCGATATTGTCTGCCATGTTGATCTCCATTCAGTTCTTACCCGCTTCGGGCTTACGATGGAGACGATGTGGCGCGAAAACAGCTCGACATAAGGGCGCCATCGTTTGATGAACAGGTGAAAGAAATTCATCTATAAGCTTGAGAAGAGGGCGATATGCCACTGAGACGGTCAGATCTGGGTGACTTTGCTTATTTCGTTTCAATAGCAAAGCAGGGCAGCTTCCGGGCCGCCGCAATTGAAATGGGCGTCAGCGCATCAGCTTTGAGCCACGCCATTAGCGGGCTGGAAGAGCGTCTTGGTCTTCGCCTTCTGAACCGGACAACCCGTTCGGTGACGCTTACCACGGCAGGAGAAGCGCTGCTCCAGTCAATTGATGGCCCCCTTGGCGATATCGAGCAGGCAATGGAGGATCTGAACCGTTTTCGCGACAGGCCTGCTGGCCGTATCCGGATAAATGTTCTTGAGGACGCCGCCTCGCAGCTTTTGACGCCTGCGCTTCCAGTGTTCATTGAGCGCTATCCCGATGTCGAGATCGACATCAGTGTGAACAACCGCCTGATTGATATCATTGCGAGCGGCTTCGATGCAGGCATCCGTCATGGCGGCACCGTGCCGGAAGACATGATTGCCCAGCGCCTGTCGCCAGACTTTCGATGGAGAACGGCGGCATCTCCGGCCTACATCAGGCAGTCCGGCAGGCCCAGTCATCCCCGCGAACTTACGAGCCATCGGTGCGTCCGCTTCAGGTTGGGGAATGATCAGATGTATTCATGGGAGTTCGACGCCGACGGTGAAATGATCAGCGTAGATGTGCCTGGTCCAGTTACTGTGCGCGACAGTCACACGATGCTCGACCTCGGCTTGCGCGGCGCAGGTATCATCTATGGCCCTGAGCCAGTGCTGAGTCGCTACGTCGCCAATGGGCAGCTCGAATGGGTGCTGGAAAGCTATGCCCCCATCGGGCCAGGCTATCACATGTATTATTCCAGCCGGAAACATTTGCCGACGGGCCTTAGACTTCTGATCGACCTCATTCGGGAATTGAAGCCATGCGGCTAATGTGCGGCCCAAGGGGTGAAAGCAGAAATTGGCGCTAACCCTCGCCGCCTCTCGCGGATTTCATCTGGCGGCGCCTTTAAGGTGACATCACGACCTGCGGGCGATTAAGATTGTGGCATTTGAACAGATGCCCGCAAGAAAGGTCCTGCCATGCCGAAACTCTTTGCCTCCGCCATTGCCAGCCTCGCGCTCGCCGGTGCCGTCTTTACGGGCTGGAGCCTCTTTTCCGCGCCCATGCCGGCGCATGCCCAGACGATGAATGTCCATAAGACACCCTGGTGCGGCTGCTGCGCGAAATGGGCCGAGCATCTGGAAGAGAACGGCTTCGACGTCGTGATCCATGAGCATGAAGACCTGACCCCGATCCGCAGTGAGCTTGGCGTGCCGGGTGAACTGCAGAGCTGCCATACTGGCGAAGTGAACGGCTATGCTGTCGAGGGCCATGTCCCGGCCGCAGACATTCGCCGCCTGCTCGCTGAAATGCCGTCGGCGCGCGGCCTCTCTGTTCCGGGGATGCCGGCTGGGTCTCCGGGCATGGAAATGGGCGACCGTGTCGATGCCTATGAAGTCATCCTGTTCGGTGATGATGGTCAGCAGGTCTGGGCGAGCCATGGTGATGCGCAAGATGGCGCCCACGGTGAAGGTCACGCGCACTAGTACTTCTCAAATACATAGAAGTCTAAAGTTGCGGCATACTGTCCACATGAGACGGAAATGCCTGAGTGCGTCAATTTTATCCTCAATATTTACCTATAGAATATATATTATCGAGTATCGGGCCGCTGCTGGAAGACGCGGCATTGAGAAAGGGAGGCTATCATGGGACGAGCAGTCGGGGTCCGTAACGCTGATTACGATATCAGGCGCCAGAGCCTTCTGGATGGGGCGACAGATTTTGTCCTGCGAGAGGAGGTCGTCTCTCCATCGCTTCGCCAGATCGCCATTGCGGTCGGGGCGTCCGACCCGACGATAAAGCACTATTTCGGCACGCGGACCGAGTTCGTTGGCGACATATTGAAGAATATTGGCCAGCGATGCGAGCCTTGGCGCGCCCAATTGCGGCAGGGGTTTCCGACGATCCGCGAGGCGCTGGACGACTTTGTTGTCATGTCGCGTTCGCTTCCGGAAAACCAGATGCTGGTTCAGGCCAATCTCTTTGCCTTGCGCGAAAGCCTCAATGAGCCAGCCATCTTCCAGGCCTATGTCCGCTATGTTGTCGAGCCAAACATAGAAGCTCTGGCCGAGCGGCTGGTCCGCTCGCCTGGTGGCCCGAAAAACTATGCTACAGCCCGCGCGGCGGCAGGCATGCTGACCTCAAACCTCTCCATGATCGCGCTGCGCCAGATCATGCTGGGCGATAGCGATGAGGTGGCCATGAGCGTCAGCGAACGCTTTGCCTTCACCATGAACTGGATGAGCAATGGCCTTCTCAATGATCCCGATGCCGAGAAAGTCGGCGCGGCCTAAAGCGTCGGTCCTTCGTGTCACTTCGGCCCGCCGCTTTATGTCCTTGTTTTGGCGCAAGTATCCGTTCGCAAACGATTCCGTTTGCTCCGAACTTGCTTTAGGCGCTGATCTTCCTGCGCTGCCACAGCCATAGGCCAAGCGCGATAATGATGAGCTGCACCGCGATCCGCGCGGATGCAGCCCATGGGACTGAGAAGATCGGGTCGGCCCGGAAGAAATCCCAGACATGGATTGGCAGGTAGACCAGGCACATCATGGCGAAGGCGAGCCCGGCAATCGCCCGCGTGCGGGGCATCAGGACGCCAATGCCAATCGCGATCTCTGCAATGCCAGACAGATAGACGATAGCAAGCTTCGGCCAGCCATCGGGTACTGCGCGGAAGAACGGCTCCGGCATGATTATGTGTAGGACGCCGCCGACCAGCATCCAGACGGCGATAATGATGATGGCGATCCAGTGCATGGGCTGTTTCCTTACCGCATTGTCATCCTAAATCCTTGCGACGGATTGGACGTCCGGCGCAAGCGGGTGCTAGGACTCCAGTTAATTGCGTTTGAAATTAGTTTGATCCCCAAGGCCAACAGGCCGACCGGATCAGCCAAACTGGAGTGATGATACAAGTGAAACTGAAGACCCTTCTTTTTGCTGGCGCGTCCGCGCTGACGATGAGCGCCATGAGCCCGGCGGCTTTTGCGCAGGATGCAGCCACCGAAACCATGGCCCAAGAGGCTGACACGACCGACGCAGCTGACATGGCGCCTGCGGCCGACCCGCAAGTTCTGCTGGCGGAATGGACCGGTCCATATGGCGGCGTGCCGCCATTCGACCAGGTCGATGTGGCCATGTTCCAGCCAGCCCTCGAAACGGCTATGGAAAGCGCGCGCGCCGAGATCGATGCGCTGACCGCGCAGACTGAGCCTGCGACGTTCGAAAACACCATCCTGCCCATGGAGCAAGGCGCAAGCGAGCTTAGCCGCGCGCTGACGGTCTATGGTATCTGGGCCTCGAACCTGAACGGTCCTGAGGTTCAGGCCGTGCAGCGTGAAGTCGCGCCAAAGCTCGCCGCGTTTCAGGATTCGATCTACCAGAATGCTGCCCTGTTTGAGCGTATCGACGCGATCTATAATGGCGACGACTACGACCAGCTGACCGCGGAGCAGCAGCGTCTCGTCTGGGATTATTACACTGACTTTGTTCGCGCTGGCGCTGCGCTGGATGAAGCCGAGAAAGCCCGCGTTGCCGAGATAAACCAGGAGCTGGCAACGCTTTACACGACATTCTCGAACAATCTTCTCAATGATGAGCAGGCCTATGTGACCTGGCTGAGCGAAGACCAGCTCGGCGGCCTGCCGGACTCGGTCATCAGTGCGGCCAAGTCTGCAGCCGAGAGCCGCGACAATGAGGGCGGCGAATATGCTATCCTCAACACACGCTCTTCCATGGACCCGTTCCTGACCTATTCAGACGACCGCGCCCTGCGTGAGAAAGTCTGGCGCACCTATTATGCGCGCGGCGACAATGGCGATGAGTATGACAATAATGACGTGATCGCTCAGATCATGCCGCTGCGCGCCGAACGCTCGCAGATCCTCGGCTATGAGAGCTTTGCACATCGCTCGATTGAGAAAGCCGTCGCTGGCAATCCGCAGGCCGCCATGGACCTGATGCTGAAAGTCTGGCCCGCCGCGACCGCAAAGGTCGATGAGGAAGTCGCCGCGATGCAGGCCATCGCCGACGAGGAAGAGGCCTGGATCAAGATCGCGCCGTGGGACTATCGCTATTATGCCGAGAAAGTCCGTCAGGCTGAGTACGACTTCGATTCCGAGGAAGTGAAGCAATACCTCCAGCTTGAGAACCTTCGTGAAGGCATGTTCTGGATGGCTGGCGAGCTCTATGGGATGGAGTTCGAACAGGTCACGGACGTGCCGGTCTTCCATGAAGATGTCCGCGTCTGGGAAGTCACCCGCGACGGTGAACATCTCGGCCTCTGGTATTTCGATCCATATGCCCGCACCGGCAAGCGTTCGGGTGCCTGGATGAATGCCTACCGCACGCAGGACAATATCGACGGCTTCACCACGCCGATCGTCTCGAACAATTCGAATTTCGTGAAGGGTGCCGAGGGCGAAGCTGTCCTGATTTCATGGGATGATGCTTCGACGCTGTTCCACGAATTCGGCCACGCACTGCACGGTCTCAATTCCAATGTGACGTACCCGTCGCTCGCCGGTACTGCCGTGCCGCGCGACTATGTGGAGTTCCCGAGCCAGGTGCACGAGAACTGGCTGCCGACGCGCGAAGTGCTGGAGAATTATGCGCTTCACGTCGACACGGGTGAGCCGATCCCGCAGGAGCTGGTCGACAAGATCGAGCGTGCCGCCAATGCCCGTCAGGGCTTCGATACGACCGAGTATCTGGCAAGCGCCCTCGTCGATATGAAGCTTCACATGATGACGGACTTTGAAGGCTTTGACCCTGACGCTTTCGAGCGTGAAACGCTGGAAGAGCTTGGCATGCCGGAAGAGCTGCCAATGCGTCACCGCATGCCGCAATTCGCGCACGTCTTCTCTGGTGAAGGCTATGCGGCTGGCTATTACGCCTACCTCTGGGCCGACACGTTCAGCGCGGATGCCTGGGAAGCGTTCGAAGAAGCCGGCGGTCCTTATGACCGCGAGACGGCTGACGCCTTTGGCAAGTGGATCCTGTCAGTCGGCAATACGCTGCCGCCGTCTGAAGCCTATGAGAACTTCCGTGGCCGCCAGCCGGATACGGATGCGCTGATGCGTGACCGCGGCTTTGGAGTTGCGGGCGAAGCTGCTGGCAGTGTGGGCGACGACACGAACGCACCGCTCGAATAGGCGGGTTGCCATATCAAAAAAGTGGAAAGGCCCCGATCCATTCGGGGCCTTTTTGTTTGGGGCAAAAGAAAAGCCGGCGCGAAGGCCAGCTTTTCAAAATAAGCGAGAGGTTTGAAGCCTAGCTCGAAATCTCATTGATCAGTGCATCAATGTCGCCATTGTTGCGGTCGAGGATCGCGCCGAACTGTGCGCGCTGTTCAATCGCGAACCAGATGTCCTGAGCCTGAATATCGACGATATGCCAGCTGCCATTGGCAACGACGCGCCAGCTCATTTCCTGAGGCAGCTCATTGTCGGCGGTGCGAACCTGCGTCACGACGATGGCATCCTTGTCGCCGCGCGGGACGACGTCCGTCACCTCGACATCCGCCCCGGAGAGCCCGGACAGATGCTCTTTCATCTGGTTGCGCGCGAAGACTTTGAAGGCATCGACATAGCGTGACTGCTCGTCGGCCGAGAGGTCTGCCCACTTGTTACCAAGCGTGAACTTGGCGACAGCGTCTATATCAACATTGGAAAGAACGCGGTCTGCTTCGTCGTCCGAAATGACCTGGTCATCCAGCGCCGTCACGGCTTGTGAGGCGGTATCGGTAACGAGCAGGGCTGCGTCGTGGTCTTCGTTGGCTGCCTGCGCGAGCGGGGCAATTGCCAGCGCACATGTCGCAATGAAAGCACCAGCGGCCATGCGGGCGCGCAGCTTTTGAGTGAATCCTTTGGCTTGCGTCATCATCATCTCCTTGTGCGATTGCACGTCTGTAATTCTGTTCAACGCGTCGTTGCGTTTGCTCATGACGCAAATTGAGAACGCGCTTTGCACAAACCGGTTTCACCAAAGGCTGTGATGACACTTATTTCATGAGCGCATAGGCGGTCACCGAAACGTGTAGGGGCGGGCGTTCGACATGCTCGCTGGCTCGGTTACATTGAGGGCAGCAAAACGAGCGAAGAGGTGCCCCAAGATGTCCCGTTCCATGTCCCCCAGCCGCCGCCAACTCCTTCTCGGGGCAGGCGCTGCGGCGCTCGCCGCGTCCACGGTTTCAGGCGCATCGGCGCAATCAGCTGGCAGCGACGCGATGGGGCTGGCGGGCAAGTCGATCCTGATAACGGGTACGTCTTCAGGCTTTGGGCGCCTCGGCGCGGAGCACTTTGCCCGGCTGGGCGCGAAAGTGTTCGCGACCATGCGCAACCTGCCGCGGCCTGAAGCTGATGAGCTTCGTGCGCTGGCCGAGGATGAAGGTCTCGATATTACGGTGATCGAAATCGACATCACCTCCGATGAGCAGGTCGAGGCGGGCGTCGCAGAAGCTGAAGCCGCGGCGGGCGGCGCGCTCGATATCCTGATCAACAATGCGGGCATCGCCATGTCCGGGCCAATCGAGGTTCAGGACCTTGAGGCAACAAAGCTGATGTTCGACACGAACGTGTTCGGTGCACAGCGCATGATCCGCGCGGCGCTCCCTGCCATGCGCGAAGCCGGGCGCGGCCAGATATTCAATGTGACTTCGCAGCTTGGCCGCCTGATCATTCCGGGGCTCGGCCAGTATTCGCCAACGAAGTTCGCGCTAGAGGCGCTGAGCGAGCAGCTCGCCTATGAGACGGTCGACAAGGGGATCGACATCACGATCATCCAGCCGGGCGGCTATCCAACGGAGATCTGGCAGAGCGCAGCAGACCGTTCAGGTGCCCTGAAAGAACGCACGGGCGATTCGCTGCTTGCGGCCTATCCGCAGCTGACGGCCGGGATGGGGCAGGCGAGCAATGGCGGTGGATCGACTGACCCGATGGATGTGCCGCGCGCGATTGCGGAGATCATCATGATGCCAGCTGGGCAGCGCCCGCTTAGGAAGCCTGTCCACCCGGCCGCGAAGCCGCAAATCCCGATCAATGAAGTGTCGGCGCAGCAGCAACTCGCCATGCTGGGCAATTCCGGCTACGGGCCGTGGCTGCGCGCTGTCCTGGAGAGGTAGGACGGCCAATCAGGTCTGAAGATCAGGCCGGCTCCGGCTCCCAGAACTTCACAAGGGCAGGGGGCGGGGACGGCTTGAATTCGGTTTCGTCCAGCGCGGCCAGCGCGCGTTCGCGGTCGGCCTTATCGAAGGTGCCGGTGGTGAGGCAGAACTCCACGCCGTTGCCGTTCGGGTCGGTCGTGTAGATGGAGTGGCACCAGTTATGGTCGATCTCGAAAACGCGGAGGCCGGCCTTGCGCCATTTTTCCTTCCATTCCGCCAGCTCTTCCTTGGAAGAGACTGAGAAGGAATAGTGATTGGTCAGCGGCGGCAGATTGGCCGCCTTGTTCAGGTCGTGGATGTGCTTGTCCTGGGTTTCAGTGTCGTGCAGCTCCCAGAAGGCGATGAATTTGGAATCGTCGCCGTCCATCCGGTAGAAGAAGTGCTTGCCCCAGCCGCCTGATGGCACGGGCGCGACCTCAACCTTCACAAGCTCAAAGCCCATGATCCCTTCATAGAAATCGTGGGTCGCCTTCATGTCTTTCGCAGCGAGCGCGAGGTGATGGTATGCCATGACTACTTTTCCCCTTTTTTATCAGTGTCGACCATGGCCATGACGTCGGCGCTGTCGCCGCCGGGGGCCGGAACTTCGACGATGCGGTCTTCGACATCGTCATATTCGAGCCGAAGCGCCCGGCTCATGATGGCGTGCATCATATAGGTGCAGGTCGTGTAGGTCAGCTCGAGGATTTCCTCGTCCGACAGGCCCTGTTTGAGGGCATTGAAGGTGCCGTCGCTGACGCGGCCGCGCTGGAGGACCAGCTCATCTGTGTAGGCTAGGACGGCGCGCTCTATCGGGCTGTAGCAGTCAGCTGTCTGCCAGTGCGGGA
Source organism: Thalassovita mediterranea (assembly GCA_019448215.1). NCBI lineage: Bacteria > Pseudomonadati > Pseudomonadota > Alphaproteobacteria > Rhodobacterales > Roseobacteraceae > Thalassovita > Thalassovita mediterranea. The sequence continues at coordinate 175,270 of CP080408.1, read as the reverse complement.
TTGCGTCGATCTGGGCTTCGGTGAGGCCGACATCGCGGCTCGCCTTGCAGTGCTGAGAGAAGACGAATTGCGAGCCGACGGTGAAACCGGCGCGTGTCTGGCCGAGTTCGCGCAGTTTCGGGTCAAGCTTTCGCTCTTTCGAGCGGTAGAACTGAAAGCCTTCGGTCGTGTGCTTGAAGGCATCGGGAACGATGTTGAAGACGGTCCACCAGTTGCCGGGTGTGCCGGTCGCGGTGCAGGGGCTTTCGATCGGATCGCGGTCGCCGAACAGCAGGTCGAATATCCGGTTCGCGAAGGGGTTGCCGGCCTCACGGCCCGCCTGTTTCAACCTCGGCACATTTTTCCTCCCTGACATCCTGCCTGTGGCGGTGTCATTCTTCTTGTCAGGCTGAAATTGTCCGGGCTTCCCCAAAGGCAGTCAAGCGAGGGCTTTTAGGGTGCGTTCGGCTACAAAACCTTGAAAACGGACAAGGCTTGATCAGTTGACGGTATCAATATTGATTAGAAAATGATACTTTGCCGAGGTGTGAGGGGCGTCCCTGCCCAACAATGTCTGGTAGACTGTAAATGCCGCTTCAGAGGCGGCATGTGACCGCGCGAGAGAGGATAAAGAGACACACGAATGTATCGGCTGGTTTATGTCAGTACGGCTGTGGATGGCCTTCAGGATGACGATATCGACAGCATCCTCAACGTGTCGCAATCCAATAACGATGAGCGTTATCTGACTGGGTTTCTCGCCCATAATGGCCGTTCGTTCATGCAGGCTCTTGAAGGCGAGCGCGAGGAAGTCCTCGAAATCTACGGCCGCATCCTGGAGGATGACCGCCACTTCGGCGTGGCGCAGATCATTGGTGAACCTGTCGAAAAGCGTGCCTTTCCGGAATGGAGCATGAACTATCACCGAGTCGACGACCATGAAGGCTCCTCGACCATGATCGTGCGCCAGGACGAATCAATTGATGCGCTGCTCAACCCCGACATGCCCCGCGACCTTCTTTATCTCTTCTCCAAATTCCTCCGTATGCGCTGAGGCTCCGCCCCGGCGGATTTCGCGTTTGATAACGCCTTTTAAAGGGGTTTCTGCGAGGTTTGAGGCTGTCAGAACCGGCCCCGGGTGGAAACAGGATGTCCGAGGATTTGAAAGCGCGCACCGCGCAGATCGCGAAGCTTGGACAGCTGAGCCAGTCTGAAGCGCGCCTGCTTCTCAATGCAATCTACAGCGACGGCATCGTTTCGCGCGACGAGGCTGAGGCACTTTTCCGGCTGAATTCGAAACTGCCTGCGCCCGATCCTGACTGGACTGACCGGTTTGTCGAGATCGTGAAGGACTATCTTCTCCTGCATGAAAAGCCGGCAGGCTGGGTCACCGAGGAAGAGGCCGGATGGCTGATCGCGCAGATCGACCGGGAAGGGCATTTGCCAAATGACGCAGAGATCGACCTCATGCTGTCCACGCTGCGCTATGCCGAGGGCGCGCCAATCAGGCTCTCGCACTACTGCCTTGAGGCAATCGCAGACCGGATCATTGAGGTAGGCTTTGCCGACGATGCCATGACGGAGCGGATGCGCCGCATCCTGCATGCGCCAGCGGGCGACGGATCAATCTCCATCTCGCGGCATGAAGCGAATGCCCTGTTCCGCATCAATGATGCGATTGGTCACGCGATGAATTCCAAAAGCTGGGAGAATGTGTTCGCCAAGGCCGTGCTGAACCACCTCGTCTCTGCGGCGCACCCAGACCCTATGACTGAAGAATGCGCGCTGACGCGTGAGGCGTGGCTGCGTGATACGGATGTCGATGTTGGCAGCTTCCTTGGCCGGATGAGCGGTGCGTTCGTCAGCGGCAAATGGTTCGACCGGGTCAGCTATAGTGAGGAGTCCGCGGCTCGGGCGCGCTATTATGCGGCCAGCGAGGCGCGGCGATCTGGCGCAAAGATTACAGAAGAAGAGAACCAGTGGTTCCTGAAGCGCCTTGGCTGGGACAAGTCGGTGACCCCGGCTGAGCGCCGCCTCGTCAACCTGATGAAAGAAGACCTTCCGGCCTTTGTTCGTGGGCTATCCGAGGCCCTGCGAGAAGACGGTTTGCGCGACAGCGCCTGAGCTCTATCGGCTCTCAAACTGACCCCATAATCAGGACGGACTGCAATCAGACCGCTTAATCCGGCCAGATGACGCAAGGGCACGTCATGGACAGGCTGGCCGCCGGGCTATAAGTCAGGGCTTCTTTTATAAATTACTGCTGATTCAGGGGTCAGTCATGTTCGAGAAAATCCTGATCGCCAACCGCGGCGAGATCGCTGTTCGTGTGATCAAGACCTGCCGACGCCTCGGTATCAAAACGGTCGTTGTCTATTCAGATGCTGATGCCGGCTCCATGGCGGTCGAGATGGCCGATGAGACGGTTCATATCGGTCCGTCGCCTGCTGCCGAATCCTATCTGGTCATGGACAAGATCGTCGATGCGGTGAAGCAGACCGGCGCTGAAGCGGTTCATCCCGGCTTTGGCTTCCTTTCGGAAAACCCTGAATTTGCAAAGCGGCTTGAGAAAGAAGGCATCGCCTTCATCGGCCCGAACCCGCACGCCATCGAGGCGATGGGCGACAAGATCAGCTCCAAGAAGCTTGCCGACGAGGCAGGTGTGAGCACTGTGCCGGGCCATATGGGCCTGATCGAGTCGACCGAAGAGGCAGTGAAGGTCTCTGGCGATATCGGCTATCCGGTAATGATCAAGGCATCGGCTGGCGGCGGCGGCAAGGGCATTCGCGTCGCTTACAATGACAAGGAAGTCCAGGAAGGCTTCCCGGCCGTGAAGGCAGAGGCAAAGGCCTCATTCGGCGACGACCGGATCTTCATCGAGAAATTCATCGAACAGCCGCGCCACGTCGAAATCCAGATCATGGGCGACAAGCACGGTAATTGCGTCTACCTGTTCGAGCGCGAATGTTCGATCCAGCGTCGCAACCAGAAAGTCATCGAGGAAGCGCCGAGCCCGCTGCTTGATGAAGCGACCCGCAAGAAGATGGGCGAACAGGCCGTCGCGCTTGCCAAGGCCGTGAACTATGACAGCGCTGGCACGGTCGAGTTCGTCGCCTCCGGCGCCGACAAGAGCTTCTACTTCCTCGAAATGAACACCCGCCTGCAGGTGGAGCACCCGGTCACGGAGATGATTACGGGCGTCGACCTTGTCGAGCAGATGCTGCGCGTGGCGTCGGGCGAAAAGCTGGCGATCAAGCAGGACGATCTCAAGATCAATGGCTGGGCGATTGAAAGCCGCGTCTACGCTGAAGACCCGTACCGCAAGTTCCTGCCATCCATCGGTCGTCTCCGCCGCTTCCACCCGCCGGTCGAAGGCCCGCTGGGTGAGGGCACGGTGCGCATGGACTCTGGTGTACGCGAAGGCGACGAGATCTCCATGTTCTACGATCCGATGATCGCCAAGCTGGTGACCCACGGCGAGGACCGCGATACCGCGCTCGATACGCAGGCGTCCGCGCTTGATCGTTTCCACATCGAGGGCATTCAGGACAACATTCCGTTCGTGGCCGCCGTTATGGATGAGAAGCGTTTTCGGTCCGGCGACATCACCACGGCCTATATCAAGGACGAGTTCCCTGATGGCTTTGACGGCGTGGAGCCAACCGACAAACAGCGCCTCTATCTGACGGTCACGGCCGCCTACGTGCACGGCGTCTTTGCGCGGCGCGCCGAGAAGATCTCTGGCCGCATGAGCGAGCCAAGCGCTGCGCGCAAGGACTGGGTGGTCATCCTCGACAAGCACCAGCAGCCGATTGAGCTCGAACTTGGCGATGACAGCGCAAAGATCACGATCGACGGCAAGACGCACAGCCTGGAAACCGAATGGAAGCCGGGCACGCATCTGCTTGAAGGCAAGATCGACGGTGAACCTTTCGCCGTGAAGTTCGCTGACAAGACCGAGGGCTATCTGCTGCGCCACCGCGGCGTTGCCGTGCGGGCGCTGGTCTGTACGCCGCTGACAGCCAAGATGCTGGAGCGCCTGCCTGAAAAGCCGAAGCCGGATACGTCCAAGCTGATCATCTCGCCAATGCCGGGCCTGGTGGTCTCGGTCGACGTTGAGGTTGGCCAGCAGGTCGAGGAAGGCGAAGCGGTCTGTATCGTCGAAGCGATGAAGATGCAGAACATCATTCGCGCTGAGGCGACCGGCACCGTGAAGACGATCAATGTCGGCGCTGGCGACAGTGTTGCTGCCGACGAAGTCATGGTCGAATTCGAGTAGTCTCAGCGTCCTCACACCGGAGCTTTGCCGTCAGGCGATGAAAGACCTTCTTTTCAATCCCAATGGGCGGATCGCGAAGCGTCGCTTCTGGCAGGGCGTCGTGCTTGTGACCGTCGTGGCGGTGATCAAGCGCGGTATAGAGATCAAGCTGCCGGGGGCGATGGACAACGGGCTTGGCATCATCGCCCTGCTGCTCACCATCGGGCTGGTCTACGCAAACATCTGCATCTTCTCCAAACGCTTCCACGATGCTGGCACAACTGGCTGGTGGATCATTGCGGTCTGGTTCGGGAAGTTCTTCGTCTTCGTGATGATGTTTGCCCTGTTCGGCGGTCTGTTCCTCGGCAGCGAGGGCACCGCGCTGCTTGAAGCGGTCATGGAAGGCTGGGCGACAGCAGATGAAGCGCAGCTGACGCAAGCCTCCCGCCGTCTCGTTGACCTGCTTTTTCCCCTGATCATCCTGTCCTACGTCGTAAATGGCGTGCTGGCCGCGCTTGTCGTTGGCAGTTTGCCAAGCGAGCCAAGCGCCAATAGCCATGGCCGACCGCCCGGCGATGGTCCCGAGACATTCAACTGATATTTCTCTTATCGTTTATTGATAAATTCAAAACTGGCTGTATAAGCGTTTATCGATAAGACGCGAAAGCTATCCAGAATGTCTGTTACCACTGAGAACGTAGTCGACCCAAAGCGCCCGTGGCTGACGGATGAGCGAGAGCTGCCGCAGAACATGAACTGGCTGCAGACCCTGTTCGACCCGACGGGTGAGTCGCCGCGGCTCCACTTCACGCGAGCCTGGACGCTGCTGTTCACGCTGCAGGCGATGATCATCGTGGTGCCGTTCACGATCGCACTGGTTCTGAACCTGGCCGGCGGCGATGGCAGCGGCGTTTCGACTTTCGGTACTTATGCGACGCCGGTGGTTTTCATCGTCACGACGCTGATGTCCTATGTGATCCATTCGCGGCGCCTGAACGATGCGGGCAAGACGCCGCTGCTGGCGATCCTGCCTCTGGTGCCGCTCATCATTGGATGCGCGGTTTTCGTCATGACGGCGCAGAGTTCCGCGAAGAGCTATGACAAGCAGTTCGAGATGCGTCAGGACTATCTTGCTGATCCGGACGCCTTCCGCGAGCGCCGGCGCGCAGAGCGAGAGGCAGCGCGCGCAAAGGCTGAAGCTGAAGGCGGCGGTGAAAGCGCCCAGCAACAGCAGCGCCGTGGCCGCGGCGGTCCTCCCGGTGGTCGCGGAGGCCCGAATCTCGATCAGCCTATGGATCCTAAGACCGAGGTCGTGCTGAAAGCTGCAGCACCGATGATCCAGAATGTGATGATCCCGCTAAGCGGTCTGCTCGCGATCTGGAGCCTGATGTGGGTTGCGCGGGTGCCTTACTTTGGCAACTATCCGCCAAATGGTGGCCAGTCATGGCCCGCAGCCGACCGGCGGCCTTACGCGTCCTGATCGCGAAGTGGGGCAGGGACGTCTTCCAGTTCAGACAGGAAGACGTTGCGAAAAGCCTTCTTCAGCGCAACATCGGCATCATCCATCGTGACCGGCAGGCCGAGGTCGACAAGGCTGGTGACGCCGAGGCCATCATCTGAGATCCCGCATGGCGTGATGCCTTCAAAATGGGTGAGATCAGGTTCGACGTTCAGGCTGATGCCGTGGAAACTGACCCACCTTTTCAGACGGAGGCCTATGGCGGCGATCTTGTCTTCGCGCACCGGGGCGCCGGGCGATGACCGGTCAACCCAGACGCCAACACGTCCGCAGCGGACCTCGCCTTTCACGTTGAACTCATCCAGCGCGCCGATGACCCAGGCTTCTAGCTTGGCGACGAAGTCACGCACATCGCGGCCACGCGCGGCGACATCAAGCATGACATACGCCACACGCTGGCCGGGGCCGTGATAGGTGTATTGGCCGCCGCGGCTCGTCTCATGGACGGGGAAGCGATTCGCATCCTTGAGGTCATGCGGCTTGGCACTGGTGCCCGCGGTGTAGAGCGGGGGATGCTCAAGCAGCCAGACCAGTTCGGGGGCACCTTCATCGCGGATCGCCCTGACACGGCGCTCCATGAAGGCGATAGCGGCTTCATAACTGACCGGCTTGTCGCTGACGGCCCATTCAACTGCAGGAAAATCTGTCATTTCGCGCATATAGAGGTGCATGCGGGGCTTCACAAAGCTACTTTGCGCACTTATACCGCGCGGACTTCCCGTAGGGATCCAGTGCGGTCGTGGCGGAACTGGTAGACGCGCAGCGTTGAGGTCGCTGTGGAGCAATCCGTGGAGGTTCGAGTCCTCTCGACCGCACCATCCCTGGGGAAGACAGGCAGCGAGGGCGCCAGAGCCGTCCGGAACGATGGAGAGGCCCCATGTCCGATCTGCCGCAAACCAGCCAGACAGATACATCAGATGAGCCCGGGCGCGAGGCACACCTCGACTATGTGCAGGATGTGCGCGATGCGGTCTGGGATCGCGACACGCGCTGGCTGGCCCGGCTTCTGGGGCGCCTCCACCCGGCTGATGCTGCTGACCTCCTCGAGCAATTGTCCGGCGACGATTTCGCCGCCTGCGTGGACCTTCTCGGCGGCCAGCTGCCGACCAGCATCATTATCGAGCTGCGCGACGAATACCGCGAAGAAGCTGTCGAAGTCCTGCCAGACGACGCGGTCGCGGCCGTGCTTGGTGAACTCGATTCAGATGACGTCACCACGATTCTCGAAGACCTTGAGGAAGAGCGGCGTGAACGCATCCTTGAGGAGCTGGCGCCTGAAGACCGCGCCTCGCTCGAGCAGGGCTTTGCCTATGAGGAAGAGACTGCTGGCCGTCTCATGCAGCGCGAGTATTTCGCCGCGCCTGAGTTCTGGACAGTGGGGCACACCATCGATCATGCGCGTGAGCATGCCGACGACCTGCCTGCTGAATTCTTTGAAGTTTACGTCATCGACCCGGCCCACAAACTGAAGGGCCAGGTGCCGCTGGCGACGCTGCTGCGCACGCCGCGGGACGTGAACCTGTCCGACATCATGGAAGAGGTGGAGTCTGATATCCGGGTCGAGATGGACCAGGAAGAAGCCGCCTACCAGTTCCAGAAATACTCGCTCGCCTCGGCGCCGGTCACCGACGACAATGGCCGTCTGATCGGCATGCTGACCGTCGATGACGTCGTCGACGTCATTCAGGAAGAAAACACCGAAGACCTTCTTGCGCTCTCAGGCGTGAACGCAGCCGACGGTTCTGACACGGTGCTCGACTCTGTAAAGTCGCGCGCGCCGTGGCTGGCGGTGAACCTTGTGACGGCGTTTATCGCCTCGGCGATCATCGCCATCTTTGAAGGCGTGCTCGATCAGGTTGTGCAGCTTGCCATCCTGATGCCCGTCGTCGCGGCGCTTGGCGGTAATGCCGGCAGCCAGGGTCTGGCCGTTGCTGTGCGCGCAATTGCCGAGCGCGAGATGGAAGGGGATGCCGGAAGACGGGCAATCCTGCGTGAAACGCTGACCGGGCTAGCAAATGGCGTGATCTTTGCGATCGGCGTGGGTATCATAGCCTTCGTCTGGTTCCGGAGCCCTGAGCTGAGCCTCACCATATCCATCGCCATGTTTGCCACGTTCATCTGGGCAGGCTTTTCCGGGATCGTTGTGCCGCTGACCCTGAAGCGCGCGGGCGCAGACCCTGCAGTTGCCTCATCGGTCTTCGTTCTGACACTTACAGATATTATGGCGTTCTTCAGCTTCCTCGGCCTTGCGACCCTTATCCTGGTCTAAGGTAGCTTCGTCTGGCCGCCCGGCCTGCGACTTGCAGTGTCAGAATGCATTGTATCGGTTTGGAGCAATTTACTGTGTCAGAACTTCGTACATCAGACGCGGGTCTCAAGCTCATCATGGCGTATGAGGGGTTCCGTTCGGAGTCCCGCAAGCTGCCGGACGGGCGCTGGGTGATTGGCTATGGCCACACCAAGGCAGCGCGCGAAGGTCTGAAAATTACCGAAACCGAAGCCAAGGCCATCCTGTCAGAGTTCGACCTGCCGCCGATCGAGGAAGCGCTCAACCAGCTGTTGCTCGTACCGGTGTCGCAGAATGAATTCGACGCCCTCGTTTCGTTCGCCTTCAATATTGGCATCACCCAATTCGAAAGCTCAGACGTTCTGGCCAGCATCAATGCTGGCAACAAGCTGAAAGCGGCATGGGCGATGGAAAGCTGGCGCAAGGCCCGCGTTGGCCAGCGCGACATGGTTGTTGATCCGCTCGTTCGTCGCCGCGCAGACGAGAAAGCGCTCTTCCTGAAAATAGATGGACCCGTCCCGCACGCGTCCAGCAGCCACTTCCGCCCACTCGTAGATATCGAGGAGACTGATCGCTATCGCCGGCAGGTACAGATGGCGTTCCAGGTCCCAGGCAATCCGGCCAACGACCAGATTGACGAAGAAATCTCCACCGAAGCCGCGGCGCGTCACGTGAAAGACCGCCTGACCCGCATCCTCGGTGAAGAAGAAGATCACGACGACGCCGAGACGGCAGAGCTCGAAACCGATCTCGACCGTGCCCGCGAGGATGACGAGAAGAGCGTCGACGATATCCGCGCTGCAGTGTCCGCGCTTGCTGGCACCTCTGCCGCCAATGAAGATGTGCGCGGCGATCTCGAAGTCGATGCGGACATGGCTGAAGAGCTCGAGACGGCAGCTGTTCCTGAAGAGGACCAGGCTGATACCGATGAGACCGTAGAGGACGAAGACAAGAAAATCTTCTCGATCAGTGCCGACAATGATGTTGAAGAGAAGCCGGCTGAGGAAGCTGAAAGGCCAAAATCATCCCCCTTCGACCTGATCGTGCCGCCTGCTGAGCAGGTTCAGACGGACGAAAGCGACGAGGAATCTGCCGACGATGCATCTGCCGAAGCAGAGGATAAAGCCGACGAAGATGACCAGCCTCAGGACGCCGAGATCGTCGAGGCAAAAGACGTCGCAGCCGGCTCTGCCTCCAGCGAGGATGTGGTTGACTCTGATCGCGCCGAGAAAGAAAACGAAGATCTTCGCGCAGACGCCTTCCAGACCGAAGACTTCGACATTGTGTCCGAACCGCTGAGCGTTGAAGACACCGATGACATGGAAGAGGGCGAGTACAAGGATGAGCGCGGCCGTATCCTGATCGACGATCTGCGCCCGTCTGATGTGTGGCTGTCTGAAGGCCGCAAGGACGATGACGAGACCAAGGAAGGCCCGCTCGAAACGCTGCTGTTTGGCGTGCTCGCGCTGGTTGGTGCAGGTCTGTTCACCTATGGCGGTGCTGGCGAGTTTGGCTGGTTTGGCATGGAGCGTCAGGCCGACACGGAACTGATGGCTTACCTGCCGCCATTCCTGATGCTTCTTGGCGGCCTCGTCTTCGTCGTGATGGCCTACTACTGCTTCAAGGCAATCTTCCCGGGCAAGAAGAAGGAAGACTAGGCCCTAGAAAGGGGCATTCGCCGCATTGGCAATCAGGGTAATCTTGGCTACATCACCGCCATGATCCCGAACACATATCCCACGCTGAACTTTGATCTTGGCGAAACCGCCGACATGATCCGCGATACGGTGAAAAGTTTTGCCGCCGATCACGTCGCTCCTCTGGCCGCAGAAATTGACCGCACCGACGTCTTTCCGCGCCATCTCCTTCCTAAAATGGGTGAGCTTGGCCTTCTCGGCATCACTGTCGAGGAAGAATGGGGCGGTAGCGGCCTTGGCTATCTCGAGCACGTTGTCGCTATGGAAGAAATTTCCCGTGCGTCTGCTTCGGTTGGCCTCTCCTATGGCGCGCACTCGAACCTTTGCGTGAACCAACTTCGCCGCTGGGGCAATGACGACCAGAAGAAGCGTTATCTCGAAAAGCTCGTCACCGGTGAGCATCTTGGCGGCCTTGCCATGTCCGAAAGCGGTGCAGGCTCTGACGTCGTGTCGATGAAGCTGAAGGCCGAGAAGAAGGGCGATCGCTACATCCTCAATGGCTCGAAGATGTGGATCACCAACTCACCCGACGCCGACACGCTGATCGTCTATGCGAAGACGGAACCTGAGAAGAAGTCACGCGGCATCACGGCTTTCATCATCGAGCGCGGCATGAAGGGCTTCTCGGTCGCCCAGAAGCTAGACAAGCTCGGTATGCGCGGGTCTGAGACCGGGGAGCTGGTCTTTGAAGATTGCGAAGTTCCCGAAGAGAACATCATGGGCCCGCTCAATGGCGGCGTCGAAGTGCTGATGAGCGGTCTCGACTATGAGCGCGCCGTTCTCGCAGCTGGTCCGACCGGTATCATGCAGGCCTGTATGGACGTCGTGATTCCTTATGTTCACGACCGCAAACAGTTCGGCCAGTCCATCGGCGAGTTCCAGCTGGTCCAGGGCAAGCTTGCCGATATGTATGTCCAGATGAATGCCGCCAAAGCCTATGTCTACACGGTCGCCAAGGCGTGTGACCGGGGTGAGACGGCGCGTAAAGATGCTGCCGGCGCAATCCTCTACGCGGCAGAACTTGCGACCAAGCTGGCGCTCGACGCGATCCAGCTGCTCGGCGGCAATGGCTATATCAATGAGTATCCGACCGGCCGTCTGCTGCGCGATGCCAAGCTCTATGAGATCGGGGCAGGGACGTCAGAAATCCGCCGCTGGCTGATCGGGCGCGAGCTGTTCGGCGAAACCGCTTGATGGTTATAGGCGGCGACTAGATCGCTGCCTGCAGCCGCTCGTCCGATGTCTGGATGCTGAGTACCTGGCCCATCGCCGTGACCAGCGACCGTTCATCGATCGGTTTCGAGACATAGCCATCAAAGCCCATGCCCAGATACCGCTCGCGGTCGCCCGCCATTGAATCGGCGGTGAGCGCGAGAACAGGGATGAGCCGGTTCGGGCTGGCTGACATGCGCAGCCGCCGGAAAGCTTCGGCGCCATCGAGGCCCGGCATGTGGATGTCCATCAGGACGATGTCGAAAGGCTGGTGGCTGAGCTTGTCGAGCGCTTCATTGCCATCACCCGCCAGCGTCACATCGACCTCGTAGTGTTCCAGAAAGCTCTTTGCGACGCGCAGATTGATCGCATTGTCGTCGACAACCAGCGCGCGGCAGCCAGACAGGCTGGTGCGTGGTCGCGGCTCGCGGATCTGGACCGTCTTGGTGGTCTGCGGGCTGTACGGCATAGAAACATCCTGGGCCGAGAAGGTGAGGGTGAAAACAGACCCTCGTCCCTGCTGGCTGACGACGGAAACATCGCCGCCCATCATGCGGGCTAGCTTGCGCGTGATCGAAAGACCAAGCCCGGTGCCGCCGAATTTGCGCGTGGTCGAGCCATCTTCCTGCGAGAAGCTGTCGAAGATGCGGTCCAGCTTGTTCTGCGCGATGCCGCAGCCTGTATCAGAAACGTGAATGGTAATCTTCTGGGTTTCCTCGTCCTCACCGGGTTCGCTCGACACGACAATCATCACCTTGCCCCGCTCGGTGAACTTGATCGCGTTCGAGATGAGGTTGCCGACGCACTGGCGCAGGCGCACCGGATCGAAAGTCAGGCTGGACGGCACATCTGGGTGGACGAAAAGCTCAAGCTTGATGCCTTTCTCCTCGGCGAGGGCCTCATGAAGCTTGAACAGGCTGCTGAGCTTGTGACGAAGGTCGCTCGCCACAGGCGTTATGTCGAGCTTGCCTGCCTCAATCTTTGAGAGGTCCAGAATGTCGTTCAGAAGCACCATGAGGGCGCGGCCGGAATCCAGAATGATGGAGACCTGTTCGCGCTGGACGCCTGTCAGATCGCTGTGCACGAGGGTCTGCGCCATGCCCAGCACGCCATTTAACGGGGTGCGGATTTCATGGCTCATATTGGCCAGGAATTCCGACTTCATGCGGGTTGCCTGTTCGGCGCGGTTCAGGGCGTCGCGGAGCTCGTGGGCCTTGCGGCGCTCTTCGCGCACATCCTGAATGTGCAGGATGTAAACGGGGTGGGAGTCGCCAGGGAGGAAGGCTGTGTTCAGCGCGATGGACAGGCGGATGCGCGTGCCTGATGGCGTCAGCATCTCTCCGTCAGAGACGTGCTGCATGACGCCGCCGCTTGCGAGTTTGTCCTGAAGTTCCTTGCTACGATAGGCCTGGCCTGTCCCCATCAGTTTATCGACATGCTGGCCTGCCACATCCTCGAAGCGCTGCTCCGAGAGATCTTCAAGAACCGGGTTCATGTAGAGGATGGCGCCGTCATGAGCAGCGATCGCGATGCCGTGCAGCGCGCGGTCGCAGGCGAGACGGAGTAGCTCTGCCTGTTCCTTGGCCTCGTCGCGCTGTTGGGCGATGTCAGTAATCTCGTGCGAGCAACATAGCACACCCCGTTCTGTCGGGATGAGGCTGGTCTTCAGGACCTTGTTCAGCATCTTCGCTGCGCGGCCCTGCGTGGTCACCAGGGATCCCGGCTTACCGGTTTTCAGGCATTCCAGAACGGCCTTCACCATTTCGGAGTCGCGATAGGCGGGATCGAACTCGAAAATGCGCATACCGACGACGCTGCCGCCCTCAGGCAGGATGGACGCATTCATCAGGTCATTTGCATCGATCCATTCAAGATCGATGATTTCACCACTTTCATTCCGGACGGCAGCAGTTTCGCAGACAAGTATCGGAAGTTTGTCGAAAACGCCTGAACGCATGGCCACCCCGGTATATATTGGTTTGAGATATTACCTGAGCGTAACCTTTGGGAGCCGAGTTTTAACAATGGGTTGATCGCGCTGCTACATTCATTGATGTCATTGCATTTTCTGCCGGTTGCGCAGGGATGAGGCAGGTTTGGACACAAGCCTTTCACAACTGACACATTGCCGTCGGGAACACGCGCTATAGTTGTTTGTTAGACCGGAGCTGCCAGTCAAAAGGAGCGCGCCATGCTTTCAGCAAGTCCGTTGGGCGTCTCGAAGGGCGACAAGACACTCCTGCGCGCTTTTGAGCAGGTGCGAGCCTATTCCCGAGAGCTTGCCGCGCCATTGTCTGATGCCGACGCGACCGTCCAGTCGATGGAGGATGCAAGCCCGGCGAAATGGCACCTTGCCCATGTAACGTGGTTCTTCGAATGCTTCGTGCTGAAGCCAAACCTTCAAGGCTACGCGGTGTTCGATGAGACGTTCGAATACCTTTTCAATTCGTATTACGACGCCATTGGTGACCGCCATCCGCGCCCACGAAGGGGCTTGCTGACGCGGCCGACGCTGGATGAAGTGATGTCCTTCCGCGCGCATGTTGATCGGGGCATGGCGGAACTTCTATCAGGCGACCCGGCGCCAGAGGTGATCGAGCTCGTTACGCTTGGCCTCCACCATGAGCAGCAACATCAGGAGCTGTTCCTGACCGACATCCTGCACCTGTTCAGCCAGAACCCGCTGCAGCCAGCTTATCGGCCGTCTGAGCCGCGCCTCATGGAAGGCAGCGCAAAGCCGCTCGACTGGCACCGCTTTGAGGGCGGCCTTGTCGAGATTGGCCATGAAGGCGAAGGCTTCCACTATGATTGCGAGGGGCCACGCCACAAACAGTATCTGGAGCCGTTCGAGATGGCGGGGCGCGCCGTTAGCAATGGTGAGTGGATCGCATTCATCGAGGCTGGCGGTTATGAGGCGCCGGGTCACTGGCTTTCTGATGGCTGGGCCTGCGTCCAGTCAAATGGATGGAAGGCGCCGCTCTACTGGCACCGCAAGGACGGCGCCTGGTGGACAATGACGCTCCGGGGCGCCCAGCCCGTCGACCCGGAAGCACCTGTCACACATGTTAGTTTCTATGAGGCGGATGCCTATGCGAGCTGGGCGGGCGCACGCCTGCCCACAGAAGCGGAATGGGAAGTGGCCGCCGAAGGCCATGATCTACAAGGCAATGATGCCGGGACGGGGCGCCTTAGTCCCGCCATGCAGACCGGAGAAGGCCTGAGCGGTCTTTTCGGCGATGTATGGGAATGGACGGCGAGTTCATTCCTTCCCTATCCAGGCTTCAAGGCACCCGAAGGCGCGGTTGGCGAATACAATGGCAAGTTCATGAGCGGCCAGATGGTGCTGCGCGGCGGCTCCTGCGTGACGCCGCCAGACCACATTCGCCCGACCTACCGAAACTTCTTTCACCCCGACAAGCGCTGGCAGTTCTGCGGCGTCAGACTCGCAAGGAACGCATAATGGACGGCTCTGGAATTGACCCTTTTCTGCAGGATGTTCTGACGGGCCTTGCGCGCGACCAGAAATCGATACCGAGCCGCTGGCTCTATGATGCACGTGGATCTCGCCTGTTCGATGACATCACTGAGCTTGCTGAGTATTATCCGACACGCACCGAGCTCACGATCCTGAATGAGCATGCAGGCGCCATGGCAGACGCCATCGGACCCGACGCTGTCATCGTGGAATATGGCGCTGGCAGCCTCGTAAAGGTGCGCATCCTGCTCGATGCGCTGGAGCGGCCGAAGGCTTTCGTCCCGGTCGATATCTCATCCGAGCACCTGAAGGGCGCGGCCGACGAGCTGAAAGCCGCCTATGGCGATCTCGATGTCTACCCCGTCGCGGCGGATTTCATGGACACCAACCTTGGCAGCAACCTTCCCGATGGCGGTGGCCGCCGTGCAGGCTTCTTCCCAGGCTCGACCATGGGCAATCTGCTCGACAAGGATATCGACAGTTTCCTGCGTACGGCGCGTGAGGACCTTGGCGATGGTTCCTGTTTCATCATCGGCCTCGATCAGCCGAAATCGCCTGACATCCTTGTGCCCGCCTACGATGATGCGAAGGGCGTGACCGCAGACTTCAATCTGAACCTGCTACGCCGGATCAACCGTGAGCTTGGCGGCAATTTCGATCTCACCAGCTTTGAGCACGAAGCGCGCTGGAACAGCGCTGACAGTCGCATCGAGATGCATCTACGCAGCATGAAGGCGCAAAGCGTTGAGGTCGCCGGACGGACCTTCCAGTTCGAGGAAGGCGAGACGATCCATACCGAAAATTCCCGCAAGATTGCCCTCGACCGGTTTGCGCGAATGGCGGAAAGTGCTGGCTGGGAGCTGACCCGCAAATGGACGGACGCCAAAGGACTCTTTGCCGTTATCCTGCTTGAGGCAAGCTGAGCAGGTCGCCCCTTCGAGGGAGGGCCTGTTGGATCTCGGAAGCTATAATCAGTTCTGTGGCGCGCTCGCCCACACCACGCATGTCGTGCAGTGGGGCGGCAGCCATGTGTGGAAGATCGGCGGCAAGGTCTTTGCCATCGCGGGCGAGGATAAGGACGGCAGTTTTCGCTGCAGCTTCAAGGTCTCAGAGCTCGCTTTTGATATTCTGAAAGAACAGCCCGGCTGCCAGGGCGCGCCGCATCTCGCCTCTCGCGGTATGAAGTGGATCCAGCGCTTTTCTGACGAGGCCGTCGATGATGAGGCCCTGAAAGACTATCTGCGCGAGAGCTATCGGTTGGTCTCGCTCGGCCTCACCAAGAAGCTGCAGCGAGAGCTGGGCCTGAACCAGTCATGACGCCGCACCTGCCGGAACCTCACCCCTGACGTCCCGTTGCTTTTCCAAGAGATTGAGAGAGCCAAGAAAGGACCATCATGACCCTGACAACCAAGCACTACGGCGTTGATATCCCTGCAATCGGGTTCGGGACCTGGAAGCTGAAAGGTGAGACGGCGCAGGAATGCGTCTCCAAGGCCATCGAAGCAGGCTACCGGATGATCGACACCGCGCAGGCCTATGAGAATGAGAAAGATGTCGGCCGGGGGATCGCTGATGCCCAGCTGCCGCGAGAAGACCTCTGGGTGACCACAAAGGTCTGGATGTCTGAATATAAGGATGGCGACCTTCAGAAGTCGGTCGAGAAAAGCGTCAGCAAGCTCGGCACCGACTATGTCGACCTGATCCTGCTCCACTGGCCAAATGACGACGTCCCGCTTGAGGAAAGCCTCGGCGCGCTGAACGAGGTTCGCGACAAGGGACTGGCGAAGAATATCGGTGTGTCGAACTTTACGGTGGATCAGCTGGGGCAGGCCGTGAAACTGTCAAAGGCGCCGATCCTGACCAATCAGGTCGAGTACCATCCGTTCATCGACCAGACCCCGGTGCTTGAAGCCGCGCACGCTATCGGCACGTCTGTGACAGCGTACTCACCGCTTGCACAGGGGCAGGTCTTCGACAGCGACATCCTGAAAGAGATTGGCGAGACGCACGGCAAGACGCCTGCACAAGTCGTGATCCGCTGGTTCACGCAGCAGCCGGGCGTTATCACCATTCCGCGCTCTTCATCGCCAGAACACCTGCGTCAGAATAACGATGTGCGGGACTTTGAGCTGACCGCCGAAGAGATGGGCCGGATTACGGCGCTCAAGACGAACAATCAGCGGCTGATCAATCCAAGCTGGGCACCTGAATGGGACAGGGCGGCCTAATCGCCACGGAAAGGTCAGACCTGTTTCAGGTCGACGCCCCGGTGGCTATGGTTTGCGCCGGACGCGGAGCCAAAACAGAATTCATGAAGTGAGCCGCTCGCAAGTGCCTTGCGGGCGGCTTCGTATCCGGCGTCGACAGCTTCGTCATAGGCTGTCCAGTCACGAAGCTCGATATCGCGAAGCTCTGGTACGATCAGCATGTCGGCCAGCTCACGGCCTGCATTTGGATTGATATTCAGCGTCGCCGACCGCATCAGCAGTCCCGCGATGGGCGGGGCTGACGAGAATCCATGCCGCCAGACCCACTGAAAGAAGTTTGGCGGGTTCACGAAGTCTTCTGCCTTGAGGCCCTCTGGGGCGCGTGACACATCCGCGCCGATGACCATGCCGCGATGAAGCTCTCGCATGACGTCGGTCGGGAAATTGTTGAGCACGGCCCCGTCGACCAGAACCTCGCCATTATGCACCACCGGCGGCAGGATCCCCGGCAGAGAAATCGTTGCGCGCAGGGCGGTGCGAAGCTGTCCCTTACGATGAACCCGGTAGGTGCCATCCGTGAGGTTCGTCGACACGGCAAAGAACGGGATCTGAAGCTCATTGATGTCGACATCGCCAAAATGCTCTTCGAGGCGGCGGTTAACCCGCTTGCCCCGCACCATGGAGATGACGGGCAGATTGTAGTCGCCAAGCGGATTGGTTTCGACGAAGGCTTTTCGGATGCGCCTGTCGATCTCTGCGTCATCCCAGCCCATCGCCACGCAGGCGGCAACCACCGCGCCCATCGACGCACCGCCGGCAAAGTCGATCGGTATTCCGGCTTCGCGGATGGCGCGGACAACGCCGATATGGGCATAGGCGCGCGCGCCGCCGCCCGAAAGCAGGATGCCGGTCGAGCGCCCCGCCATCACGCGGGCGAGGCGGTCGCAATTCCCGGTATCGAGCCCTTTCCAGTGGAACAGCCGTGCTGCCCCTGACGCTTCCAGCCAGTCTGACGGATGGGAGGCCTGGCGTTCCGAACTGTGATGCAGGAGGATGATATCGACCAGCTGAAGCGCCCGCGCTGGCGAGTCATGCGACGGCATGAGCGGCTTTGAAGGACGCGCATCGGCGCGCCCGAATACCCAGACGCGGTCAGCCTGCCTCGTTGAGAGCCGGAACCATGAAGAGTCGCCAACCGAAGTGACCAGCATGACGATGTCATTATTGGCCTCAAGCTCATCGAAGAAGCCGGTCGGCTTGTCGCGCCCTTCGGCCTCGTCGATGATCCGGCACTTCATGTTGAAGCGGGCAATTGCTGTCTGCAACGCCTCGGCGCGCAGCATAAGATCAATGGTCGGCGACGTGGCAACCAGCGCAAAGACTTTTGGTGCGTTGCGCTTGTTCGGTTTGCGCCCTTCGCGCAGCCGCGCCAGCATCACCTGGATCATCGAAGTCAGGATGTCCGGATCAGCCTTTGTGATCCGGTCAAATCCCTTGCGAGAGATCTCAAGAATTTCGGAATCGCGCAGTGCATAGACCGAGCTTGTATGCGGCGCATTGTCGGGCAGGCCGTCGCCATTGATATCAACCGCGCCCTCAAAAAGCGCCATCTCGCCAACTGGCTCACCGGCGCGGATATGACCCAGAAAATCAGAGCGCCCGTCCGGCATTGTCCTGAACGCGCCAAGCGATCCGGATAGAACGAAATAGATCGACTCGGAGATATCGCCGGCCTTGAACAGCTCCCAGCCGGCAGGAAGGGCGAACCATCTTGCTTCGCGCCCAGCCGCTTTCAGCGCGCGCTTCGGGACATCTCCCAGAAACGGGATCGACTTCAGCGTTGGCGCGATATCCAGACTCATCAGTGCCACAGTGTGTTCCCTCAGAGTGGCGTTGAAAAGGCCTCTCTACGGCCAGTTATAGGCGCAGATATATGTCAGTCTGGTTACCGCTGCGGGATGACATTGCCCGCAACCGGCGATAGGTCTGCAAGAAACAGTCTCCGGGAGGGCCAATGCCCGTACTGAAATCTACGCTCGACACATCTGGCGAAAAATTCTCGTCGAACCGGCAGGCCATGGAGGCGCTGCTCGAAGAGCTGAGGCAGAAGAGCGCAAGCGCCGCGCTTGGCGGTCCTGAGCGGGCACGCGAGCGTCATACAGAACGCGGCAAGCTGTTGCCCCGTGAGCGGGTCGAACGCCTCATTGATCCGGGCGCCCCCTTTCTTGAGATCGGCGCGCTTGCCGCGAACGGCATGTATGATGATGAGGCGCCCGGCGCTGGCATCATCACGGGCATTGGCCGTGTCGAAGGCCGCGAATGCATGATCGTCTGTAATGATGCGACGGTGAAGGGCGGGGCCTACTTCCCGATGACGGTGAAGAAGCATCTGCGCGCGCAGGAAATCGCGATGCAGAACCATCTTCCCTGCATCTATCTGGTTGATAGCGGCGGCGCGAACCTGCCGCACCAGGCAGAGGTCTTCCCGGACCGCGAGCACTTCGGCCGCATCTTCTACAATCAGGCGCAGATGAGCGCGAAGGGCATCCCGCAGATCGCTTCGGTCATGGGGTCATGTACCGCAGGCGGCGCCTATGTGCCTGCCATGTCGGATGAGACCATCATTGTCCGCAAGCAGGGCACCATCTTCCTTGGCGGCCCACCGCTGGTGAAAGCGGCGACCGGCGAAGAGATTTCAGCTGAAGATCTTGGCGGCGCAGACGTCCACGCCCGCAAGTCAGGTGTGGCGGACCATTACGCGGCCAGTGATGAGCATGCGCTGGCCATCGTCCGATCGATTGTGCGCACCTTGCATCAGCCAAAGCCAGACACAGTCGGCTTCACGGACGTTCGAGAGCCGCTCTACAATCCGCAAGAGCTTCATGGCCTTGTGCCGCGCGATGTGCGCGAACCCTATGATGCACGCGAAGTGATTGCGCGCACCGTCGACGGGTCTGAATTCCATGAGTTCAAACAGCTTTATGGCGACACGCTGGTCTGCGGCTTTGCGCATATCTACGGCATGCCGGTCGCGATCCTTGCCAATAATGGCATCCTCTTCTCTGAAAGCGCACAGAAGGCGGCGCACTTCATCGAGCTGGCCGACCAGCGCCGCACTCCGCTCATCTTTCTGCAGAACATTACCGGCTTCATGGTCGGCTCCAAGTATGAGGCAGGCGGCATCGCCAAGGACGGCGCCAAGATGGTGACGGCCGTTGCCACCGCATCGGTGCCGAAGTTCACCGTCGTGACAGGCGGCAGCTTCGGGGCTGGCAATTACGGCATGTGCGGCCGGGCCTATAGCCCGCGCTTTCTCTTCATGTGGCCAAACGCCCGTATTTCCGTCATGGGCGGCGAGCAGGCGGCCTCTGTTCTGGCGACGGTCCGACGCGATGGGATGGAGCGGCGCGGTGAGGAATGGAGCGCGGCGGATGAGGAAGCCTTCAAGGCACCGATCCGCGAAGCCTATGAGGCCGAGGGCAGCCCGTACTATTCCACCGCACGTCTCTGGGACGATGGCATAATCGATCCTGCCGATACGCGCCGGGTGCTTGGCCTGTCGCTGGCCGCAGCGCTCAATGCGCCGCTTGGTGAGCGCGGGTTTGGTGTCTTCCGCATGTAGGTTTCATCGACCTGTCGGAAGCTTAATAAGTCCGTTTGGTCGTTGATATTTTGAGGCTTTCTCCAAGCAGCTCGCGTTGCATAGACGCCTAACCGCGTTGTAACGCATCCCCCGTGCCAAGCTGTGCGTATTCTCCTCGCATCTCAGAAAGAGATCGCAAGAAATGGAGTAAGTTATGAAACGCTTTGCAATTGTTATCGCCGGTGCCGCAGCAGCAGGTGCCCTCGCAGCCTCCGCAGGTGAAATGTCCGCCTTCGGCGACGTAGATACCGATGCCAGCGGTACCATCTCCCAAGAGGAGTTTGTCGCCTGGAAAACCGCTGACGGCGATGTGACAGAGGCAGAAGCCACTGAGAAGTTCGCCATGATCGACGCCGACTATGACGGCGAAGTCAGCGAGGCAGAATACGAAGAGGCCAAGGAAGCTTGGGCCGAGAAGAAAGACGCCTCTGACGACATGACGGATGATTCCGACATGGATGTGGACGCCGACTACTAGGTCACGTCCTGACAATTAGACCAGCGAAGGGGCCTGCACATGCAGGCCCCTTTTGCTTGCGCACAGCCCCGGTCCATGCCACCCGGTCATGCCATCCCTTGAGGCGGAGTTTGGTGCCCTGACTGCGAACCGTTTTGACCTCCTGCGACTGGTTTTTGCCGCCGGTGTCACCGTGTTTCACGCTCTGGCGCTGACCGCGATTGCGCCAGATGACGCTCTCGAGACATCGCTAGGCGCGCTTGCTGAAATTTCCATTCAGGGCTTCTTCATTGTTTCGGGCGCGCTCGTTTTCGGGTCGCTCATGCGTTCGAGGTCGCTTAGCGATTATGCGGAGAAACGCGTTCGGCGGCTTTATCCTGCCTATGCCGTCATAATCCTGATACCCGCCCTTGTCAGCCTTGTCTTGGCCGGGCCCGACGCTTTTGGCGGAATTCTTCGCTACCTCGCCGCCAATCTTGTTTTCCTGAACTTCCTTGCGCCGGATCTCCCGGGCTTGTTTGAGGGCCAGCGTTTCGAAGCCGTCAATGGCGCGCTTTGGACGCTCAAAGTGGAAGTGATGTTCTACCTCGCGCTCCCGATTATTGCCTGGATGATGCGACGGGCGGCCAAAGCTCAGTGGGCCGTGCTGGCATTCCTCTATGTCGCGGGGGAGGCGTGGCGCCTGCTGCTGGAACCAGCGCTTGGCGTTTCGCAGGCCTCACCGACACTGATCGCTCTCGCGCCGGAGCTTGCGCGCCAGCTGCCGGGCCAGATGGCGTTCTTCGCTAGCGGTATGGGTCTATGGCTGGTCTGGGACCGGGCGAAGGAGAAGACAGGCCAACTCGGCCTTATCGGGCTGGCGCTTTTCGCCGGTTCATTTGT
Organism: Thalassovita mediterranea; assembly: GCA_019448215.1. Lineage (NCBI taxonomy): Bacteria > Pseudomonadati > Pseudomonadota > Alphaproteobacteria > Rhodobacterales > Roseobacteraceae > Thalassovita > Thalassovita mediterranea. Next base: position 153,654 of record CP080408.1, on the reverse strand, counting down.
GCACCCAATTCTGGAGCCATTGCGCGCGGCAGGACTTGCGGGCCTGATCGCCTGGGCAGCGTTCGCGCCCGGCCCGGTTCTCAACGCTGCGCGCTATGGCGACATCAGCTATGGCCTGTACATTACCCACTTCCCGATCCTTCAGGGGCTGATCATGGCAGGTGTCTTCGCAACCGCGGGGCTGTCTGCGGGTTTTGCTATCGCAGCGCTACTCACGCTGGCCGCGAGCTTCCTGCTCTGGTGGTTTGTCGAGAAACCGGCCCTTCGCCGTGACAGTCATTACAGGCAGGCTGCAAAGGACGGCTAACGCCCATTCCAAAACGGCCGTGTCAGGCCTAACGTCATCTTCAGACCACAGGAGATTTTCATGGCCTACGAGACCATTTCCCTCGATGCGACGCCGGGTGGTATCGCTGTCATCACGCTGAACCGGCCGGAAAAGCACAATGCCTTCAATGCTATCGTCATTGAAGAACTGACCGACGCCATCGAGACCCTTACAGAGCAGACGACCATTCGCATGGTTATCCTGCGCGGTAATGGTCCGAGCTTCTCCGCCGGCGCCGACCTCGAATGGATGAAGGCCGCTGCCAGCTATTCGCGCCATGAGAATGAGGAAGACGCCTTCAAGTTGGCAGAAATGCTGCGCAAGCTTGCAGCCCTGCCGCAGATGACGGTCGCACTGGTTCACGGCGCGGTCATGGGCGGCGGCGCAGGTCTTGTGGCGGCTTGTGATGTGGCTGTCGCCATGAAGGACACCAAGTTCCGCTTTTCAGAGGTTCGCCTCGGCCTGACCCCGGCAACGATCAGCCCCTTCGTGATCTCGGCCATTGGCCCGCGCTGGGCAAAGGCGCTTTTCGTATCGGCTGAAAGCTTCGACGCTGCCTTCGCTGAGCGGATCGGCCTCGTCCAGTATGTGGTCGAGACCAATGAAGGCCTTCTGGAGATGGAAGAGTATCTGGCTGACCTTGCGAGCAAGGCTGCGCCCGGTGCGATCCATGACAGCAAGCGGCTGGTGCAGGATTTCGCCGGTGTCGCCATCGACCAGTCGCTCAGCCATGAAACGGCCAAGCGTATCGCCGCCCGCCGTGTCAGCGATGAGGGCAAGGAGGGCCTCAGCGCCTTCCTCGAAAAACGCAAACCCGGCTGGGCAGAGTAGGCTCGGGCGCCCGGGCAGGCCTTGAAATTGCCGCGCCCCTTGCGGCAGATCGCCTTTGACCTGCCTTCCGGTCGCCCGGTTCAACAGTGAAAGAGCCTGTCATGTGGACATGGACGCAATGGCAGGACTTGCTCTCGAGGCAGCGTGAAAACGTCAGACGGCGGCTCGTGCGCGGGCCTGTCGGGGCCGCCTTCTTCGAGTTTCTGAGCTTCGGCATCAAGCAGGGCTGGGCCTGTATCTTTGGCGGTCTGCTGCTCGCGCTGATCCTGCTGACGCACCTGTTCTACCCAGAAGGCGCTCCGATCAGCCGCTACGACTTCCTCGTTGTCGCGGCGGTGCTCATCCAGATCATCTTGATCGCCACGGGTCTCGAAAGCCTCGAGGAAGCCAAGGTGATCCTCGCCTTCCATATCGTCGGTACGGCGATGGAAGTCTTCAAGACAGGCGCTGGCAGCTGGATCTATCCCGAAGAAAGCTTCCTGCGCATTGGCGGTGTGCCGCTCTTTTCCGGCTTCATGTATGCGGCGGTCGGCAGCTATCTCGCCCGCGTCTGGCGTATCTTCGACTTCCGCTTTGACAGGTTCCCGCCGCTCTGGCTGCAGGGCCTGTTGGCGACCGCGATCTATGTGAATTTCTTTGCCCATCACTATACGATCGACATTCGCAACGCGCTGTTTGTTGCGACTCTCCTGATCTACGGTCCATGTGTGGTCTGGTTCAGGCCGGATCGGGACCACAGGCCCATGCCGCTCGTCATCGGCTTTGGCCTGGTTGCACTTTTTATCTGGTTTGCCGAGAATATTGGAACACTTGCGCGGGCCTGGACCTATCCGGGGCAGGAGTCAGTCTGGAAACTTGTTTCTCCGGCAAAATTCGGCTCTTGGTACCTGCTGATGATCATAAGTTTCGTGCTAGTGGCGCTCATCCACCGGCACCGGGAAGGACAAGATGCTGAAAAGCCTGCTGATCGCGAACCGGGGTGAGATTGCCTGCCGGATAATCGAGACCTGCAAACGCCTCGGCGTGCGCACTGTCGCGGTCTATTCTGACGCTGACGTCTATGCCCGCCATGTCGCCATGGCCGATGAGGCCGTCCATATCGGCGCGTCCCCGGCGACAGAGAGCTACCTTCAGGGCGAACGCATCATTGAAGCTGCAAAAGCTGCAGGCGCTGAGGCGATCCATCCGGGCTATGGCTTCCTGTCAGAGAATGCGGACTTTGCAGACGCGGTCGTAAAGGCCGGCTTGATCTGGGTTGGCCCGACGGCGGCAACCATCCGATCGATGGGCCTCAAGGACGAAGCCAAGCGCATCGCAGAAGAGGCGGGCGTTCCGGTCCTGCCGGGCTATCGCGGCGAGGCGCAGGATGCTGCCACGCTGGAGGGCGAGGCCGAACGCATCGGCTATCCGCTCCTGATTAAGGCTGTCGCAGGTGGCGGTGGGCGCGGCATCCGCCTGGTGGCGAAGAAAGAAGACCTCGCGGGCGAGCTGGAAAGCGCCGTGCGTGAGGCAAAATCTTCGTTCGGCGATGGCCGCGTGATGCTGGAGAAGCTGGTCGAACAGCCGCGCCACATTGAAGTTCAGGTCTTCGGCGACAGCCATGGAGACGCCGTTCACCTCTATGAGCGCGACTGCTCCCTGCAGCGCCGCCGCCAGAAGGTCGTCGAGGAAGCGCCTGCGCCCGGCATGCCAGAGGATGTGCGCGGCGCCATGACAGGCGCCGCTGTCGATCTCGCCAAGGCGGTTGGCTATCAGGGCGCAGGTACGGTGGAGTTCATCGTCGATGGCACCCGGCCGCTCGCCAAGGATACGTTCTTCTTCCTTGAGATGAATACGCGCCTGCAGGTCGAGCACCCTGTGACCGAGCTCATCACTGGCACCGACCTCGTCGAGTGGCAGCTGCGTGTTGCCTCCGGTGAGAAACTGCCTCTGAAACAGGGTGATATCCCGCTAAACGGACACGCCATAGAGGCGCGTATCTGCGCCGAAGACCCTGCCGACAATTTCCGGCCGGGGGCAGGGCGGCTCTATGCCTTCAATCTCGGCAATGTCGAGCGTCTGTCCGAGAGCAGCGCTGGTGCGCCAGCCGACGCTCTGGACGGCGACCTCACACTCTACAGGCTTGATAGCGGCTTTGGTGCGGGCGACACCGTGCCTGCGGTCTACGATTCCATGATTGCCAAGTCGATCGTGAAAAGTTGGGACCGTGAGAGCGCAATCGATGCCCTGTCTGAAAGCCTCGGCGAAAGCATCATTGCGGGCATTCCGAGCAATGTCGGCTTCCTGAAGCGCTGCCTCGATCACCCCGTCTTCCGCAGCGGCGAGCATCACGTGAACTGGATCGCAGAAGAAATAGACGCGTTGACGCAAGCGAAGACCGACATCCGTGAAGCAGCAGGTCGTCTGGTGGCGCATGCGCTGCTGACGGATACCGGCGACACGCCATTCGACCAGAAGGATGGCTGGCGCCTTAACGCACCGGCTCGCCGATCCATCCGGCTAAAGCTCGACGGCGAGATTGCAGACATTGCCGTCGATGAGCGAGACCCGGCCATGGATATCATGCCCGCAATCTCTATCACCGATCACAGCTTTGCTGTCGCTGTTGATGGCGACACGGTCCTCGTCGACATTCCGGACTATGAGGCCGAGGCCGAGGCGATTGCAGGCGGCGACAAGGTGTCTGCGCCAATGCCGGGCAAGGTCATCGATCTGCGCGTCCAGCCGGGCGACGAGGTCACCAAGGAGCAGACATTGGCCGTCATGGAAGCCATGAAGATGGAGCACAGCCTGAAAGCGCCGCGTGATGGCGTGGTAAAGGCGGTGGGCGCCAGCGTGGGTGAGCAGGTCGCGGAAGGCGTCATGCTGGTCGAGCTGGAAGAGCTCTAGGCGGCCGTTTTTCCAGAGGTCCACTTTCCACAGGAATGACAGAGAGGGACTGGCCTCTCTTGCGGGCGGCATTAAATTTGTTCGCGTGAGCCTGAACATGGTCAAACTCTGCGTAGGCGCCGAAGAGATCGGCGACCTGGAAGCGTGGCAGAAGCGCCTGATGCGCTCCTATCCCCAACCTGTCCATCACACACGCATGGTGCCGAAACAGGTGGATGAGCTGCTTGATGGCGGCTCCATCTATTGGGTGATCAAAGGCCTGATCCAGGTCCGCCAGAAAATCACCGACATCCGTGTCATGGCCGACAGGAATGGCCGCAAGGCCTGCGAGCTTGTGCTGGATCCGGAAATCGTCCTCGTCGAGCCAACGCCGAAACGGCCCTTTCAGGGCTGGCGGTATCTGAAGCCCGATGAGGCACCTGCCGATATCAAGCGCGACAGCAAGGCCGAAGAGATCCCGCCTTCGCTCCACGCAAAGCTCAAGGAAGCCATGGTCTGGTAGGCCCGGCATCAGGCGCCTCCGGTCTGAAGGCGCCTGTGCTGGAGTGTTCTAGTCGCTCAGATCGTCGACAGCGTCATTGATCGCCACCGGCTCGCCATAGCCAAGCTCTGACAGCCGCGGCATCTGCGTCTCAGCATCGCCAACGATGACGTAGTTCATCTCGTCCGGACGGATGAGACGTGCGGCGAGACCCTGCACATCACCGAGGCTTAGCGCTTCCACCGCCTCGATCTCCTGAGAAACGAAATCGTAGGGCAGGCCATAGTCTGCGATGTCCGACAGGGCGCCGAGCTTTGCGCCAAGCGTCTCGAAACGCCGCGCCTGGCTCTTGGTGAAGAAGCTCTTCGTCACGGCGAGGTCTTCCTCGGTATAGGTCTCGGCGTAGTCGGAAAGGATGTCGCGTACGAGCGTTGCCGCTTCCAGCGTGACGTTAGAGCGGATACCGCTGCCGATCGTGAAGGTGCCGACTTTGTCGGTGCCGTCAAAGTCCGAGAAGATGCCATAGGTATAGCCTTTGCCTTCACGCAGCTCCTGCGTCAGCCGCGAGGCAAAGCCGCCCCCGCCGAGCCGGTAATTCATGGCGCCTGCCGTCACGAAGTCGGGATCGGTGCGGTTCAGCGACGGATAGCCAAAGCGGAAGACGGACTGGGACGAGCCCGGCACGTCATAGAAATACACGGTCGAGCTATCTGGCGCATCTGGTGCAGGCGCGTAGGTGAGTTCAGGCGCGTCGCCGCTCCAGCGCTCGGAGAGGCCAGAGAGCGCTGTCATGACATCATCCTTGCTGACATCACCCACGACGCGAAGGCTGCTCAGCTGCGGCACGAGATTGTCTGAATGCCAGGCTTTCAGATCATCGAGTGTGATCCCGTCCAGCGAGGTTTCGCTGCCAAGCGTGCTGAGCGCGCGCATGCTGTTAGCCCCGAAAGTGACATAGCTATAGGCCCGCGATGCGATCGCATTCGGGTCGGCCTGGTTTGCCTGGATTGCGTCGCGTGTGCGGGCGACCGCGAGATCGAATTCAGCCTCATCCCAGCGTGGCTCCAGCAGCATTTCCTCCACGAGCGCCATGGTTGGCAGGAAGTTGCGGGCGAGCGTCTCGCCATTGATCTCGAAAGCGTCGCTGGTCACATTCACGGACACATCTGCGCCGAGCAGGGCAAAGGCCTTGTCGAGCTCTGCTGGTGTCTTGCTGGCCGTGCCTTTTGTCAGAACTTCGCCGAGCATGTTCGCTGTGCCGGCCGTTTCCGGCGTATCGAGCAGGTGCCCGCCTTCGCTGGACAGCGAGAAGCGGACAAGCGGCAGCTCATCGTCTGAGATACCGTAGACCTTGATGCCATTCGCTGTCTCATCCTCCCACACATCCGGGGCGGCGACTTCGGGTGGTGCGCCATAGGGCGGCTCGACGCTGCGATCGATCAGCGACGGTGTGCGCTCATAGCTGCCGTCCGTTGTCGGATCGACCTCGTCCTCGGCGCCCTGAACAATTGGTTCGATCACGACCTCGGCACGCTCAGAACCTTCAAGCGCTAGTTCTGGCGAGCCGTTCGGCACGAAGCTGGTGGCGACGTAGTTTCGGCCCTTGATATAGGTCTCATAGACCCGGCGCACGTCTTCCGCCGTCACGGCCTGAATGCGGGCAAGGTCTTCGTCGATATATCCCGGGTCGCCCGCAAAGATGTTGTACTGGGCAAGCTGCGCGCCCTTGCCGAGAACGCTGCCAAGCGCCTGATAGAAAGCAACTTCCTGCTCGGTCTTGATGCGGTTGAGGTCGTCTTCGGTGATCGGCTCGGCCTCAAAGCGGGCAAGGCCGTCCTCAATGGCAGCGGCAACCGTGTCGAGGTCAGTGCCCTCAAAGGCACTGACCCGCAGGATCATTTCACCGGCAAGTTCGCTCGTATAGGCAAAGGCCGCGACTGACGGCGCGAGCTTCTCCTCGTCCACCAGTACCTCGTTCAGCGGCGCGTCCTTGCCATCCGTCAGTAGCTGCGCCAGCACGGCGAGCGGATAGCTGTCCGGGTGATATTCCTCGACGGTCGGCCAGACCATGTTGAGCTGCGGCTGCTTTGCGAAATTGTCCTCATGGAAGAGCTTCACCGTTTCGGTGACAACGCCCGGCTCTTTCGGCTGTGGCTCGATATCCGGGCCGCGCGGTATTTCCGCGAAATACGTCTCAACCCATTCGCGTGCCTGAGCGGTGTCGAAGTCACCGGCGACGACCAGAGTGACATTATTTGGTGTGTACCAGGTGCGGTAAAACTCTTTGACGTCTTCGAGCGTGGCGGCCTGAAGGTCTTCGAGCGAGCCGATCACCTGCCAGTTATAGGGGTGGCCGTCCGGATAGAGCGCCTTGTGCATCACATAGAAGGTATGGCCATAGGGGCGATTATCGACGCCCTGGCGCTTCTCATTCTTGACGACCTGCTTTTCCTTGGCGAGCACAGGCTCGGTCACCGTATTGATGAACCAGCCAAGCTTGTCAGCCTCCGCCCAGAGCATCTTCTCGAGCGCATCATTCGGAACGGTCTGCAGGTAGTTGGTGCGGTCACGGCTGGTCGAGCCGTTTGCGCCCGATCCACCAATGCGCGCGCTCAACTTGTCGAGACCGCCGGGGCCGAGGTTCTCGGACTCGAGGAAGAGCAGGTGTTCAAACAGGTGGGCGAACCCGGTCCGGCCGGGCTTCTCCCTCGCAGAACCGACATGCGCGGTAAGCGACACAGCAACGACCGGATCCGAGCGATCCACATGGAAGATGACTTCCAGCCCGTTTTCCAGTGTGAACTTCTCATAAGGTAGAAGCGTCGTCTCGGCGTCTGCTGCCTCCGTCGCTGCCAAATTTGCTTCGCTGGAGGTGCTGGGTGCCGGAGCGGTGTCAGCCGTGCTGCACGCTCCCATCATCAGAATGGCGGAAGCGAGAACGAGCTGGGACACATGCATGATGGCACTCCATGGACAGGGTGGATTCCGAAATGGACCAGACCTGTCTACAGACTGCGCGGCACGCCGCAACAAAGATAAGTTATTGGGAGAGGATTGTAGGGAAAGGCCCGGCGGGCGACCACGAGGGGTGCACCCGCCGGGCGATTTCAGACAGCCTAGTCGACCTGTTCAGGCTTGCCCGGCTTTTTCTTTTTCGACTTCTTCGTCTTGTCCTCAATGTATTCGAAGGCAAGCTTCTCGTCGTCTTCCTTGTCGACCGTGATCTTCACCGCGCCGCCTTTGGCGAGCTTGCCGAAGAGGAGCTCCTCGGCCATCGGCTTCTTCACATGCTCCTGGATCGTGCGGGCCAGAGGACGCGCGCCGAACTCTTCATCGAAACCACGCGCGGCGAGCCAGTCGCGGGCATCTTCGGAAAGCTCGATCGTCACATTGCGGTCAGCTAGCTGCACTTCGAGCTGAAGCACGAACTTCTCGACCACCCGTTCGATAATCTCAGGCGTCAGGCCGCCAAATACGATGGTCGCGTCGAGGCGGTTGCGGAATTCCGGCGTGAAGAGACGTTTGAGAGCTTCTTCCTGCTCGTCTTCCTTCTTGCCCCGGCCAAAGCCGATGGAGTTCTTCGCCGCGTCAGACGCACCAGCATTGGTGGTCATGATCAGAATGACATTGCGGAAGTCGACCTTGCGGCCATTCGCATCCGTCAGCGAGCCATTGTCCATCACCTGAAGCAGGATGTTGAACAGGTCCTGGTGAGCCTTCTCGATCTCGTCGAGCAGCAGGACACAGTGCGGGTGCTGCATGACGCCATCGGTCAGCAGGCCGCCCTGATCGAAGCCGACATAGCCCGGAGGCGCGCCGATGAGGCGGGACACGGTGTGGCGTTCCATATACTCCGACATGTCGAAGCGCAGGAGCTCTACACCCATGATCGACGCCAGCTGGCGTGCGACTTCGGTCTTGCCGACACCGGTCGGGCCGGTGAACAGGTAGGAACCGATTGGCTTGTTCGGCTCACGAAGGCCAGCGCGCGACAGCTTGATCGCCGAGGACAGTGCTTCGATGGCATCGTCCTGACCATAGACCACGCGCTTGAGGTCCGGTTGCAGGTTCTTGAGCGCGACCGCATCGTCCTTGGTGACCTGTTTAGGCGGAATGCGGGCGATCTTCGCGATCACCGCTTCAATCTCCTTGGCACCGATCTGCTTGCGGCGGCGGTGTTCAGGGACTAGCCACTGGGTCGCGCCAGCCTCATCGATCACGTCGATCGCCTTGTCCGGCAGCTTGCGGTCCGTGATGTAGCGGGCTGACAGCTCAACGGCGGTCTTGATCGCGTCATTCGTATAGCGAATGCCGTGGAAGTCCTCGAAAGTCGGCTTGAGGCCGGTGAGGATCTTGATCGTATCCGGCACGGTCGGCTCGACCACGTCGATCTTGCGGAAGCGGCGGGCGAGGGCACGGTCCTTTTCGAAGTGCTGCTTGTACTCCTTGAAGGTCGTAGAGCCCATGCAGCGAACCTCGCCGCTTTGCAGCGCAGGCTTCAGCAGGTTGGACGCGTCCATTGCGCCGCCAGACGTGGCGCCAGCACCGATGACGGTGTGGATCTCGTCGATGAACAGGATGCCTTTTTCCTGTTCACCGATTTCCTTCATCACGGCTTTGAGGCGTTCCTCGAAGTCGCCGCGATAGCGCGTGCCAGCGAGCAGGGCGCCCATATCCAGCGCCCAGATGACCGCATCGTCGAGGATCTCAGGCACTTCGCCATCAACAATCTTCTTGGCGAGACCTTCAGCGATGGCAGTCTTGCCAACACCCGGGTCACCGACGAGGATCGGGTTGTTCTTCGACCGGCGGCAGAGCACCTCGATGCAGCGTTCGATCTCGGAGTCGCGCCCGATCAGCGGGTCGACCTTGCCTTGCTTGGCCTTCTCATTGAGGTTCACGCAATAGGCTTCCAGAGCCTCTTTTGCAGGGCCAGGCTTCTGTTGCTGTTCGGTTTCCTCAGAGCCGCGCGGCGTCGTCGAGCGCGACATCCCTGGCGATTTCGCAAGGCCATGCGAGACAAAGTTCACCGCATCATAGCGCGTCATGTCCTGCTCCTGCAGGAAGTAGGCAGCATGGCTTTCGCGTTCGGAGAAGATGGAGATGAGGACGTTCGCGCCAGACACTTCATCACGGCCCGAGCTTTCGACATGCAGGATGGCGCGCTGCACCACGCGCTGGAAAGCGGCGGTCGGCTGCACCGATGTCGTCGGGCTGTCGGTGATCAGGCTGGACAGCTCATCATCGATATATTGGGTGAGGGACTGGCGCAGGTGCGGAATGTCGACCTTGCAGGCCGTCATCACTTCAACAGCGTCCGTGTCTTCTGTCAGGGCCAGAAGCAGGTGTTCGAGGGTGGAATACTCATGCGAACGCTCGCCAGCGAGGTTCAGCGCTTTTTCCAGGGCAGTTTCGAGACTGTCGGTCAGTGAGGGCATCTAGCTTTAATCCTCTTTTTCCATCGTGCATTGCAGAGGATGTTCGTTGCGCCGCGCCAGATCCATGACCTGGGCAACCTTGGTTTCGGCGACCTCGAAAGTGTATACGCCGCAAACCCCCACACCCTTCTGGTGTACATGCAGCATAATCCGAGTCGCCTGTTCCGGGCTCTTGTTGAAGAATTGCTCCAGAATAAAGACGACAAACTCCATTGGCGTGTAGTCGTCATTCAGAAGCAGTACCCGGTACATGCTTGGTTTTTTTGTCTTTACCCGCGTCTCGGTGACGACGCCGGTTCCGTCCGTATCATCGGTCCGGCCGGGCCCTGTCGGGTCTTCCGGATCTGAGAGTGTTGGTCTGTAGTCGTTTGCGGCCATGATCATGACATAGGTTGGCTTGCTGGCAATTTCAGCCTGATACGTTCTGCTCTACTGATCAAGCTGTAGCTGCCGCATTTCCTTTCAACTCCGAAAGCAGCGAATGGACGCGCTTCTGATTGGCCTTGAAGTCGTATTTTCCGAGACGGGAGCGGGAATAGATGGCCAGTTCACTGGTTTGAGCGCCGTCCTTGGACGGTAAGACGCGCACCGACACATCGTCCTTGAATTTCAGAAGCTTGGTCGTCGCGACAATTTCGATCTGCATCTTCTCGTCGTCATGCGTCGCTATCGTCCAGTTGTCCTTGGTGCCCGCCAGCATCTTCAGGCGCTGGTAAAGCGCTTCAGCGGGCTCGCCGAATACAGGCGAGCGTTCATCGGCCTCAGCTGTCGAGCTTAAACCCGAAGGCAGGACCAGATAGGTGTTCGGCGTATCCGGCCGAACCAGCGTTTCGAAGGAAACTGTTTTGCTCATGATGAAAATATAGGTCCCGGTCTAGCGGCATGCACGGGGCAAGTTGCAGTGCCCAAAACGAAAAGGGCCAGCTGCGGGTGCAGCTGGCCCTTCGATCATTCGAATGCCTGATTTTCAGGCAGCCTCATCAGGAGGCTTTTGCCTTGGAAGCAGCTTCCTTGGTCTCGGTCGTGGCGGTCTGCATGTAACCAGCGAAAGGCTGGAAGCAGTCTTTCATCGCCGAGCTGTAGATGTCAGCGAGTTCGCTGAGGCCGTCGAGATGCGCCTTCATTGCGGTGCGCATGTAGTTCGACTGGATTTCCAGTGCTTCTTCCATCGACGTGACACCAGCCAGCGTCTTGCTGGTTTCGACCGTCATGCTCATGCGGTCCTGGGCCTGACGCATAACGGCGGCGCTAGCGTCCTGGAAGCTTTTCACGGAAGCTTTTGCGCTTTCCGTGCCTGCGGACATCGCGTCCTTGCTCATATCGCCAAAAGGGAATGCCTTGACGAAAGTCTGAGGATCAAACGTGCCAAAAGAGTAGGTGTCGGTCTTAGCCATGAAGAAATCTCCTTCTATGGCATTCTATATAGTCCACCCGTTTCGCAGTTGCAACATCTTTTTGTGCGGTGCACAAAAATTACGCCTGGCACGGGAATTGCGGGTTAACAGATCGCGCCATGCGGTTAACGGCTGGATAACTCATTTCTATCATCCTAAGGTCTTCCCTGCAGAGGACGGGGACTGCATCAATTCACGGAGGGATCATATGAAGCTCGGTTTCATTGGACGACTTGCGCGTGTCACGTTGGGGGTGCTCGCGATAAGTTTGATGCCCGCCCAGTTCGCGCAGGCTGAGAAGTACGCGTCCATCGTTGTCGATGCTGATACCCACGAAGTGCTGCATGCGCGCAATGCCGACGCGCTGCGCTATCCAGCCTCCCTCACCAAGGCGATGACACTTTACATGGTGTTCGATGCGCTCAAGGCAGGTGAGATTACGCTCTCTGAAGAACTGCCGGTGTCTCGCGCAGCTGCTTCACAGCCGCCATCCAATCTGCGTCTTCGCGCTGGCTCCACCATTACGGTGCGCGACGCGATCCGCGCGCTCGTCACGAAATCTGCCAATGATGTGGCTGTCGTAATCGCAGAGCGTCTTGGCTCTTCAGAATCCCGCTTCGCTACGCTGATGACTGCAAAGGCGCGCTCCTTTGGCATGACCCGCACGACCTTCCGCAATGCGTCGGGCCTACCTGACGCCGCGCAGATGTCGACGGCACGTGACATGGCCATTCTCGCAGAACGCCTGCTCGAGGATCACTCCGGCTACTATCACTATTTCTCCACTGACAGCTTCCAGTGGGGCTCCCAGAAGTTTCCGAACCACAATGCGCTGCTCCGCTCGGTCGATGGCGTTGACGGTATCAAGACCGGTTACACCCGCGCATCCGGCTTCAATCTCATGTCGTCTGCCCGCCGCGATGGTCGCCGCGTGATCGCCATCATGTTCGGCGGTTCTTCGTCGCTTTCGCGCAACCAGCACGTCTCCGACCTTATCGAGGCTGCGTTCAGCACATTTGAAACGCCGCGCCTGCCGGATACCGCGCTTGCGAGCTATGCGATGAACAACATCCAGCGCCCGGGTAATATCAACGCCGCAGCCATGCCGATGCTGAACGGTGAAGTCTTCACTCCAGCCACGATTGGCGAAGGCGACGAAAGCGCTCCGCTGCGTGTCGCGCCGCGCTAGGGCCACGCCAGACCAGTTTAGTAGAGTTCAGTAAGAAGCCCCGGCCGATCATCTCGGCCGGGGCTTTGTTTTACCAACTGACGCTGTCTCAGATGACGAGATCGGCGTCAGCAAGCTCAGGCAGCTTCAGCATCAGGACCAGTTCGCGCAGCTCCTGGCGGGCGGCGACATGGCTCATCGTGAAAGCGAAGTTCGATCCCTTCTCGGTGAGGTCGAGCAGGGTGAGGCCTGCAGGGAAGAGCTCGCGGTAGATGACGCGCTCGGACAGGCCCGGCGCAATGCGGAAGCCGACCCGCTTGGACAGATTGTCCATTGCTTCGCCGACCTTCTGCTTGTTGCGCGCTTCGAGCGGTGAGGTGCGGTTGCGCATGACGATCCAGTCGACAGGGCGCTTGCCCGCCATGGCGCGTGCCTTGCGGCAGGACCAGACCATCTCCGAATAGAAGCTCGGGCGCAGCACCTGCAGCGTTTGCGGGTTCACATCGCCCAGAAGGTCGAAATCAACAAAGCTGTCATTGAGCGGTGTGATCAGCGTGTCGGCCTTCTCATGCGCAAGGCGCGACAGGAACGTGTCGCTGCCGGGCGCATCGATAATGATCACGTCGCAAACCGTCGCAAGGCGCTGTAGCGCGTCTTCAAGACGGCTCGCTTCCTCGGCTTCGGCCTCATCCAGGCTTCGATGCGTACTCGCATCCACGCGGATCATATCCGGCATAGGGAGGCGGGAGCTTGTCGTCTCAATCCAGCGATAGCGGTTCTCGAGATAGCGGGTGAATGAGCGCTGGCGCACATCCAGGTCGATCGCGCCGACCCGTTTGCCCTGGCGCAGCAGGGCAATACAAAGATGCATCGCGACGGTAGACTTGCCCGCACCGCCTTTCTCATTGCCGATCGTGATGATGCGGCAGGGACGCGACGGCGCATCATTCATGTGCGCGCCGTCCGTATGCGCGGATCCAATGGACCCGAAGCCATCAGCAGCCATTACAGCCCCTTCCAGATTGCCCAATTGTATTCGATCGCCGGCGACGCAGCCTGTCAGGCAGGCGCGAGACCGGCAGATCGGTCAAACAGAATATTGTCCAGCCATGTCGGCTCGCTGCGTTCTGGACGGTAGGCTGTCGGGCGATCGAACAGCTCATCATCGAACATGACATCATCCTCAAGACCGCAATGGTCGGAGAATTCCACCCTGTAATGGGACGGGCGCACTTCGATGATCGGTGCTGCGTTTGCGATATCCACGAGACAGTTGCGGAGCCTGCAGAGCGACGCGGTCAGACGTGAAAACACGTCCGTCTTGCCGACAACAGGGCGCTCGTCTTCGAAAAGCCAGTCGTCATGACCATGGCTCGTGCTCATGGAGGGCCTGCGTTCACCAAGGTTGACCAGCGGTCTTTTTAGTTTGAACGGCAGGGCCGCGCGGGCCAGAAACGTTTGCAAGAGAGACATATCGGACTTTCTCATAAAGTGAACAAATCGGCCTAATTGGTTAATACCTCGTTGAGGAAACCAGAATTCGGAGACTTCTCCAAGTGAGCATGCAGCAGGCAAAGATTGTCAGGACTCGCGCGGATTTGCAGCGTGAGATTTCAGCGGTCCACAAGTCAGGACAGCGTGTGGGATTCGTCCCGACGATGGGCGCCCTGCATGACGGTCACATCTCACTGGTGACGAAAGCCAGGGAGAATGCCGATTTCGTCGTGGCCAGTATCTTCGTCAATCCGACCCAGTTCGCGCCGGGCGAAGACCTTGATCGCTATCCCCGTAATGAAGAGGGCGACGTGGCCCGGCTCAGCGCGGCGGGCTGTAATCTCGTCTATTGTCCAAGCGTTGATGAAATATACCCCGAAGGCTCCCTCACCAATGTCCGGGTTGAGGAGATGTCGGACCTTCTGGACGGGATCTATCGTCCGCACTTCTTCTATGGCGTTGCCACCGTGGTGGCCCGGCTCTTCATCCATGTTCGCCCGGACGTCGCTGTCTTCGGCGAGAAGGACTATCAGCAACTCCAGATCATCAAGCGTATGGTGCGTGATCTTGGCTTTGCGATCGAGATCATCGGAGGAACGACCTGGCGCGACGAAGATGGTCTCGCCCAGTCCTCCCGCAATGCCTATCTCAGCGAGGAAGAGCGCCGCCGCGCAAACGCTATCTTCTCAGCGCTGCACCGTGCGGCCTGCCGGCTCCGTATTGGATGTCCTGTCGAGGACGCCATGAAAGAAGCCCGCGGCACCATTCTGGCGGCGGGCTTCTCAAAGCTCGATTATGTCAGCGCGGTCGATCCGGTCACGTTGCAGGATCTTCCCGACGGCCCGATGGAGGCCGGACAGGACTGCCGCCTCCTCGCAGCAGCCTGGATGGGATCAACCCGCCTGATCGATAATATAGGTGTGTGAGCTCTTAGCGTGAGCCTCTGGACTTACCGGCGCTCGCGAACTGCTGGTTCGGAGTATCGCCGCGCACATAGATCAGGACACCATTTGCAATCTCGGGAATGAGCCTTTCAGCGACGGCACGTTCGAGGGCAGGGCACCCCCAGCTACGGCCCATCTTGGTGCGGGTCGGCGTCACATAGTCAGCGCCATGGATCACGATCGCACGCTCACGGGCCCGCGAGTTCTCCTCGTCGAGACCATCGAGGCGCAGCGACAGACCATGCTTGCCGTAATATGTTTCGGCCGTCACATAGGTGCCGAGCGACGTCATCTTCGAGCCGCTCACATTGGAGAACGCATCGGCGATGCCGTCATGATCCAGGTCCGAGTTGCGCCCGTGTGAAACGAGGAAGCTCTCGGCCTGCATGGTGTTCATGTCCACCAGGAAGAAACGCGGCTCGCTCGAATGGCGGCTATAGTCGATGACGATCATCATGTCGTCATTCTTGACCTGTTCGTGATGGAAGGATTTGGCCGCAAGGGCTTCGCCCCAGAGGTCTGCTCCCATCGCGTCAGTCGGCGTTTTGGCGAAAGCGGCGCTCCCTGCGAGGGTGGCGGCCGCAAGCGATAACGAGAAGAAACGGATAAGTGCTTTCATGGTTCCCAACTTGCCAAAAGAATTTGGCAGAAGTTTGAAGAGGGTCACAAAAGGTTCCCCGCAAACTGCAATAAATGCTGCAGGTTACGTAGTTTTCACATTTCCGCCTCTGAGTGGCGGGTCGAGAGCCTAGCTCGACGTTGCGACGGTCGCCGCCGCGACAGTCGTCACTATGAGGGCTGCCTGCACAGCGGCGATGGCATCGACCGTTGCTTTCGACGGCTCCATGCCGCCTTCGGCAATTTCCTTGGTGCGCTTCTTGTGGGTGTTCAGCTCAGCCTTGTCGAAATTCCGGCGCAGCAGCCCCGTCTTGTCGGCAAGGGCAATCGCCACGCAGTCTCTGGCTTCTGGCGGTTTGCCTTCGAACATGACAGCGTGAAGATGTTCGACCAGGCCAGCTTCGACTGACGGGTCTGCCTCAGGGTAGTGGGTCCAGTTGAAGAACAGGAAAGACTGAGGGTCAGTCGTCAGTACGCCTTTTTCTGCAAGGGCCGATGCCTGCTCGCGGAACAGTTTCGACTTGTTGGCGAGCTTGTTCACATAGGTCTTGATGGACTTTCCGCTGCCTACTTGTTCGAGAACGTCCAGACAGAAGTCCAGAAACGCGTCGCCTGTCGCTGAGGCATCAACAATGACGAGATTCTTTGCCTTCGCTTCGTCATGTGCGAGTCGGCCCGTCAGGATAAGCTCTGCAATGGCGCCGCCTGCGAGGCCATATTCGACGAATTCTCCTGCCTTCTGGCCTGTTTCATTCTTCAGCGAAAGCAGGATGAGGCCTTCAGGGATCGTCAGTGTCATAGTCGTCTGTCCAGTCAGCGACGTGCAGATCCACGCCAGTCTGGACAGACGATATATCGATTTTCAATAAAAATCCAGAGCAGTCTAGAAGACGCGCGGACGCTCAGCCTTTTCGACGTGCAGGCCGCATTCGGTCTTTGCCATACCGGCCCAGCGGCCAGAACGGACATCAGACGGGTCTTCTGCAGGGCGCGTGCAAGGCCAGCAGCCAATCGACGGATAGCCCTGTGACACCAGCGGGTGCTTCGGCAGGTTACGCTGCACGAAATAGCGGTCGACATCTTCCTGCGTCCAGCTTGCCAGCGGGTTCACCTTGTAGCGGCCATTGGCGTGCTCAAACACAGGCAGGCTCATACGGGCGCCGCCATGGAAGCGCTTGCGACCGGTAATCCAGGCATCGAAGCCTTCCAGCGCAGGCTCAAGCGGGCGCACCTTGCGGAGTGAGCAGCAGGCGTCCGGATCGGTCTGCCAGAGGCGGTCCTTCGGGTCGATAATCTTGCGCTCGGTCTCGTTCGGCTTGATTTTCTGCACATTCGTGAGGCCCAGCCGGTCGATCAGCTCATCCTTGTAGTCCAGCGTCTGCGGGAAATGCAGACCGGTCTCGAGGAAGACGATCGGGAAATCCGGATCGACATCCGCGATGAGCGACAGCATCACAGCGCTCTCTGCGCCGAAACTCGACACATAGGTCAGCTTGCCCGCCCACTCTCGCACCAGAGATGCGCGCAGGATCGTGGTTGCGGACGCGTGACGCAGCTCACCATTGAGGCGGGCAAGCCGCTCCTCAACGGGCTGTCTCAGACGTGTCTGATAATCGGCATATGGCATATAAGCGCCTTTAATCCTTTCCGAGCCGGCGGCGGAAAACGGGAACGCGTTCATCCGCTGCTGGCTGATACACCGCTGAAAACTCTTCCAGCGCGTCTAGTACGGAAGGTAGTTCGGCCCTCTCGGTCTCAAAAGCATCGAACCCTGAACGGTTCATATAGAGAATCTGATCTCGCAGGACGTGGCCGACGGCGCGGAGCTCTCCTTCATAGCCCATGCGGCGGCGCAGGAGCTGGGCCTGCGAATAGCCGCGCCCATCAGTATATTTGGGAAAATCGACCTCGATCAGCGCCAGGCGGTCCAGAAATTCTTCAAGCTCATGCGGGTCGTCGGCAGGCTCCAGGCGCACGCCGATTTCAGTATTTCTCGCAAGAAGAAGCTCCGTCTCGCTACGAAAGCGCGCGAGTGAAACCGTGATGCACCCACCGGGAGAGAGATCGGCTTCGTTGGGCACATAGGCCCAGATATCGTCGACTTCGCGGCGGTCCTTGATAAGTGGCATGTAAGTGTCGTCCTCGTCTCTCTACGCGCCCGCGTAGATGGCGTCCTTGAAAGGCTCCATGCCTTCGCGCTCAAACGTTTCGATGAAGGTTTCGTCCTTGCCGGTGCGAAGCTCGCGGTAGCGATCGACGAGGCGTTTCAGCGCGACCGGCACGTCCTCGGCCTTCAGGCCCGGCCCGGCGATCTGACCAATGGCGGCTTTCTCATCGGCGCGTCCACCCAGCGTGATCTGGTAGTATTCCTCACCTTTCCGGTCGACGCCCAGAATTCCGACATGGCCGACATGGTGGTGACCACAGGCATTGATGCAGCCAGAAATATTGATGTGGAACTTGCCGATATCGGCCTGGTCGTCCGGGTCGCTGAACGCTTCCTGGATTGCCATGCCAACCGGGATAGAGCGCGCATTGGCGAGGTTGCAGTAATCAAGACCCGGGCAGACGATCATGTCCGAAATGAGGCCTTCATTCGGTGTTGCGAGACCGGCTGCATCCAGCTTGCGGTAAAGCTCATAGACATCGTCCAGCGCGACATGCGGCAGGACGACGTTCTGCGCATGGCTGACGCGGATATCGTTGTGGCCATAACTCTCGGCGAGGTCTGCCATCACGTCAATCTGGTCGTCGGTCGCGTCACCGGCGGCAACGCCCATCGGCTTCAGGCTGACGGTCACCGTCGTATAGCCATCCACCTTGTGCGGGTGCAAATTCGCGCGCGTCCAGCGTGCGAAGCCTGCGTCAGCGGTCTTTGCCTTTTCGAAGCTGTCTGAACTTGCCGACTTCGCCGCCAGCTTAGGCGGCTCGAAATAGGCGTGGATCCGGTCGATCTCTTCTTGGGGCAGGGCGATCTTCTCAGCCGTCCGCTGGGCGGCGAATTCATCCTCGACCAGCTTGCGGAATTCCTCTTCGCCCGTTTCAGAGACGAGGATCTTGATGCGCGCCTTGTACTTGTTATCGCGGCGGCCAAAGCGGTTATAGACCCGCATGATGGCTTCCAGATAATCAAGCAGCTCGCTTTCCGGCACGAAGTCAGAGACCTTGGCGGCGATATGAGGCGTCCGCCCCTGGCCGCCGCCGACGTGGACTTCAAAGCCGACCTCGCCGTCCTTGCGGCGCATGTTGAGGCCGATATCGTGCACCTTGATCGCCGCGCGGTCGTGCTCGGCTGCCGTCACGGCGATCTTGAACTTGCGCGGCAGGAAAGCGAATTCCGGATGGAAGGTCGACCATTGGCGGATGATCTCGCACCATGGGCGCGGGTCCATCACCTCATCCTTCGTTGCCCCTGCATAATGGTCGCTCGTGACGTTCCGGATGCAGTTGCCTGAGGTCTGGATGGCATGCATCTCGACCTCAGCAAGGTCCGCCAGTACATCGGGAATATCCTTGAGTGCCACCCAGTTGAATTGGATGTTCTGGCGTGTCGTGAAGTGGCCATAGCCACGGTCATACTTGCGGGCGATCTCGGCCAGTGCGCGCATCTGGCGCGGATTGAGCTGGCCATAGGGAATAGCGATCCGCAGCATGTATGCGTGCAGCTGGAGATAGACGCCGTTCTGCAGCCGCAGCGGCTTAAACTCGTCTTCCTTCAGTTCGCCAGACAGGCGGCGGGCCACCTGTCCACGAAACTGCTCGACCCGTTCCTTTACGATCCGGGTGTCGAATTCATCATACCTGTACATCGGTAACCTCATGCAGATGGGGAAGGCCGAGCTCGCGCTCGCAGCGCGCAATCCAGCCGTGAACGGCGGGAAACTCGGACACGTCAAACCCGCCTTCATGGGCGAGGCGGGTATACGCAAGCAGCGAGATATCGGCGAGCGTCATCGCCTCACCGCCAGCGATCCAGTCATTGCCAAGCAGGGCAAGTTCCATCCGGCCAAGTGCGCGGCGGCCCTTTGCCATCAGGTGCGGGTCGATCTCTTCGTCGCTGCGCTTTTCGTAATGCTTCTGGAAGCGGCGCACAGCGATCGCCGTCTCGTGCGAATATTGCTCCCAGAACATCCACTCCAGAACCTTGGCGCGCTCGAAAGCGTCTTCCGGCACAAGCTCGCTGCCATCGGCGAGATAGGAGATGATGGCGTTGGACTGGGCGAGTACGCGGCCATTGTCGAACTCGATGACCGGCACCTGGCCGAACGGGTTGATCGCAAGGAAAGTATCCGTGCGGGTCTCGCCCTTCATGACGTCGATCTCGACCCATTCATGGTCGATGCCGAGGCGCTCTGCGACCCATTTCACTTTCAGGCAGTTGCCCGAAATGCTGTCACCATAGATGCGGATCATTTCGGTGCTTTCTGGAATTCAGGATGCACTGTCGGCCCGTTCGCACGAATATTTTCGCGCAGCGTCTCACGGCCATCGACGGCGCCGGTTTCAGTGACCTGCATGAAGTAGGGGTCAGTGACCGTGCCTTCCTGTGCTTCTGCATCTTTCAGGCGGGCCTCGGCCTCATCGCCGATGAAGACGCCGATGCGCTGCGGGTCGTCGGACCAGCTGCCATCGCCTGCCATCCAGACGACTTTGCCGGTCAGCGTGTCCCAGGCGGTCACCGCCTTGGGCTGGTCGGGTTTCAGTTTTGGGCGGACCGAAGTCATGCCAGCGCCTCCGCTATGAATTTGTTCTGGGCCTCAGCGGGAAGACCGGCAACCTCGCCGATGATCAGCAGTGCCGGCCCCTTGATGCCATGTGTTTCTATGATCCGGGGCAGGGCCTCAAGAGAGCCAAAGCCGCGTGTCTCGTTCGCGCGCGTGCCATTCTCAATGACGGCCACGGGGGTGTCACCTGAAAGGCCGGCTTCCTGCAGTTTTTCCGAAATGATGGTGGATGTGCCAACGCCCATGAAGACGACGACGGTCTGGTTAGGCTTGGCCAGCCCTTGCCAGTCGAGGTCCGGCACGCCGCCCTTGCGGGCATGGCCCGTCACGAAGGTCAGCGTCTGGGCATGGTCGCGGTGGGTCAGTGGCAGGTTCGCATTCGCCGCGCACCCAAGCGCCGAAGAAATGCCCGGCACGACCGTCGCTTCGATGCCCGCTTCACGCAGCGCTTCGACTTCCTCGCCGCCGCGCCCGAAGATGAAAGGGTCGCCGCCCTTGAGGCGCACGACGCGTTTGCCTTCGCGGGCCGCTGCAATCATCAGTTCGTGGATGCCGTCCTGTGGCACGAGATGCTCGCCCTTGGACTTGCCGACGGGCACACGTTCTGCGTCGCGGCGGACCATGTCCATGATCTCATCCGAGACGAGCTTGTCGTGAAATACGATGTCGGCCTGCTGGATCAGGCGGAAGGCTTTGAGCGTCAGAAGCTCCGGGTCGCCGGGGCCTGCGCCAACAATGTGGACGGGGCCGGGGTCGTTCGAGCTTGCCTCATGAGAAAAGCGAAGGAGGGCGATATCCATCAGCTTCTCGGCGCGCGCATCATCGCCGCCATAGACCGCTTCAGCCACAGGCCCGCGCAGCACGTGTTCCCAGAAGTGACGGCGCGAGGTTTCGGAACTGATCGCGTCCTTCACAGCCGGGCGCCAGCGCTCAGCCAGTTCGGCGAGCTTGCCGATCCGCTCCGGCAGAAGCGTTTCGAGTTTTGCGCGAATATCCTTGGCGATCACAGGGGCTGCGCCGCCCGTTGCGAACGCGGCGACGACCTGACCGCGATCCAGAATGCTCGGCACGGTGAAGTCGCAAAGCTCCTTGCGGTCCACCACGTTCACCGGCACGCCGAAGGCACGAACAAGTTCGTAGGCCCACTGCAGCTCTGTCTCGTCCTCAGACGCGATGATCGCAAAGCGCGACATGTCCAGCGCCTGTCCGGCCTGTTCCGGCTCGACATGCGTGATCTGCTCAACGGCTTTGGCCCAATCAGGCATGTGTCGGCTGACCAGCGCAATCTGCGCCGGGGTCTTGGCGACGAGGCGCGCCTTGCGCTCGGCATTCACGCCATCGCCGAAAATGACGATCTGGGCGCCATCCATCTGGAAGAAGGCTGGGAAGAGTTGCATCTGGACTCGCATTGCCGGGCGTTACTGGGACTTACCGGAAAATGAGGCTTGTGACCCGCCTCCGGCAAGCGTAGACCCCTGATCCCATCGTTTAGATAAACTATGCGAGGAATTCCATGGCCGATCCGAATGACCGTCTGCCCCCGCTAAATGCGCTGCGCGCCTTTGAAGCGGCTGCCCGCCGTCTGTCCTTCAGCAAGGCGGCTGAGGAGCTGAACGTTACGCCGGGCGCCATTTCCCAGCATATCCGTCAGCTGGAAGAATATGCCGGCACGCCCCTTTTCAAGCGCACCGGGCGCAGCGTGCTGCTGACCGATGCGGCGCAGGCGAGCCTGCCGCTGGTGCGTGAAGCCTTCTCCCGCATCACCGAAGCTGGCCGCATCATGCAGCAGCCTGCGCGCAAGGGCCGGGTCATGGTCTCCTGCGCGCCGAGCTTTGCCGCGAAATGGCTGGCCCCGCGCCTTGACCGGTTTCACATCTCCAATCCGGGTATCGAGGCGTGGATTTCGGCAGACATGTCGATCACCGATTTCACCACGGCCGACGCAGACTTCGCGATCCGCTATGGGCAGGGCAGCTATGATGGCCTCAAATCAGAGAAGCTGATGGATGAGACGGTGCTTCCGGTCTGCTCGCCGCGTCTTCTGGAAGGCTCTGACGCGATCGAGAAACCTGAAGATCTCGCCAAGCACACGCTCATCCACGATGAGAGCACCGAGCAGGACCCATCCTGTCCTGACTGGACAAGCTGGCTCGCAGCGCGCGGCATTGCAGATCAGGTGAATGGCCAGCGCGGCCCGCGTTTCAACCAGTCCTCCATGGCGATTGAGGCCGCAGCGTCCGGGCGCGGCGTCGTCCTCGCCAAGCGCGCCATCGCCTCGTCGGATATGGCAGCAGGCCGTCTCGTCGCGCCATTCGCAGACGGATCAACCAGCATCGACTTTGGCTACTGGATCGTCTGGCCCAAAGGCCGCCACCAGTCAGACGATGTCCGCGCCTTCATCAAATGGATCAAGGCCGAGGCCGCCGCAGGCGAAATCCACGGCGTCTGACGCCAGACCTTCCGCCCAAAAGAAAAGCGCCGCCGGTTGATGAGACCGGCGGCGCTGCTTTTTTGAACTGTCAGGTCGTCTAGCCAGCCGTCCCTGGAATCGGGATCTGTGCAGGCGCGCCCGGCCCGAGCGGGAAGCCAACGAACAGCCAGATCATCATCAGCGCAACGCCTGTGATGAGCATCCAGATCGAGTACGGGATCATCATCGCGGTCAGGCTGCCGAGGCCAAAGTTCTTCTGCCAGCGCTGGGCGAAGACGAGGATCAGCGGGAAGTAGACCATGAGCGGGGTGATGATGTTCGTTGCACCGTCGCCCACACGGTAGGCCGCGGTTGCACCGTCCGGGCTGATCCCGACCAGCATCAGCATCGGCACCAGAACAGGCGCGAGCAGCGCCCACTTAGCACTCGCAGACCCAACGAACAGGTTCAGCGCAGCAGAGAAGAGCACGATCAGGCCCAGCACGGCCGGGAGCGGCAGGCCGCTATTATTGATCGCGTCTGCGCCGTGCACAGCCGAAATGAGGCCGAGGTTCGACCAGCCAAACATCGCCACAAAGTGCGCAGCTGCAAAGGCGAGGACGAGGTAATAGCCCATATCCTTCATGCCACCCGCCATCATGTTGACGAGGTCGCGGTGGTTCTTGATCGTCCCGGCAGCCGAGCCATACGCCCAGCCTGCGGCGAGGAACAGGATCAGGAAGGCTGCCACAAGCGAGCGGAAGAGCGGGCCAGCCTGCACATACCAGGCAGCGTCTTCATTACCGGGGCCATCAGCCAGAAGCGGCGTGCCCGGCCCGATCGTCATGAAGACCCAGAGAAGCACGACCCCGAGAATGGCAAGACCCGCGCGGCCGAGGCCCTTCTTCTCGCCTTCGGTAAGCGGGCGGTCCTCATCGCCATAAGACTGCATGTCGCTGTCTGCGTCCGGCTTCCATTTGCCAAGACGTGGCTCGATGATCTTGTCGGTGACCAGCCAGATAACAGGCAGGTAAATAAAGAGAAGCACCGCGATGAAGTACCAGTTACCGGCGAAATTCACGCTCCAGCCGCCATCAATATTGCTGGCGCCGTAGGCACTTTCCGTGATGCCGAAGAGCAGCGCGTCGAGCTGGCCCGGTGTGATGTTCGCAGAGAAACCACCAGACACGCCCGCGAAGGCGGCCGCGATCCCTGCCAGCGGGTGGCGTCCTGCCGAGGCGAAGATGATCGCCGCCAGCGGGATCATCACGACATAACCTGCATCGGCGGCGTGGTTCGACAGCATCGCGATCAGCGCGACTAGCGGAGTCAGCATGGCTTTCGGCGCATTGCGCACTGCGCCGCGGATCGCGCTGCCAAAGAGGCCCGACCGTTCTGCGACGCCCGCGCCTAGCATCACAACCAGCACATAGCCGAGCGGATGGAAGTGTGTGAACGTCGTCGGCATCTCGACCCATAGCCGCTGGATATTCTCAGGTGAGAACAGGCTTGCAGCCTCTTCCAGCTGCGGGGTGCCGTCAGGATTGGTTAGGCTGGGATGAAACGCAGAAACGCCGAGCCAGGCGCAGATCTGCGAGACGATCATCAGCGCGATGATCAGGTAGAAGAAGATGAAGACCGGGTCGGGCAATTTGTTGCCCGTTTTCTCGACCCAGCCGAGAAAGCCTTTCTGATCGCTGGTAGCGGTCTGGTCTGACATGCCCTCAATTCCCTCACATATTTGAATCCGGTGACCCTAGCCGCGTCCGGTTCGATTAGGCAATCCGCACAGAGCCCAAAATAGCATTCACAAAATCGCTATTCGTCCTGTCGCTGCCAGACGCTTCGCTCACCTTCATCGAGACCGAGCGGGTCCGGGTCATCGGGCCAGAGCACATCCTTGGTCGACCACCGGGCTTTCCAGACCGCCAAGGGTTCGATGGTCTCGGTTTCAGTGATCAGTCGGCAGAATATGACGGGCCTGTCGTTCTGAACGGTAATGCCCATAGTCACCCCATAGTCGCGCTCAAGCAGTTCGACCGTCGTCAGGATCACCGCGCTCATGACGAGATAGCCCCATCCCTTGCGCTCATAGACAACCTCATCATTCAGGCGCACACGTTCCTGGCTGTAGCCATACCAGACCCAGGCATTCTCAACGGTGACGGTACTGTTGCCGACTTCGAAAACCCATCTCTGGCCGTTGACCCGCACCCGATGACTCCTGCTACAGCACACTGCTTGGTCTGCGCGTTTTTATCACCTAAGTAGCGCGTTCGCAGAACGAAGATCTGTTTCATGTCACTTTCTCCCGCAGAAGAAGCCGCCCGCAGGCGGACATTCGCCATCATTTCGCACCCGGACGCCGGTAAGACGACGCTGACCGAGAACCTGCTTCTCGCTGGCGGCGCCATCCGCCTCGCCGGACAGGTCGCCGCGCGCGGTGAGCGCCGCCGCACCAGCTCTGACTGGATGAAGATCGAGCGCGACCGTGGTATCTCCGTGTCGGCTTCCGTGATGACGTTCGAGCATGACAATCTCATGTTCAACCTGCTCGATACGCCGGGCCATGAAGACTTCTCCGAAGACACCTATCGCACGCTGACGGCGGCCGACTCCGCCGTCATGGTGCTCGACGCCGCAAAAGGCATCGAGCCGCAGACCCTGAAGCTCTTCGAAGTCTGCCGGATGCGCGACATCCCGATCATCACTTTTATCAACAAGATGGACCGGGAAGCGCTCGACCCGCTGGAACTCCTCGACGAGATCCAGGACAAGCTACAGCTGGACACCTCGCCGCTCTATTGGCCGGCCGCCTCAGGCCAGCGCTTTGCCGGCATGAAAGACCTGCGCAAGGGCGACTTTGTCACCTTCCGCAAGAAGACAGCCGATCAGGCCGACGATGTGGGCCCGTCCACGCGCATCGGCATGCAGGAAGCGCGCGGCACGCTCGACACCATGGTCATGGATGAGCTGGAAGAGGGCGCAGAGCTTGCCTCCGAAGCCCTGCCGGATTTTGACCGCAAGGCCTATGAAGAAGGCCATATGACGCCCGTCGTTTTCGGCTCGGCCCTTCGTCATTTCGGTGTGAATGAGCTTCTCTCGACACTGGCAGAATTCGCGCCCGGCCCGCGTCCCCAGAAGGCAGAGAAAAAAGATCAGCCGATCACGGTTGAGCGCTCCGACAAGACCGTCTCCGGCTTTGTCTTCAAGATCCAGGCGAACATGGACCCTAACCACCGCGACCGCGTGGCTTTCCTTCGCCTTTGCTCCGGTGAGTTCAAGCGCGGCATGCGCCTCAAGACGACGTCGAACAAGCAGATCAATATCCACGCCCCGCTCATGTTCCTCGCGCAGGACCGCGAGATCGCAGAGACCGCCTATGCCGGCGACGTAATCGGCGTGCCCAACCACGGCCAGCTTCGTGTCGGCGACAGCCTGTCTGAAAGCGGTGAGATCAAGTTCCAGGGCATCCCGAACTTCGCCCCTGAAATCCTGCGCCGCGCGCGGCCCAAGGATCCGATGAAATCCAAGCACTTGCGCAAGGCCCTTGAGAGCCTGGCTGAAGAGGGCGTGACCCAGCTTTTCACGCCGGTGCTCGGCTCTGACATGATCGTTGGCGCGGTCGGCTCGCTGCAGATTGATGTGATGGCAGAGCGCGTTTCGGCGGAATACAATCTCGAAGTTGTCTTCGAGCAGGCCGCCTACAACGTCGCGCGCTGGGTCTCGTCGGACGATCCGGCAAAGCTCGAAGCTTTCATGGAAAAGAACCGCGGCAGCGTGGGCACTGACCTCGACGGTGCACCGGTCTTCCTCGGCAAGAATACCTGGGATGTCGGCTACGTTCAGGAAAAGAACCCCGACCTCCAGTTCACCTCCACCAAGGAGCGGATGGTCTAGCGCCCTCCACGGGCCTACTCGGTCTCGTCCTTTTCATCGGCGGCCCGCGCTTCGTTGCGGCGTGATGGCCGCTCCTTGGGCTCATCATCATCTTCATCCGGGTTCCTGCCCTGAAGAGCTTTTGGCGCATCCGGCCAGTCGAAATGAATATCGCGCTGCGGGAATGGAATGGTGACGTCTTCGCGCTCGAACACCCGCGCCAGTTCGTGCCGCATTTCCGATGGCGCGATCACGACATGATCTGCAATGATATAGGCACGCAGCTCGAAATCGAGTGAGCTGTCGCCAAAGCCTTTCATGACGACGTGCGGAGGCGGATCCTTGAGGACGTAGTCGCTGTTCTCGGCGACCTCCAGCATGAGGCGCTCGACCTTGCGCGTGTCGGTCCCGTACTTCACGCCGATCGTCACCGCGATCCGCATGACCGCGCTCTTGTGCGTCCAGTTGCCGAACGAATTGCTGACCAGCTCGGCATTCGGAACGATGATGGATCGGCGGTCAAAAGTCAGCACTTCGGTCGCCCTGACATTGATCTTCTGGACGGTACCTTCGCCCGACGGCGTCACGATCCAATCTCCAATCTTGAAGGGGCGCTCGAATAGCAGGATGAGGCCCGCCACAAAGTTGCTGACAATGCTCTGAAGGCCAAAACCGATACCAACAGACAGCGCACCAGCGATGATGGCGAGGCTGGAAAGGTCAAAGCCGATAACGCCAATAGCTGAAACGAAGGCGATAATGACGCCTGCATAGCCAAGCAGCGTGACCAGCGAATTGGCTGCGCCGCTACTGATCTGTGACTTGGGCAAGATCTGCCGTTCAAGCGTGCGTTGAATGATGCGGGTCGCAAGCATGATCGCGATGACAGTCAGAATTGCGGACAGAATGGAGCCCAGCGAGATACGCTGTCCGCCTATCTCGAACCCTGCCAGCAGCCAGCGGATCTCATTCCAGAGCTCTGATGCCGGAAGGCCCAGCGCCAACAACAGGAAGGGCGGCAGGAGCAATACGACGATCGTGTCGACGCTGGATTTGATCCAGAACTCGGAGTTCATCTCCGTCGGCTCGTCGTCATCATCTTCGCGCGCCGATTCATAGCGGCGTTCCTCAACCACGCCCGACAGGAATTTGAGGGCGGCCGCGCGGATATATTCGCGTACCAGAATGGCAATGAGCAGGACGATAGAGACCAGGATCAGCCGCTCGACGAGGTACCTTGAAAACGCATGATACCCGAGCAGCGAGCTCAGCATGATGGTGATCGCGACGGCGACCACTGTCCAACGGATAATAATGCGAAGGGTCGACTTTCCTTTCTCCGTCTGCGCTCTCATCCGCACGGCAAGCCACAGCAGAAGACAGCCGGTCAGCATCGACAGAAGGAAGGTCCGCACACCCACAAGGGCCGCGCCCGGAGATGCCAGGGCGCCGGTTGCCGTCAGGATGGATTCAATCGCGAAGGCGATGACAAGGACGATGAAGGAAAGGCTGATCGCGGCTGCCGCCTTGTCGCCAACACCGATCAGGCGGAAAGCTGTCGTGCGCGGCGCCATGACCGAAGACACCAGTGCGCGCATGCAGAGAACGGCGACCGTCACGAAGGCGACCCGGCGGCCCGCACTGCTCTCAAGTACGTCCATCCCAAGCAGCCATGCGCACCCAGCGATAATCAGGACCACCGCGCCTGCCGTCGCAAAGCGCGCGAGGAAACTGCCCATCGCCACATAGGCGACTGTTTGTCGGCTTGGTCGGACCTCCGTGTTCTTACGAAGCTCCCATTTGTAGAAGAGGCGATAGAGCCAGAAGAGACCGCCGAAGAGCACGACGCTGAGACCGATAAGGATGGTAAGCGGGTAGGGCGTGCCGCGCTCAACCTGGCTGTCACGCCAGTTCTTGATCTCGGTTCCCAGCTCTCTCCAGACATCATCAGTACGCTGAAAGGCGTCCATCCAGACTGCGGGCGATACGGGCGAGGCACCGCGCTCCAGGATGGAGGAAACAAAAACACTTTCCCGGCTTTGAGAGATGCTCTCCATCAGGCGCCGGGCGTCGATATCGGCCAGCCGGGCATTCGCCGCGGCAATGCTGGCGCGAGAATTGATCTCGCGAAACGGCGCCGTCACCTCGGAAAGATCGCTCTCTGCAAGCCTTGCTGCTGCCGTTTCAGAACTGCTGCTGGAGGAGCTTCCGCTAGACCCCGCAACCGCGTCCGCTGCCCCTTCCTCTGTCTCGCTGGGGATGAGATCAGAAACAGCATCCAGCGCTTCCTGGGAGCCCGTCCGGATTTCGATCGCGCGGGATTCCAGCGAAGACAGATCGTCCCTCAGGTTCGAGATCGTCGCGATCTGTTCGCTGAGTTCGGCCGGGTCGTCGCTCGCCTCGAAAGCGTCGTTCAGCTCCATCAGACGGGAATTGATCGTTTCCAGCTGCGTTTCTATTTCGCCAAGGTCTTCGAGCGCACGTTCGCTTGAGGTTTGTTGCGCTTCAGCAACCGGAAGCAAGGCAAGCAGGATGAAAAGGGCCCCGGCAAGGAATGTGCGCACGCACGAACTCATTCTATCAACTCTCAAATCTTTTCGGGCTCACCGCTTCCTACTCGCCCGCGGGCGCAAATCAATGCCGCCTGCTGGTCGTTCCAAGGCGGGCAAGGATTGTGCGCGGTATATCATAATCACGTATGATCGCACTGCGGTCGCGAAGACCTAGAAGCTCACGCTGGATGAGGAAACCGTAGACAGCATCGACCGCCTGATCGAGCTCCCGGCTATGATCCTCGCCTGACGCAAGCGCCTCGCGATAGGCGGCAAGTCTGGCGGCAACCAGTTTGCCGGATCGCCCCAGTGCACTTGCCTGTTCGGACGCGATTTCATGTTCCAGCGGTGACTTTGCCTGGGCGTCCTGAAAACGGCCAGCATAGGTTTTTGGGGCACGGACAGCCATGCAGGCTAACCTAGGGCAGCATCGATCAGAAGGAAGGCTGAAAGCCGGGCACTTGCATTGCGCGATGAGTGGCTCGTCTTGTCGAGAGCGCTCAGCGCATCGGCTTCCTCTACAATGAGGAATTCGCGCGCCATCAGCATGAGATCGCCGTCGGTATCGAGCCGTTTCTGGACACGCTGGACCTGGCGAGCCGCCGCATCGACAACGGCTTTCCGCCGGACGCCCTCTCCCTTTCGGGCGGCCGCCGCGATCTTCTTCTTGTCGCGTGGGCGGAAAATATCGGTCAGCCGGATGCCGGACTCCATCAGCCGATGGATCATTTCCTCGGCATTTTCCTCACGTGGAAGATGAGGCCGCTCATCGCGCGCAACATCGGCCAGGATGCTGCTCCAGCGCTCGCGGCGCCCGGTATCTGCAGGTTCGCTACGTTCCTCGCGCCGCTCGATCACTGGCTGTGGAGCTGGCGCTTCATCGGCGTCTTCTTCGGCGTCGTCATCATCGTCGAGGTCTCGCGCTTCGCTGCCGCCAACAGGCTTGAGATAAGGCGGCATGCGGTCTTTCCAGCGCCTGCGCGCGACCGACCTGTCCTCATCCTGCTTCACATCATCTTCGCCGCGATCGGCGTCGGTTGGGCCGGTCTCATATGAGGGAGCAGAGCTTTCCGGGCTACCGAAAAGGTCGCTATCATTATCTGATCTGCGAGGTTCAGCCTCGCTGGAAGCTGCTTCTTCTTCAAACACATCGTCGTCGGAATCCGGCGCTGGCGCTGGTTTTGTGGGCGCGTTATCCTCTGTCTGGGCAGCAGCTCGTTCGACAGAGACCTGAAGCTGCGCAAGTTCATCTGCATCCCGGCGTGCTTCGCGGACCGCAGCGGCGGCTTCCTCGCCCGCGCGTTTCAATGCGGCGAGCGACTCTGCAGCCTTTTCGGCCGCTTCGCGGGCTTCCATCTGGATATCACGCGAAGCCGTCTTGGCGTTCTCCATGGCAGCGGACACAGCTTCGGTAATCCGGTCGCCCGTCGTCGATGCGCTGGCAGCGACCATTTCACTGGCGCGAAGGGCCTGGTCGACCATGCGGCGGGATTGCTCCAGCTTCTCTTCCATCCGAGACACGGCAAAGATGAGCGACTCGCTACGTTTGGTGGCCGCGACTGCCATCTCATCGAGTGCGGCCACGCGGTCGGACAGTGTCGCACCGGCGTCGCGCAGCTCATTGAGACGCGTCTCGAGGCCGGCGTCCGCTTCGGCGATGTCCTCGGCAGCCTGTCTGGCAGAGGCCTGCATCTGTTCAGCCTGGCGAGGAATGGCCTCGCTCATCTGCTTGCTCTGGTTCTCGATCTGCTCCGCAAGCGTCTGCAGCGCCGAGCGTTCTGTGTTGAGGCGCTTGGAAAGCTCCGTCGCCTGTCTCGCCGTCTCATGGGAGACCGTTTCGAGGCGTGCCCTTTCCTCCGAAATCTCGCCTGACATCGCCTTCATCGACGAGAGCGCGTGAGCCATCGCCCGGTCGACCTCTCCGGCGGACGCTTTCATCATGCCAGCGAAACTCTGGGCCTCGCGTCCGCTTGTCTCGATTGGCGCGATAAGCCGGGCAGCGGCTTCAAGGACGACTGAATTGGCCGCCGATGCCTGCGCATTGGCCCGCGCGAGGAAACCGGCGAGCAGGATAAGAAGACCTGGCAGAAACAGCGCTGCAGCGCCTGCAATCACGGAGACCACGGGCAACGCCGAAAGGCCGGGGGAGCCCAGATAGGCGTAGATGCCTGCAAAAGCCGCAATCCACCACAGAACTGCAGCCCCAATGGCCGTCCAGACGAAAATCTTGCCCTCATCGCGGGCCGAGTTCAGCGCCTCGACCTCGCTCGACGGCGAACGCTCATAAGCGGCCGATAGCGGGTTTGAGAGCTGCAATTGGTCTCGTTCTGGTGTTTCTGAGTGTGCCATATCTCTGGGGTCTGCGAACTCTGTCGTTCCAATCGCCTGTCAGAAGGGTGCCGGGATCATCCGTCCTGCACTATGCAGCGTTAAGATGGCGTGTGCAATTTCCCGCGTGAAATCAGCCAGTTCAGCTTGTTTCCTTAGTCTCTTCCCTGGCGTCGTCGGCAGCTGGCGTTTCGCTGATGATTTCAGCGTCGACAGTTTCGCTTGAAACAGCCTGTTCGGCGACTTGCTCGGCAGGCTTTTCGGAAACCTGTTCGGTCGTCTTTTTTTCCGCCGGCGGAGAGCCCGGTTTCGGGGCGACGAGTTCGAAGAGAAGATGATCGCGCCATTCGCCGTCGAGCTTCAGATAGCGTTCTGCCAGACCGATTTCGCGGAAACCGAGACGTTTCACGAGGCCGCTGGAGCGCGTATTCTGGGGCATGATCGCTGCCTGGACGCGGTTCAGCTTGAAGTCAGTGAAGACCATGGAGAGGACTTCTGCCATCGCCCGGCGCATTATGGACTGGCCTTCATGGCGGCGGTCGAGGAGATAGCCGAAGTCGCCAGTGGAAAACGGACCACGGCGGATGTGATCGAGGTCAATCTTGCCGATCACTTCTTCATTTTTGTGAACGATAACAAAACGATAGGCGCGGCCTTCTTTCCACTCGATCTTCGAGCGCTTGCAGGCCGCGCGCCAGTGCGAATTGGTGTAGTAATGCTCGCTACGCGTTGGTGCATAGGGGCGAAACCGCTCGCGATTGAGCGTCAGGAAACGCGCAACGCGTTTTGGATCGCACTCATGCAGGGCAACCAGCTCGAACATTTCTTACATCGCCCTCCAGATCACGGCAGCTTCCTGCCATGCAAGTATCTAGCCGGGAATAGGGGCGAATCAAAAGCCCAAGCTGTGCTAATCTGGGAAGTAGCCGCCACAAGACGGCTCCCGCCTCATTTTATCCGTCGACAATCTCGTCCAGCGGGTCGAAATCATCATCGTTTTCGTTGAGTTCCTCGCCGACCACATAGGCGGCGCCAACGGCGGCTGCGACGCAGCCAGTAAGCGACATTGAGCCGAGAAGAAGGCCAAGTGCCATCAGGGATTTGTTCAGTTTCATCGTATCCGGTGTCCTTTGACGCTGATAGATGAAGTCCGAACGCGCAAGGCGGAAAACGGTTCTCAGCCCGCGCGCGAAAATCCGCTAGAAAAGCCTTTCCTGCTCATCGACCACCTCATCCACGAGGCGGAGGACGGCCAGCACGCCGCCGACCGTGATCAGCGAAGTCCCCAATGAATTCAGCATGTTGGATGGCAGGGCGAACTTCGCGATGTCATCACGTGCCTTGCGGACCTTGCGGCTCATCCCGCGGTCGAGATGGGGGCGCTTTTTCTTCGGCTCCGGCAAATCGAGCGGGGTCGGCTTCCAGGTCTTGAGGAGGACGCCGGTGCCCAAGAGGGCAGCGGCGGCGATAAGGGGCTGGTTCTTCTGTGGCAGGTCGGCCATGCGTGCGTATCCTTTGCGTTCTTCAGTGATTTCAATGCGCACGCGAAGGGGGAGGTTCCCGAAGGACCAGCGGTTGCGACCCGCCTTTGGGGGCGGGCGGTCTTTTGGGCGCGTCCTTCGACTTCGCTCAGGATGAGCCCAAAAGGTCTCTGAGGTTGGGACTACACCCTTCGACAGGCTCAGGGTGAGGTTGCACGTCTCTCGGCGCTCATCCTGAGCGAAGTCGAAGGATAGAGCGCCGCTAGCCTGTGTCGTACCAGTCAGAGAGCGCGGCCGCGATCAGGGCGGGCAGGCAGGCCGCCAGGGCGCCGAGTTCGGGCGAAAGCCGGTGCAGGCCGGGCTGCGGCGCGCAGGTGGGGCGGATCTCTCCGGCGGCGCGCAGCCTTGCAAGGTGGCGCGCCATGCGCCGGGCGAGCCGCTCGGGGTGCTGCAGGTGTTTCAGGAGGGTGCAGTAGCGGTGCACCAGCAGTGTTTCATCGACGGGGCGAGGTGCACGGCGCGGCAGGGCGCTGAGGCGGGCCGCGTCTTCAGCGGTGTAGGGGCGCAGGATGCGGAGGAGGGGGAAGCTTGTGCCCGTGCTCGTCCTTCGACCCCGGCCTGCGCCGGGGCAGGCTCCATCAGGATGAGCACGGGTGGTTTGGGAGGGAGCGGTTTGGTTGGATGAGACCCCGGCCTTCGCCGGCCCTTCGACAGGCTCAGGATGAGGGAGCGGATCAATTGCAATATCCAGCTCCGCCGCCATCAGGACGAGGAGGCGGCGCAGGAGCGTTTCCAGCTGGCGCAGCCTCGACATGAAGCGGCGGGCCGCCGCGCGGGTCACCGGGGCATGGCGCGTGATGAGCCCCGCCCGCTCGGCCGCGCACACAAGCGCGCCGATCATGGCGTTAAAGCTGTCCCTGATGAATCCGTCGGCAATCATGTGCGCAAGTATGGGGCGGGTTCGCCGGGGTGGGGAAAGGCGGAGAGTTTCCTCGTTCTACTCTGCTGGGTCCCGGATATTTGCTGGCGCAAATTCCGGGATGACGAGGACTTGGCCCTTGCCTTGTTTCACGTCATCCCGGCCGACCGGAGGGAGAGCCGGGACCCAGAGCTTTCAATTGCGCCGCCTCAACTGGGTCCCGGATAGCGGCTGCGCCGCTTCCGGGATGACGGGTAGTGAGCCGGGTCACCTCCTCTACATCGGCGCGATGAATCTGGACGGCCTATCCGGGACCCACTCGGTCAGTTCGCTATACAGGTCGCGCCAGTCAGGATTGCCGGTCTCGATCAGTTCCAGTTTCCAGGCCCGCTTCCAGCGCTTTATACGCTTTTCGCGAGCGATGGCCTCTTTGATGTCGTCATGGGTTTCAAACCAGACGAGCTGCGTGCATCCATACTTTCGGCTGAAGCCGGCGAAATAGCCGTGCCTGTGCTGCCAGACACGGCCCACCAGATCGCTGGTGACGCCGGTATAAAGGGTGCCATTGCGTTTATTGGTGACGATGTAGACCCAGGAGCTTCGCGTGCTAGAACATACGCAGAACATCTCACCGAGGCAATTGTAATCTCGTTCTCGTCATCCCGGCCGACCGGGGGGAGAGCCGGGACCCAAAACTTTCAATTGTGCCGCCCCAACTGGGTCCCGGATAGCGGCTGCACCGCTTCCGGGATGACGAAGCCATTTTCCGTCACTCTCCATATTCGTCATCCCGGTTTTCGCAAAGCGAAAGACCGGGACCCAGAAAACCAGAAAGCTTGACCCCTCAGCCCTCATGCGCCCAGTCTTCTCACCAGGGCGGCAGGAAGGGGTGCTGGGCATGAGACGATTGATCCTTGGCATGGGCGCCTTGGCGCTCGGGGCGTGTGGGGGCTCGGGCGGTTATGAGAAGCCGGCCAATCTCTGTGAGGCGGAGGGGGCGCGGTGTGTCAGTGCGTCGGTGCGCGACCTGCTGGCCGTGGATGGCGACACGTTCGAGCTGCGACGGCTCTCAGGCTCGGGCCGGGAGGAGCGGGTGCGGCTCCGCCTGATCGGGTGGGACAGTCCTGAGACAGGCGATGCGGCGGCGTGCGCGGCAGAAGACGCGCTCGGCCAGAAGACAGAGGCGCGGGCGCGCGACCTGTTCGAGGCAGGCTCCAAGGTGACGTTCCTGCCGGAAGGCCCGGACCGCTATGGGCGCCTGCGCGCCCATGTCTATCTCGACGGCGACCATATTGGCTGGCTGCTCTCCCGCGACGGGCTGGCCCGGCCGTTGGAAGAGGGCGTGCAGGTGGATTGGTGTGGGTGAGGCATAGACCGTCCATCTGCCGAGGTTGGTTGCCACGCGCTCCAAGAAATATAACCCCAAATTTCGGAAGATCGAAGTTCGGAATAAAAAATTCGTATCAAGAGAACTGTAATATTCGTTACAGGAGCCAGCTTTTTTTAATGCAACATGAATAGACTTCGAATTTGCGATTAATTTTCGTCATTTTACTCCTGATTGCGCCAACAAAGGAGGCTGAATTGATGAAACACTTTAAAAAAATCGCAATGATTGGTGCGGCTTGTGCTGTTGCCATGCCAGCTAGTGCTGGCTTTACAGTAGAGTCCGTGAAGAACGACAAGGGCGACATCGTCGCTTGGAAAGTTACTTGCGACGGCTTGCAGACCAAAGAGTACGACTCCCTGCCAACCCAGGCAGTAGCTAACCGCTACTGTGATCAATTCCAGGAGAATGTCGGCTCCGGCAATGGGCACGACAACGTGGTTGACCAATCAATCACGGCAGGACCGAACATTCGTAAATCGACAAGAGCAGCGCCCGCACGACCGATGCAGCGTCCTCAGCGATAAGGAGAAAAACAAATGACAAAGCTCAAAAAGGCAATTGCACTTGCGTGCGTCTCCGGCGGACTCATTGGTCAAGCTTCAGCGGTCAGTATTTATGTTACCGACGTGATGGTGGGTAATAAGCGTGTCGGTCAGGAAATTACCGTCGAATGCGCGGATGGTACCACGCATCGGGATATTGGTTACTATCCGAACGAGAACCAGCTTACCCGCCTGTGTCCTGATGGCCTGATTAATCAGCCAGAAGAACGCCCGGAAAGCAGGAACGCCATCGACCCAGGTCGTTTACAAATTGAGCGTTCGTCGATTAACCGGCAACGTTAGTAACCTAATTTCATTCGAATAGCGGGCGGCAGTAATGCCGCCCTTCTCGTTACGACGGCTGGCAGCTCTCACGCGACGGGCTGGCCCGGCTCGCTTGAGCGTCCCGGTGGCTCCGCTCGCCGGGCCTTGACCTCAAACCAACCAACAGAAAGAAAGGCGAACAGACTCTCCGAATGAACGGCCCGGATCATAGGGCTGAGTCATACTTTGAGTAGTAGTGAGATCCGGTTTTGAAATGAAACGCTTCACCAGAGCGCAAAAATCTCTAGAGGCGTGCAACAGAGCGTCATCGTTATTAATTTGCAGAGTGGGAACGATTGCAGAAGTCCGTTTCTGTCGTCATTTATCAATATCGCCTAATTTGCTCCGAACCTTTTCACGCCAATCAGCGCTTCCATCAGTGGGCGGAGTATAGTTGTTATTCTCAAGGGCATTAATTATGCTTGGAAGCGAAGGCGCAGGATCGATACCAGCATCAAGCAGCATAAACGCAGCTTCCCAGTTGTTCATGTTCGTCAAACCTAACGCATTTTTTCCATTCTGAGTTAAGACATTAACGTCAGCTCCGCACTTCAAAAGCAGATCCAAGTTTCTTTGTTGACGCGAGAGTACGGCAAAATAAATGGCGGTCGGAACATTCACGTCATTGGATCGCAGATCGCAATCCACATTTTCGTTGTTTATCAGACGCTCAAGGTAATAGGAATCTTGCAATTTAGCAGTCTGATGAAATGCAGAGTGCATCAATTTTGGACTATTGATTGTTGGGTCTGCATCGCGTTCGAGAAGATATCTGAAGCGATCGGTCGTCAAATAATTATCGTTTAGGATGAGCCATTGAAGTGGCGTTACACCACCGCAATCCATGCCGTTGATATTGACGCGTTGTTTGAGGAGTTCATCGGCATGCGCAAATTCATCTGTTAGAATGGCATCCATAAATTCACGAGTTTCCCGCTCGCAAAAATACTCACTTATGTATTCATCGTGGGATTCCGAACATCCCATGGCTACCAAAAATACCGCCAATGCAAATCGAGAGAAGATGCTCATAAGGCCCTAATATGAATTGTGTAAGGCAATCCCAAATGGAGATAGCGAAATTGCCCAGGATAGATGGTTTCCATGATACCGCTGCTCTCCGAGTGCATCTGGCATAAGTATTCCCGCCACGCCCCAGCCTCGTTGCATTACCGTCAACATATCTCCACGTGTGACGTGGTTTATAATTGACCTGGTCCCGAAGGGTACCCGTATATAAGTTAGTTGGTAATTCCACCCAATTCTTCACGGGGTTTAAAACTGAACTTCACGCAGCTTCTTCACCACATCCTGCAACCTTGCGTCCGACCCTAAAATCGATTCACTGGATCGATTTTACGCTTCGCGCCGGGTCGAACCCTCAAACTCCGGTTACAGTCCCAATTCGCCTTCGCGTAATTTTTTGACTTCGTCGCGTAGTCTGGCAGCTTCCTCGAATTCCAGGTTCGCCGCTGCTTCGCGCATCTGTTTTTCGAGGCTGGCGATGACGGCCTGGACGTTGTGGCCTGAGCCGGGCTCGAGCCTGGCGACGGCCTCTTCGGCCATGCCGCGGGCGGGGAGCTTGCGGGACTTGCCGCCCTTGAGCTGCTGGGTCTTGCCGCGGGCTTCGCCGAGATCGGCGAGGATGTCGGCGACGGCGCGCTTGATCGTGGTGGGCGTGATGCCGTGCTCTTCATTATGGGCGATCTGCTTCTCGCGCCGGCGTTCGGTCTCGTCCATGGCGCGCTGCATGGAGCCGGTGACCTTGTCGGCATAGAGGACGACGCGGGCGTCTGCGTTCCGGGCGGCGCGGCCAATGGTCTGGACCAGCGAGGTTTCAGAGCGCAGGAAGCCTTCCTTGTCAGCGTCGAGAATGCCGACAAAGCCACATTCGGGGATGTCGAGACCCTCGCGCAGGAGGTTGATGCCGACGAGGACATCGAACTCACCCAAGCGGAGATCACGGATGATCTCGATCCGCTCCACCGTGTCGATGTCGGAGTGCATGTAGCGCACGCGGACGCCGTTTTCGTGCAGGTATTCGGTGAGGTCCTCGGCCATCTTCTTGGTGAGCGTGGTGACGAGGGAGCGCATGCCCTTGGCGGCGACCTCTTTCACCTCGGCGAGGAGGTCGTCGACCTGGTTGATATTGCCATTGTCCTTTGTGCCCGTGACGGGGCGGACTTCGACGGGCGGGTCGACAAGGCCGGTCGGGCGGATGACCTGTTCGGTAAAGACGCCGCCGGTCTGCTCCAGCTCCCATGAGCCGGGGGTGGCCGAGACATGGATGGTCTGGGGCCGCATCGCCTCCCATTCGGGAAATTTGAGCGGGCGGTTGTCGATGCAGGACGGCAGGCGGAAGCCGTATTCGGCGAGGGTGGACTTGCGGTTGAAGTCGCCCTTGAACATGGCGCCGATCTGCGGAACGGTCTGGTGGCTCTCATCGACGAAGACGAGGGCATTGTCCGGCAGGTATTCGAACATGGTTGGCGGCGGCTCACCCGGCAGGCGGCCGGTGAGGTAGCGGCTGTAGTTCTCGATGCCGTTGCAGGAGCCGGTGGCGGCCATCATTTCGAGGTCATAGGTGCAGCGCTGTTCGATGCGCTGGGCCTCGAGCAGCTTGTTGTGCTTCTCGAAGTGCGCGATCGTCTCTTTCAGTTCTTTCTTGATCGAGTTGATGGCGTTGTTCAGCGTCGGGCGCGGCGTGACGTAGTGGCTGTTGGCGTACATCTTGATCGCGGGGAGATCTGCGATCTTCTTGCCGGTGAGGGGGTCGAACTCGACAATGCTCTCCAGCTCATCGCCGAAGAAGGAGAGCTTCCAGGCGCAGTCATCAAGGTGGGCCGGGAAGATGTCGAGTACGTCGCCCTTGAGGCGGAAGGTGCCGCGCTGGAAGGCGCTGTCATTGCGGGTGTATTGCAGGGCGACGAGCTTCTGCGTCACCTCGCGCGGGTCGATTTGCTGGCCCTCTTCGAGCTTGAAGGTCATCGAGGTGTAGGTCTCGACCGAGCCGATACCGTAGATGCAGGAAACCGAGGCGACGATGATGACGTCATCGCGCTCGAGGATGGCGCGGGTGGCCGAGTGGCGCATCCGGTCGATCGCCTCGTTGATGGAGGATTCCTTCTCGATATAGAGGTCCGAGCGGGGGACGTAGGCTTCGGGCTGGTAGTAGTCGTAATAGGAGACGAAATACTCCACCGCATTGTCGGGGAAGAAGGATTTCATCTCGCCGTAAAGCTGGGCCGCGAGCGTCTTGTTGGGCGCGAGGATGAGGGCGGGGCGCTGCACCGCCTCGATGACCTTGGCCATGGTGAAAGTCTTGCCGGTGCCCGTCGCGCCGAGGAGGACCTGGTCGCGCTCGCCCTGCTGGATGCCCTCGACGAGTTCGGGGATGGCGGTGCGCTGGTCGCCGGCGGGCTCATAGTCGGAGGCGACCTTGAAGCGCTTGCCGCCCTCGATCTTCTCCCACTGCCGGTCAGGCCTGTGCGGCGTCCAGTTGTCGGATGGCAGCGTACCCGACGCATCGCGCGCGGCGCCGGACCAGTTGAACGTGGCGGAAGCGTCCGAGACGCCGGAAGGGGAACGGGACATGAACGGCAAGATGGGGCGAGGTGGGGGCGGCGTAAAGGTCTAATGGTGCAGTGGGGGTGTGACGCGGGTGCGGTGTGGGTGCGATGGCCGGGACCGGGGGTTGAGCTTCATCCCTCGTGAAACACGAATGACCGCATCGACACGGAGGCCAGTTCGATGGTTTCGGTCGTCCAGGTGAGGGTGTCCCTGGAGTCTGAGGCGCCCGCGATGGTGAGGGCTGGCAGGTAGTGATCGATCGAGGGGTGGGCCTGACGGAATGCCGTGCCGAGGGCGGCGCGGTCAGACAGGGCCCCGAGATCGCGGTCTTCGAGGCGGCTTGCGAAAAGGTCGTCGAATTCCAGCGCGAAGTCGTGCGGCTTTCCGCGTCCGGTCCGGTCCATTGCCCGCAGATTGTGGACGATATTGCCAGAGCCGAGAATGAGAACGCCGCGGTCACGTAGCTGCGACAGGGTTCGACCGATCTCGATCTGGTGGTCGAGGCCGCGCGTCATGTCGATGGACACCTGGAAGACCGGGACGTCGGCATCGGGATACATGAATTTGAGAACTGTCCATGCGCCGTGGTCGAGGCCCCAGCGATCATCGGTCCCAGCCTGGTGGCTCGACAGCAGCATGGCCACTTCGCGGGCAAGTTCCGGGTCGCCCTGAGCGGGGTATTGCTGATCAAACAGCTTTTGGGGGAAGCCATAGAAGTCGTGAATGGTGCGCGGCATGGCGGATACATCGACGAGGGTCGTGCCCTGCGTCATCCAGTGCGCGGAAACGACGAGGACGGCGTTCGGTCGGGGAAGTGCCTTGCCGAGCGTGGTCCAGGCGCGGCCATAGGGGGTGTCCTCAATGGCGTTCATCGGGCTGCCATGGCCGATAAAGACCAAAGGCATGCGCGCCGATGGGGCGAGGCGATCTTTCAGCTGATCGAGGGTGAGAGGCGTCATCATTGCAGCTTCCTTGGCAGCAGGATTACGGGAATGCCGCGCCGGGATTTATCGACCGGCGCGCCGGTTCGGCTTAGCGGTAGGAGAAGAGATACATGCCGACGAGTTCGGCATTCTTCGGCGTGGCGTATTCGAAGCCATAATACTCGCCATAGGTCGGGCGGAGCTTGTCGGTCGCATATTTGCCGACCTCCTTGATCCATTCAGACAGATAGGCGGTATGTGCGTTGAGCTTTGCCGGGTCTTCGATACCTGCACCCCATGGCACATTGGCGAGGGCTTCACCGACAGCGGCTTCGAGGTCATCGAGGAACTGGCGATAGAAGGCAATGTCTGCGCGGGAGCCGACATTGCCGTGGCCACCAGAGAGATAGATCCAGTCGAGGGCGTCGATCTCATCAATGATGTCGCGGTAGCCGAGATAGCCTTCAGCGCCGGCAAAGGACCAGAAAGGCGGCTGGTCAGGGTTGATGACGTCCGGCACATGCACGACGCCGGTGCCTTCGAGCACATAGGCGGCATGGTCATGCGCGTGAGTGTTCTCGCTGAACGGAACGACTGACACGGTGAGGCCTTCAAAGGTGAAACTGTCGGTGCCGGCTGGCAGGACTTCATTGGGGCGCGGCAGGTTAGAGCCGAGCTGGTCCATCAGGTCTGCGGTGGCCTGCTGTGCAATCACGCGGATGCCGGGGTTGGCATCGATGATGGCGGCGGCGTCAGCGATATGGTCAGCATGATCGTGGCTGTAGACGAGGGCAGTGATGGGCAGGCTGGTGACCTGATCGATTGCGGCTTCAACGGCGGCGGCGTGGCCTTCGAGTGCGTCAAACAGCAGGACGCCATCATCGCCGACATAGAAGACGGTGCCGTAGAACTGGCGCTGGAAGAAATAGACCCGGTCGGTCAGTTTCTGAAGCACGTAATCCTGCGTGGCGTTCTTGGTGTAGAGGTTCTCGATCTTTTCGCCGGGCTGGAGCGCGCGGGTGGTGGACTCGGCGGCGTACACAGCGTCGACCGTGGATGGGCTTTCGACAATGTCTTCAGCGCTTGCGGGCGCGGCAATGGCGAGGCTGAGCGCCAGCGCTGATGTCAGGGTGAGGGAGCGGAGCATGGGGGTAGTCCTTGTGTGGTGACGGGCCCTGATTGGGCGCGTCTGTTTTCCAATGCTCACGATCTAGGACTTGCCTTTCTTCAACAAAATGGAGAAATCGTGGAATGACTATCAATGATTTGTTCCTAAAGGATGCGGTTTGGACCTCGTTGAAGGCTTGAAGGCATTTGTCGCGACGGCGACGTCCGGCTCATTCACGCAGGCGGCGGACCAGCTTGGCGTGTCGAACAGGCTGACCTCCAAATATGTCGCCGAGCTGGAGAGCCGGCTGGGTGTGCGCCTCCTGCAGCGCACGACGAGAAAGGTCGGGCTGACGCCTGCGGGCGAGGACTTATTGGCCCGGGCGCCGGCGCTTCTCGATGAGCTGGACGACATGCTGGCCGAGGTGTCAGAAGACTCGCGCGATTTTACCGGCATCATCCGGATATCTGCGCCGGTCACATTTGGTGAGCGTTATGTCTCACCGATGCTGGCCCGGTTTGCAGAGACAAGGCCGGGGCTGACCTTTGACCTGCGTCTGCAGGACAGGTTCGTCGACCTTGCGAGTGAGGGCATCGATGTCGCCTTCCGCATCGGGGAGTCGGACATGCTTTCGCTGAAGACACGCAAGCTGGGCGAGACGCGGCCCCTCGCTGTGGCGAGCCCTGCCTATATTGCGGCGCATGGCGCGCCGTCGACGCTGGAGGAGCTGGAGCAGCATGCCTGCATCCTGGACACCAATCGGCGGCCGCCGCGGCGCTGGGTTTTCTATCGCGGGGATGAGGAATGCGTGGTTCAGGTG
Source organism: Thalassovita mediterranea (assembly GCA_019448215.1). Classification (NCBI taxonomy): domain Bacteria; kingdom Pseudomonadati; phylum Pseudomonadota; class Alphaproteobacteria; order Rhodobacterales; family Roseobacteraceae; genus Thalassovita; species Thalassovita mediterranea. Next base: position 111,099 of record CP080408.1, on the reverse strand, counting down.
CAGGGGCGGTTCCTGGTGAACTCCGCCCATGCCGCCGTGGACCTTGCGGCGTCGGGGCAGGGAATTGCCTATGCGCCGCGCTTTGCGCTGGTTGAGGCGCTAGAAGCCGGGCGGGTCGTTCCGGTGATGACCGGGTTCGAAGGGCTGCCGCTGCGGCTTAACGCGGTGTATCTGGAGGGGCGAGCCCTGCCGCGAAAGATCCGGGCGCTGATCGACTTTGCCGCAGACGATATCCGAGAGGCGGGCGTTCTGTAATCCGAGCTGGGGTTCGCGGTCGCCGCATCGCTGGCAGCGCCATCCTGCGCTGGCCGGGCCATCACATCCGCGCGAGGTGGGCCGGATGCTAATTGACAAGAGGGGTGCGAAACCGTCGATTGAGACAAAACGATGTGCCCGCGAAAACAAAAGACGGGCGCACAAATGGAGGAAGCGGCCCATGGCGATTGTGGACCCGGAGGTTGCAGCGAGCGCTGCAGCAAAGCCTGTTTCGGCGCATGACGGGCTGAGCCGTCGCGCGATCTATCTGCACGGCTCACTGGCCATCCCGCTCGCCATCTATGGCTATCCGCTCGCGATCTGGCTGCCCGCCCACTATGGCGCGAGCCTTGGGAGCCTCGCGCTGGTCGGCACGATCCTGATGCTTGCGCGGTTCACCGATGTCTTCACCGACCCGCTCATGGGCGAGATTTCAGATCGGGGCCGCACGCGGTTTGGCCGCCGCAAGCCCTATATGGTTCTGGGCGCGCCTTGTCTGATGATCGCCTCCTGGTTCCTCTTCGTCCCGTCGGAGGGGGCAGGGGTGCTCTACCTGCTCTGCTGGCTGACGGCCTTTTTTGCGTCTGCCACCATGATCCAGATTCCGTTCCGGGCGTGGGGGGCGGAGCTGTCGGCCGACTATCATGTGCGCAGTCGGATTACCGCGGCGCGTGAATTCTTTGTCCTTGGTGGCCTGCTTCTGGCGGCAGCGGTGCCGATGGCTGTCGAAGTCCTCGCGGATGGCGGCGCGGTTGGACAGGTGTTCGTTTCCATGTGGCGCGACATGATCGGCGCTTTCTCTGGCGACATCATGAACCGCGTGCCGAGTGACCGGTCGGCGCTGACCGGGCCGGTCCTGTTCTGGCTCGCCATCACCATTATTGTTCTCGTGCCGCTGCTGACGCTGCTCGTGGTTACAACCGTGAAGGAGCCGCCGCCAGCCGCGCGCGAGCGTGTGCCGGTCATCGAGGGCTTCAAACACATGTGGCGCAATGGCCCGATGCGCCGGGTCCTTCTGATCGCCTTCTTCGTCATCGCGGGCGAGAGCCTGCGCAATGCGGTGTCGCTATTCTTCATCCGCGACATTGTCGGCATTCCGACGATCGGGGCGGCGTACTTCCTCTATTTCGTAGCGGGCATTGCCGCGATCCCGTTCTGGCTCTGGATGGGCCGCAAATTCGGGAAGCATCGCGCCTTTCTTGGAACGCTTGGCTTTGTCAGTTTCGTGAGCGCGGCAAACCTGCTGCTCGGCTATGGCGATTATCTCGCCTTCTTCTGTCTCTTCCTGCTCAAGGGCTTTGCCTTTGGCGGGCTTCAATTCCTGCCGCTGGCCATGCTGGCTGACGTGATCGATGTCGACAGCGCGCGGTCAGGCGGCCGGCGCGCAGGGGCGTATTTTGCAGTGATCGGCCTGTCGGAGAAGCTGGCGGCGGCGATCTTTACAGGCGTCGCGCTCAATATCGTCGGACTGCTTGGCTATCAGGCGATGGGCGGGGCAAGTGCGTCGGCCGAAGAGGGCGTTCTGGCGCTCCGCCTGGTCTACTGCCTCGGCCCCATCGCGCTCTACAGTCTCGCCGTGCCGCTCATCTGGAGCTATCCGCTGACCCCTGAGCGCCATGCCCGGCTGCGCGCGAGCCTGGAGCGGCGGTCTGCAAGACTGGCGGCGGCCAAGGAAGGCGCGGCGGCGTCCACGGGTCGCTGATTTGGGCCCAGGCTTTGCGCTGCGCTCTGCTCGCAGAACGTGAAGGGCGCAATGCAAGGTTTCTCGCCTGCCTTTCAAAATTGCGGATGCGGACTATAATCAATGGCACACGAGCCGGCTTTCGTGGCTCGCAAGCAGGAAGGCCAGTTCGATGCGTGCTTCAGTCCTTATCTCCGGTTTTGTTCTTCTGGCTGGCTGCGCGTCAGTCGATGGCGCAGGCTCGCAGGCCTTTTCTGAAGGGCCCGGCGCGACGTTTTCGGGAACCGATGCGCGGTCTGTGTCCGAGTTGATCGTGTCGGCCTGCGAAGGCGAGGGATTCCAAGTATTGCAAGCCGATAGCGAGAGCGTGACATGCGCGTCCAGCCCATCCTTCGTGCGCGCGCCCGGTGACGACAGGGCGACCCAGAGGCAGGTCGTGCAGGTGTCTTTTGCGCAGGCAGGTCGGGACGTCAGTGCGACGGCGCAGAGCTGGTCTGTCATCGCACCTGTCGTGTCCGCCGGGTTCAACGCCGTCCGGCTGGACCAGACCGCACGGCAAAGCGATGACCTTGAAGTGTTTCTCGTTCGGGCAGGCGCGACGCATCTGAACGGGACACGCCGCGCCTTTCGCGAATATCGCGGAGGTGTGTCGCCGAATGACCTCGCCCGGGAAGTGCGCCCGATGAATTTGCGGCAGAAATAGGCTTCATTTTGCTGCGGGGGGGGGGCGGCGACATCCCGGTTCAGGTCGCCGCGAGCGATACCCGTGCTTCGCGAAGGGCTTTGCGGCGGGTCTTGCCGGCATCATCTCGCAGGGGTTCGCGCACGAGTTCGATGGATTTCGGCTGCTTGTAAGTGACCAGCCGCTCTTTGAGGTGCGCGGTAAGGGCGGCTTCGTCGAGGTCGCCTTCAGGCATGTCGATGATGGCGTGGAGGCGCGAGCCCATATCCTCATCCGGCAGGCCGATCACGGCTGAGCTGCGGACGCCCGGAAACGCATCGAGCGCGGCCTCGACCTCTGCCGGGTAGATGTTCGCGCCGCCAACGATGATCATGTCTGACTTGCGGTCAGTGAGGTACAGATAGCCGTCCTCGTCCATCCAGCCCATATCGCCGAGGCTTTCCCAGCCGCCCTCGATCGCCTTGGCTTCTGCGCCGAGATAATAATAGGAGGTGCCCTGACCTGCGAGCGGGCGGAGGAAGACCTCGCCGACTTCGCCGGGCGGCAGCTCGGCGCCATCCTCGCCGACGATCTTCATCTCGCATGTCTCAACCGGTCTTCCGACACTGCCCCTGTGAGTCAGCCATTCGGTGCCCTGGATCGTGGTCGAGCCCTGGCCCTCTGTGCCGCCATAAAGCTCCCAGATCACTTCCGGGCCGAGCCACTCAATGAAGGCCTCTTTCAGCCAGGGCGGGCAGGGGGCGGCAAGGTGCCAGAGCGCATTGAGGCTCGAGACGTCATAGCGGGTGCGGACCTCTTCCGGCAGGGCCCAGATCCGGCGCATCATGGTCGGTACCATATAGGCGGTTTCGAGCTGCATCCGGTCGATCAACTCCAGCGTTTTCTCGGCATCGAAACGGGTCGTAACGGCGACGGTCGCGCCTTTGAAGAGGGCGATGGTGGCCCACATGAAAGGGCCATTGTGATAGAGCGGCCCCGGGATCAGCATCGAGCCCTGATTGCGGATTTCGAGGAAATCCATGTCGGTGTCCCACTCAGCTGGAAGCTTTGAGACGATGAGTTTCGGGCGGCCCGTGGAGCCGCCTGACGTCATCGCTTTCAGGGAAGTGGCGGTCTTCTCGGGCAGCTCTGCTTCAGAGAGGCGGCTATCCGGGGTGAAGCCTGCGGGCACGCACGGGGTGGGCGCATACTCGCCCTCCGCGACGCCGACGACGAGGGATGGCTTGCCAAGCTCGACGATCTGGTCGCGCTCATATTTCGGCAGGCGGGCAGACACCGGCTGCGGCGTTGCGCCGAGCTTCCATGCCGCGAAGGTCGCCTCGAAGAATTCAAGACTGTTGGGCAGGGCGATGGTGACGAAGTCGTTTTCCTTGACGCCAAGGTCTGCATAGGCGCGGGCCAGCCGGTTGGTCCGCGCGTCGAGGTCCGCCCATGTGATCTGGTGGCCCTCATGATCGACAGCGACCCGCTCCGGCTGGATAGCGGCCCAATGGGCAAGAATGCGCGAGAGCGACAGGACAGGCATGACGGGTCTCCTCCGGGGCCGGGCCGTCTCATGCGGCCGGTTCTTGGTGCTGTGGCTGAGCCTAGCGATTTGGGCGCGGAGGGGAAGGTGGGACGTTGCGCGATGTGCTGTGATCGCGGCGGACGCGCCCACGCCCGTGGTTCGACCCCAGCTTTCGCTGGGGCATGCTTTGCTCACCATGCGGACTTTGAGAGGTTTCCCAATCTGGGTCCCGGCGTTCCGCTTTGCGGAAACCGGGATGACGGGCTTTGGGGGTTAGGGATTTGAAAGCCTGATCCGCCTTCCCGCACTCAGATGGTTCGCGGCGTTTACGATGGCGTCGGTGTCGATCTGGAAGTGGCGGTGGAGGTCGGGGATGGTGCCGGTCTGGCCGAAATGCTCGACGCCGAGCGGGGCGGTCATGTGGCCGGCGACGGAGCCGATCCAGGCGAGGGTGGCGGGATGGCCGTCGGTGACGGTGATGAGAGTCGCGTCGCGCGGGACTTTTGCCATGAGGCGTTCGATCTGGCTCATCGCCGAGCTGTGGCCTTTGGCGCGGGCGCGGCGGGCGGCGGTCCAGCCTGAATTGAGACGGTCAGCTGAGGTCACGGCGAGGACGCCGATATCCCGGCGGTCATTGCCGATGCGGCCTGCTGCTTCGATGGCTTCCGGGGCGATGACGCCCTGATAGGCGATGACAACTTCGCAATTGGGCCCGGGTTCACGTAGCCAGTAGGCGCCGTCGACGACGCCGCGCCGGAACTCTTCATTGTCGCGGTTGCGGGGGCCGAGCTGTTCGATGGGGCGAGTGGAGAGGCGGAGATAGACCGAGCCGCCGGTCTCATCGCGCAGCCATGTGCGCTCATCCGGGTCGTTCTCGCCGGAGCGCTGGAGGTAGTCGAAGCTCCAGTCCATGATGATGGAAAGCTCATCGAGGAAGGCTGGCTCAAAGCTGACAAGGCCGTCCTGGCTCATGCCGATGAGCTGCGTGCCGACCGACTGGTGGGCGCCGCCTTCGGGCGCGAGCGTGATGCCGGACGGAGTGCCTGCGACGATAAAACGGGCATCCTGATAGCAGGCATAGTTGAGGGCATCGAGGCCGCGCGCGATGAACGGATCGTACAGTGTGCCGATCGGGATGAGGCGGGTGCCGAAATGGCTGTGCGCAAGCCCGCACTGGCCGAGATGGAGGAAGAGGTTCATCTCTGCGATGCCAAGCTCGAAATGCTGGCCTTCGGGCGAGAATTCCCACTTTTGCGCGGACGGGATCGACTGCTCCTTGAAGGTGTCTGAGACCTCACGCCGGGCAAAGAGCGAGCGGCGATTGACCCAGCCAGTGAGGTTGGTTGAGGAGGTCACGTCCGGCGACATGGTGACGATGTGGTCGGCGAGATCGGAGTCTCCGCGGGCGAGGGCGTCGAGGATCTTGCCGAAACCAGCCTGCGTTGCGAGTTCGCGGTCATCCAGCCAGACCGGGCCGGGGGATTTGATGGCCGGGGCGGTGTAGCGGCGCGTGCCTTTCGCGAAGAAGGGAACGCTATCGAGGAATTTCTGGAGGCCTTCTTCCTCCTCAACGGTGGCGAACTTGTCCCATTCCTCGCCTTCCGGAACGCCCATGCGCTTCTGGAATTCAGCGAACTGGGGATTGTTCATGAAGCCGCCATGATTGTCCTTGTGGCCTGCGAGCGGGGTCTGCCAGCCCTTGATCGTGTAGGCGAGGAAGACAGTCGGCTTGTCGTCATCGATCTGGTCGAAGGCTTCGGTGAGCGTTGCGAGGCACTGGCCGCCGAGATTGTTCATCAGGGCGTCGAGTTCCTCGTCGCTGCGCTTGTCGAGAAGGGCGGAGACGTCGCCCTGATCGCCAATGTCGTTCATCAGGCGTTTGCGCCAGGCCTTGCCGCCTTTGTAGGTGAGGGCGGAGTAGTCCATGTTCGGACAGTTCTGGATCCACTCTTTCAGGGCCTCGCCGCCCGGCTCCCTGAAGGCTTCGCGCTGCAGGACGCCATGGCGCAGCACGACGGTACGCCAGCCAAAGGCCTTGAAGATCGCATCGATCTTTTCCCAGAGGCCTTCATGGACAACGCCGTCGAGGCTCTGGCGGTTATAGTCGATGATCCACCATGTGTTGCGAAGGTCGTGCTTCCAGCCTTCCTGAAGGCATTCATAGACATTGCCTTCGTCGAGTTCGGCGTCACCGACGAGGGCGACCTGCCGGCCAAGCGGGGTCTCGCCTAGCCAGCCCTTGGCGGCGACATAGTCCTGCACGAGGGAGTTGAAGGCAGTCGCCGCAACGCCGAGACCGACAGAGCCGGTGGAGAAGTCGACATCGTCGACGTCCTTGGTGCGGCTTGGATAGGACTGGGCGCCGCCATAGCCGCGGAAATTCTCGAGCTTCTCGCGCGTCTGGTTGCCCATCAGGTATTGCATGGCGTGGAAGACAGGCGAGGCGTGCGGTTTGACGGCGACGCGGTCTTCCGGCTTCAGCGTGTTGAAATAGAGCGCCGTCATGATCGGCACCATGGAGGCACAGGACGCCTGGTGGCCGCCCACCTTGATCGCGCCGTCTTCCTTCTTGCGGATATTGTTGGCGTTGTGGACCGTCCAGGCCGAGAGCCAGAGCAGGCGCTGTTCGATGGTTTTGAGATGATCGAGATCGGCGGTCATGACGGGCCTTTGCATTTGCAACAGTCTTTACATCTGGGGGTGTGGCATGAAGTGGCGCGGCAAGTCCATCCGGCGAGCCGGGTGGTCAGCAGGCGGGCGTGTGACGCAAACTGAGGCAAATGCAGGTGGCCGGGTCAATTCAACGAGGTGTGACTTGATGCGGTGACCTGCGTCGGCTTTAGCTGGCGCCAGCGAAAATTGAGTAGATGTGCCGGGGAGGCTGGTATGAAGTTTAGGGTCATAGCTGCAGTAGCGATGGGCGGCGCCCTGATGGCGGGGCAGGCAGGGGCGCAGAGCTTTCTGACCATTCAGGCTGACCCGGCCATTCCGACACTGGAAGAGGTCGCAGGTCATGCGCCGGGCGATGAGATTTCTACTGTCACCGAAGCGCGCGACTATATGGAAGCGCTGGCCGACGCGGCGCCGGACCGCATGCAGATCACGCCCTATGCGGAAAGCTGGGAAGGCCGGGAGCTTTTCTATGCGGTGATTTCTTCGCCGGAGAACATGGCGCGCCTCGATGAAATCAAGGCGAATATGAGCCGGCTGGCTTCGGGTGAGCTGTCTGCGGGTGAGCGCAGCTCCCTGATCGATGAGACGCCTGCGGTGGTCTGGCTGTCCTATGGCGTCCACGGAAACGAGATTTCGAGCACGGATGCGGGCTTGGCGCTCGCCTATCACCTACTGGCTGCGGAAAGCGACGAGACGGTCGATACGATCCTCTCGAATACGATCGTCGTGATCGACCCGATGCAGAACCCGGACGGGCGGGCGCGCTTTACCAACAGTTTCGAGGCGGCACGTGGGATCACGCCTTTTGCGGACCGCTACACCGCCGAACATGACGAGCCATGGCCGGGCGGGCGCTTCAATCACTATCTCTTTGATATGAACCGCGACTGGTTCACCCTGTCCCAGCCGGAAACGCGGGGCCGGGTGTCGAGCATGCTGGAATGGCATCCGGTGGTCGTGGTCGACGCACACGAAATGGGCGGGGATGAGAGCTATTTCTTTGCGCCAGCCGCCGACCCGTTCAATCCGAACATCACTGAAGCCCAGAAGGAAAAGCAGGTTCTGATCGGGCGCAATCATGCTCGCTGGTTCGACCAGCGCGGCTATGACTATTTCACCCGCGAGGTCTTTGACGCGTTCTATCCGGGCTATGGCGACATGTGGCCAACGCTCGGCGGTGCGATCGCAATGACCTACGAGCAGGGCTCTGCGCGCGGGCTCGCCTATGAGCGCTCTACTGGCGATGTGCTGACCTATAAGCAGGGTGTGGAGCAGCACTTCGTGGCGACGCTGTCGACGGCGGAAGTGGTCGCGAACAACCAGTCGCTGTTCCTGAATGATTTTGCCTCCTACCGGCGTGAAGCCGCCGCTGAAGCGCGCGGGGCGAGCGACCGGTACTTTGTGTTCGATCTCTCCGAGCGGCGCTGGCAGGCAGAGCAGCTTGGGCGCAAGCTGGCCGCGCAGGACATTACCGTTCAGCGCCTGTCGCCGGGCGCGCAGGCCTGCGGCGTGCGCTATCCTGACGGGGCGCTGGTAGTCGACCGTGCGCAGCCGTCCGGCAAGCGGATCACGACGCTGCTGAGCGAAGATACGAGCCTGCCTGAAGACTTTGTCGACGAGCAGGAGTCGCGCCGCGATCGGGGCCTCAATCATGAGCTCTATGACGTGACTGCCTGGTCCATGCCGCTGATGGAAGGCGTGACGAGCCGGACATGCGGGCAGGTGAATGTTTCCAATGCGAGCATGGTGAGCGCCGAGGATCCGGTCACCGCGCTGACGGCGTCAAATGCGGCCTATGGCTATGTCGTGCCCTGGAGCGATGCTGGGCAGGCAAAGCTCGTGCTCAGCGCGCTGGATGCCGGCCTGACGGGCCGCGCAACGACCGAGGCGTTCACGGTCGATGGGCGCGAATATCCGCGTGGGTCGGTGGTCTTCCCGCTGGCGGCCAATGAGAGCAGCCTTGCGACCACGCTGAATGGCCTCGCGACGGAGATCGGCGCTGAATATGTGGCGCTGCAGTCGAGCTGGGTCGAGGACGGCCCGAACTATGGCAGCGACAAGTTCGTCGCCCTGACCATGCCGAAAGTCGCCATGGCCTGGGGCGAAGGGACGAGCGCGACGGATGCTGGCGCGGCGCGCTATGTACTGGAGCGGGAGCTCGGTATTCCGGTCGCGCCGATCCGTGTCGGCACGCTGCAACGCGCCAATCTTGGCCGTTACGACGTGTTGATCCTGCCGGATGCCGGCTGGGGCTTTGAAAGCGAGCTCGGGGCGGCCGGGAAGTCGGCCATTGCCACCTTTACCCGCAATGGCGGCGTTCTGATCGGTTTCGAGGGTGCGCTTGGAGCTCTGACGAGCGGCGATGACAAGCTGCTCTCTGCGCGCGCGGAGACGGCCTATCTCGCCGAGGAAGAAAAGCGCAGCGATGGTGAGGAAACGCCTGCCTCTGGCCTGCTTATCGAGAGCGATGAGGATTATGACGCGGTTACGGCGAACCAGACCGCGCGACCTGACAGCGTGCCGGGCGTTCTGGCGAATGTGGTGGCAGATACTGACCACTGGCTGTCGTCGGGCTATGAGGAGGCGGTGGCGCTCTATCAGGGCTCAACCATCTACAGGCCTCTCAATGATGCCGACGGCGCCAATGTGTTTCGCTATGCGGCGGCCGATGAGCTGGTGGCGAGCGGCTATCTCTGGGAAGAGAACCGGGCACAGCTCGCCTACAAGCCGTATCTGATGGCAGAGCAGCAGGGCTCTGGCATGGTGATCGCCTTCACGCAAAGCCCGGTGACGCGTGCCTATCTCGACGGTCTGAACCTGCTTCTGGTGAATGCCGTGCTCTTTGGGCCTGCGCATACGCGATAGCGATTGGAACCGCGCTCACGCCTTGCCCGTTTCCTATGTGAACAGTCACAAAGGAGACCCGCGATGAGTGAGCGCGACCATCAGAGAGTTGAAGAAGTGGAACGTCAGCGCGGCTATGGCGAGGGCTTTCGCAAGGGCGAAGATGTAGAGGATCAGTCCACCGCAGGTGCTGGTTATAAGGATGGCTCGCCCATCGCTGACCAGCCGGATCATGAAGCCGATCTCGTTGTCGATATGGAGGATGAACGCCTTCCAAATGTACCGAATGACGACCATGACGATGCATCGAGCGAGACGATCGAAGGCCATTCGGCGATGAAGAAAAAGCCGGACGGGCATTTGCTTGAGGATGCCTATTCGGTGGTCGACCCGGACGTGGAAGACCCCAAGCGCTAGATACGAATTGAGAGAGCCCGGCCAGTGTGCCGGGCTTTTTCGTGTTTGCGGTGCGGGCGCAGACGTGGTGATGTTCGCCCAATCCAGACTGCCGAATGGCCGCCGCTTTGGCGGCCCTGCCCATTGAGGAGACCCCCATGACACTGAAGCCCCTTATGTTCGCCGCGTCTGCGCTGACGCTTGTCCTTGCTGGCTGCGCGACGCCTGAGACCGGCGCGGCGGGGGAGACGGCAAGTGCCTCTGTTTCTGGCGAGGCAGATATCCTCACGAGCGTAAGCGAGTTTGCAGAGCTGAATGCCGAGGGGCTAAGCTGGGACCGCTACATGGAGAGCTTTCTTGAAGGGTATTTCGAGCTTAATCCGACCTTCGCTGTCAGCCAGGGGCGGCATGAGTTTGACGGCCAGCTGCCAGACTGGAGCGATGCGGGCCTCGAAGCGCAGATCCTGTATCGCCAGTTTGCCATCGAGCTGGCGCAAGAAATGGATGCAGGTAGCCTGAGTGAGGCCGATGCGTTCGAGCGCCAGTATCTGATCAACACGATGAAGGGTGAGCTGTTCTGGCTGACCGAAGCTGACCAGCCGCATCTCAATCCGAGCTTCTATCTCGGCCCGCTTGGCCCGAGCGTCTATGTCGCCCGGCCCTATGCTGACGCGGAAACGCGGATGAAGGCGTTCATTGCATACGCGAAGAACGTCCCCGAGGCCGCTGCGCAGGCGAAAGCCAATCTGAAGCTGCCCATGCCGGCGACCTATGTGAAGCTGGGCACGGCAGGCTTTAACGGGCTGGCTGATCATTATGAGACCGGCGCGAGGGAGGCCTTTGCCGAGGTTCAGGACGAAGCGCTGATCGCCGAGTATGACGCCGTGGTCGCAGAAGCTGCGGCCGCCATGCGCTCTGTTGCCGACTACATCGAGAGCGAAGAGGGCACTGAGGACGGTTTCGCGCTCGGGCCGGAGAAATTCTCCAACATGATCGCGCTGACCGAAGGCGTTGGCATTTCGCTCGACGAGCTGGAAGCCATCGGGCGTGCTGACCTGAAGGCCAATCAGGATGCGCTGGCCGAAGCCTGCGCGGTGTTTGCCCCGGGCGCGAACATGGCTGACTGCATGGCCAAGATGGCGGCGAACAAGCCGGAGAATGGCCCGGTGCAGGAAGCGCGCGACTCGCTGCCTGCGCTGAAGCAGTTCCTGATCGATGAGGACATTGTCTCCATCCCGGGCACCGAGGAAGCGCTGGTCGCGGAGTCGCCGCCCTATCGCCGTCAGAACTCAGCCTACATTTCCATTCCGGGGCCTTATGAAGAAGGCATGCCGTCGGTCTATTACATCTCGCCGCCGGACCCGAGCTGGGACGAGGCGACGCGCGCCGAATACATTCCGGGCAAGATGGACCTTCTCGGCACGACGATCCACGAAGTCTGGCCGGGCCACTTCCTGAACTTCCTGCATGCCAACCGCTCTGACTCGGTCTTCGGGCAGATGTTTGTCGGCTACGCCTTCGCCGAGGGCTGGGCGCACTATACCGAAGAGATGATGCTGGATGCGGGCCTGCATGATGGCGACCCGGAAACCAAAATCGGCCAGCTGTCGAACGCGCTGCTGCGCAATTGCCGCTACCTTTCGACGATTGGACTGCATACGCAGGGCTGGAGCGTCGATGACAGCTACGAGCTGTTCCGCGAGGAGTGCTATATCGACCGCGGCAATGCGCTGCAGCAGGCCGCGCGGGGCACGTATGATCCGGCCTATCTCAATTACACGATGGGCAAGCTGATGATCCGAAAGCTGCGCAATGACTGGGTGGCGGCGAACTATCCGGATGCGACGGGCACCGAAGGCTGGAAAGAATTCCATGACGAGTTCCTGTCCTATGGCGGCCCCAATATTCCACAGGTCCGTCAGGCCATGATGGACGAGGAAGAAGCGCGCGCGGTTTTCGGGGAGTAGATTTCGGAACTGCGGAAAAGAGGGAGGGAGGGCCGCTCGCAGGGCGGCCTTTTCTTATTGTGATTGAGAAAGAGCAGGAAAGTTTAGCAAATAAACCTTTGATAAATTCGGACAGTGCACCTTGAGGGTGAAAATGAAGGTGCCAGAATGACCCCAGACTGTAATCGCTGCCGCAACAGCGCCCCTCTGCCTATCGACATTACAATGGCGTTCCAGCCGATCATGAACGTCAACACAGGCAAGCCCCACACATATGAAGCGCTTGTGCGAGGCAGCGAAGGGGAAGGCGCAGGAGCAGTGCTGTCTCAGGTCACCGATGAGACGCGCTATTCCTTTGACCAGCTGTGCCGCACGACCGCGATCCGGACGGCGTCCGGGCTTGGCCTGAAAGAGGCCGAGGCGGCGCCCCGCCTGTCGATCAACTTTCTTCCGAACGCCGTCTATGAACCGCGCGCCTGTATCCGCCAGACGCTGGGCGTTGCGATGGAAACAGGCTTTCCGCTCGAGCGGATCATGTTCGAGTTCACCGAGAATGAGCGGATGGACACAGATCACCTCCTTCATATTCTCAGGACCTATCGCTCCATGGGCTTCGTGACCGCTATTGACGATTTCGGCGCAGGCTATGCCGGAATGAATCTGCTGGCGGCCTTCCAGCCGGACTACATCAAGCTCGATATGGAGCTTATCCGCGGCATTGATGCGAGCGACCCGAAGAAGATCATCGTGGACGGGATATTGAAGATCGCGCGAAAGCTGGACGTCACACCAATCTGCGAGGGGATCGAGACGGAGGGTGAGTGCGAGACGCTGAGTGAGATGGGCGTCGAGCTGATGCAGGGCTATTATTTCGCGCGGCCAGAGATAGGCATGCTGCCAGTGGGCGGCAAGGCGGAGGATGGCTGGCGGATGGCTGTTGCGGGGTAGGCGGCTCAAGGCCCGGCCAGTGCTGTCGGGCTGGCATTCCGTCGCTTTAATACGTCTTCCCACGGCTTGACCGTGGGATCCATCTCCCGCGATTGCGCCCGATGATGCAGCAGGAGATGGGCACCATGGTCAAGCCATGGTGATGCGCAGATTGAGAGGGCATCAAAAAAAGCCCGGCCAGTGCGGCCGGGCTTTCTTGTGGTCGGTCTGTCTTCAGCCCCTGCCGGGGCCTTTTCTGCGGCTTCGCCGCACCGGCTACAAAGCCTTGACGATATTCTCGACCATCTTCTTGGCGTCGGACAGCAGCATCATGGTGTTGTCCTTGAAGAAGAGCTCGTTCTGGATACCGGCATAGCCGGAGCCCATGGAGCGTTTGATGAAGAGCACCGTACCTGCATCCTCAACATTGAGGACCGGCATGCCGTAGATCGGCGAAGTCTGGTCGGTCTTTGCGGCCGGGTTGGTCACGTCGTTTGCACCGATCACGAAGGCGACGTCGGAGGTGTTGAACTCGGAATTGATGTCTTCCAGTTCGAACACTTCGTCGTACGGCACCTGCGCTTCAGCGAGCAGCACGTTCATGTGGCCCGGCATACGGCCAGCGACAGGGTGAATGGCGTATTTCACTTCGACGCCTTCTTCCTTGAGCAGCTCTGCCATTTCCTTCAGCGCGTGCTGTGCCTGGGCGACCGCCATGCCATAGCCCGGCACGATGATGACCTTGGACGCGTTCTTCATGATGAAGGCCGCATCGTCGGCAGAGCCCTGCTTGAACGGGCGATCGACCTGTGCACCGGCAGACGCACCGCCATCATCGTCAGCGCCGAAGCCGCCAAGGATGACCGAGATGAAGCTGCGGTTCATGCCCTTACACATGATGTAGGACAGGATCGCACCTGACGAGCCAACCAGCGCGCCGGTAATGATTAGCGCGAAGTTGCCGAGCGTGAAGCCAAGCGCCGCTGCGGCCCAACCGGAATAGGAGTTGAGCATCGAAACAACGACCGGCATGTCTGCGCCGCCAATCGGGATGATTAGCGTGATGCCGAGGACGAAGGCGAGCACAGTCAGCGTCCAGAAGGCCCAGGTCGCGCCGCCGCTGGACATGATCAGCACGACGACGAGCGCCACGATGGCGACGGCGAGGGCGATGTTCAGCAGGTGACGGGCTGGCAGCAGGATGGGCGAGCCAGACATGTTGCCGTTGAGCTTGGCGAAGGCGATCACCGAGCCGGTAAAAGTCAGCGCGCCAATGGCCGAGCCGACTGCCAGTTCGATCAGCGAGACAGTGGCAATATTGCCGACTGTGCCGATGCCGAATTCAGCTGGCGCATAGAGCGCGGCTGCGGCGACGAGCACGGCGGCCATACCAACCAGCGAGTGGAAGGCAGCGACCAGCTGCGGCATGGCCGTCATCGGGATACGGCGGGCAATGATAGCGCCGATTACAGCGCCTATGGCGGCGCCTGCGATCAGGATGCCCCAGGTGACAGCATCAAGCTGTGGCCAGAGAAGGGCGATCGTCGTGGCGACGGCGATACCCATGCCGATAATGCCGTTCCGGTTGCCTTTGCGCGCCGTGGCCGGGCTGGAAAGCCCGCGCAGCGCGAGGATGAAGAGCATGCCCGCGACAAGGTATAGAAGCGGGGCCCAGGTGTTGGTGAACTGTTCCATTTATTCCCCTTTCTTCTTGTACATGGCGAGCATCCGCTGAGTGACCATGAAGCCACCGAAGATGTTCACGCTGGCAAGCGCGACAGCGACGCCGCCGAGGATCTTGGCGGTCCAGCCACCATTGATCAGGCCAGACGATGCTGCTGCCACGATGGCGCCGACCACGATCACCGAAGAGATCGCATTGGTCACAGCCATGAGCGGGGTATGGAGGGCCGGGGTCACCGACCAGACGACATAGTAACCGACAAAGCAGGCGAGCGCGAAGATCGCGGCCAGGAAGACGGTCGGGTTGAGGTTGGTGATTTCGGCGGCATGGGCTGGCAGGGCCAGCGCAAAGGCCGAGAGAGCTACTGGGATGGCTTTCATGATTTCAGCCTTTCATTCACGGTTTCGCCGCCCTTGGTGAGGATCATCGCGGTGACAATCTCGTCATCGGTCTCGAGATTGAGCGATCCATCTTCGGCCGTAATCAGCGGCAGGAAGGCGACGAGGTTCTTGGCGTAGAGCGAGGACGTATCGGCCGGAAGGCGTGCGGGCAGGTTTGAGAAACCGGCCACTTTCACGCCGTTCACATCGACGACTTCGTCAGGCTTGGACAGCTTGCAGTTACCGCCTGTGGCGACTGCCATGTCGACAATGACAGCGCCGGGCTTCATTGCCTTCACCATCTCTTCGGTCACCAGTTCCGGGGCCGGACGGCCCGGGATAAGGGCAGTGGTGATGACGATATCCTGCTTGGCGATGTGGGTCGCCGTCAGTTCAGCCTGCTGCTTCTTGTAGTCGTCAGACATTTCCTTGGCGTAGCCGCCAGCGGTCTCGGCTTCCTTGAACTCGTCATTCTCGACCGCGATGAATTTCGCGCCGAGCGAGGCGACCTGTTCCTTGGCAGCCGGGCGGACGTCCGTGGCCGTGACCACGCCGCCGAGGCGGCGGGCCGTCGCGATGGCCTGTAGGCCTGCAACGCCTGCGCCCATGACAAAGACCTTGGCCGGGGCAACCGTACCTGCGGCGGTCATCATCATTGGTAGGGCGCGGCCATAGAGGGTCGCGCCTTCGATCATGGCGCGATAGCCGGCGAGGTTCGACTGGGACGAAAGCGCGTCCATCGACTGGGCGCGTGTGATTCGCGGGGTGAACTCCATGGCGAGCGTGTTGAGCTTCTTGCCATTGAAGGCGGTGAGAAGATCGCCCATGCCGAACGGGTTCATCAGCGCGATGACTGTCAGCCCTTCAGGATAGGTGCCCGCTTCCTCTGCGCTCGGCGCGCGGACCTTGAGGAGCACATCGGCCCCCTGCAGCGCTTCGCCAGCGGAGCTTGCGATGGTGGCACCTTCATCTGAAAAAGCCTTGTCCGGAAAGCCTGCAGCCACACCGGCACCAGATTCAATGGTGACGGTGTGATCGAGGCCGACAAGCTTCTTCACCGATTCCGGGGTTGCCGCGACGCGCGTCTCTCCCGGACTTGTTTCTTTCAGAATTGTCAGCTTCATGGCGCGAGTGATCGGAAAAATTTTGCGTGAAAGCAATAGTTAGTCGAAAGGCGAGGCATGGAATTGTTCAAACTCAACGGAAAAACGGCGCTTGTTACCGGCTCATCCGGTGGCCTTGGTGAAAGTTTCGCGCGTGCCCTGTCAAAGGCCGGAGCCCGGGTTGTGCTCGCTGCGCGGCGCCTTGAGAAACTTGAGGCGCTGGCCGATGAAATCAAATCGCAGGGCGGCGAAGCTCTTGCGGTGGCAATGGACGTGACCGACCCGGCGAGCGTCGAATCGGCCTTTGCAAAGATCCAGGAAGAGCTTGGCGCGCCGTGCGATATCATTGTGAACAATTCGGGCATCTCGCGCGACAACTGGTACACGAAGATCACTGAGGAAGAGTGGCGCTCGGTCATGGAAACCAATGTCGATGGCGTCTGGCGCGTGGCGAAAGCGGCATCCAATGCGCTGATCGATGCTGGCAAGCCCGGCTCCATCATCAACATCGCGTCGATTACGGCCCTGCGCCCGCAATACTTCATCTCAGCCTATGCGGCGTCGAAGGCGGCCGTCGACCATATGACCCGCGTCATGGCGCTTGAAGGGGCCCGATATGGCATCCGCGTGAACGCAATCGCACCTGGCTACTACAAGACCAATATCAACGACGAATTCCTCGACAGCGAAGCGGGCGACAAGATGCGCAAGCGGATCCCGATGAAGCGCTTTGGTGAGCATGGTGAACTGGCTGGCGCGCTGTTGCTGCTCGCGTCCGATGCGGGCAGCTATATGACCGGCGCGACCATCGTGGTCGATGGCGGGCATACGGTGAATACGCTTTAGGCTTGAGCCCCTTATCCGTTGCGCACGCGCCTCGGCCGTATTCACAGCGAAAGCTGAGATCTATGGCGGTTGAGAGCTGACCACCCAGCCGCCATGGGCCCCACCTTTCGGTGGGGAGGCGGCTGGTGAGAGCTTGCTCAAGCCTTCGGGAGGGGGTGATCCTCCGGGATGTTCTCGCTGCCGTCGAGCGACTGGTCACCAAGCTCGATGTCGGATGGCTTTGGTGGCGGGGTGAACCCCATCGGTTCGTCGGCGGCGACTTCAGCGCGGGCGCGGATCCGCGGGAAGGCTTCGGGGTGTTCGGCCTGTAGCCAGTTGATCATCTGCTCGCGGATATAGCAGCGAAGGTCCCAGGCGCGGGGGCTGGTGCTGGCGGTGGCCAGCGCGCGGACCTGAATGGTCATCGTGTCGGTTTCGGAAACCTGGAGGTTGCAGACCTCGCCGTCCCAGAGATCGGTGGACTCGAGGATTTCCTGAAGCTTGTCGCGCATCTTTGCGACCGGGGCACGGTAGTCGAGCCACCAGTAGACAGAGCCGATGATCGTGCCGGTCTTGCGGGTCCAGTTCTGGAAGGGCTTCTCGATGAAATGGGTAAGAGGCACGATCAGGCGGCGTCGGTCCCAGATGCGGATCACGACGTAGAAAAGGTCGATCTCCTCGATCCAGCCCCACTCATTTTCGACGACGACGGCGTCCTCGATGCGGATGGGTTGGGTGAAGGCGATCTGGATACCGGCGATTAGGTTGGCGAGGACCGGGCGCGCGGCAAGACCGACAGCGATACCAACGATACCGGCTGAGGCGAGGAGCGACACGCCGAGCTGGCGCGCCCAGGGCACGACGACAAGCGCGCAGGCGAGTGTTGCGATGGCGCCAAGAACAACGATGACGCGTCGCATAACGTCGAGGCGGGTGGCAGATTTGCGGGCGAGGAAATTGTCGGCGGCGTCGATGTCGAGCCGCGACATGCGGCGCTTGATGGCGAGATCGGCGAGAGAGGTTGTCGCCCAGCCGATGGCGGCAATCGTCAGAAAGCGGGCGGTGATCAACGTCGTGCCGACATAATCGGTATCGGGCCAGAGATATTCGGCGCCGGCGACGAGGCCAGCAGCGCAAAGGAGAATGAGCAAGGGCGTGCGTAGCCGCGCGATCCATTCCCAACGGCTAAGCTTTTGGGTCGTCATCAGTTGCCTCGCTTTGCGCAGTTGACGTTGTGAGACTAACGCGAAGGGCAGGGGCGTGTTTCGAACCTGCGGAAGTTCGGCGGCAATTCGCAGAAACTGCCTGCCATCCGTGCAAAGCGGTCAATTTGGGAGCGGAGTTTAGGGCTTCGTTAGGGGCGTCGTGAGACATCCAAGGCCCATTGAAAGGTGGCGAGATGACCGCAGAGCGCAAGACATTTCCAGACCCGCAGAGCGAGGCGAGTGAGCAGGAATCTGCCACGGGATCGCGCCCGGAAGCGGCATGCTCTGAGCGTCATGACGGCTCGCACTCACCGGCACGCCAGCTTCAGGATGACCTGCAGAATCGGTTTGCGCCCGAGGGGCGTTCTTCGACGCTTCGCCAGATCGCCCAAGCGCTGGTCACGGCCTCTGGTCTGACCATGGTCATGGGCTTTTTTCTCTTTAACGCGATTTCCTAGCGCTTTCTCTGGCAATCGGCTGAGCGGGCAATATGATTGCTAGAGAAGTCGAATGCGAAAGAGTACGAATGAAAGTCAGAAAAGCCGTGCTGCCTGTTGCAGGCCATGGAACCCGCGTCCTGCCAGCTTCGAAATCCATCCCGAAGGAACTGCTGACGGTGGTCGACCAGCCTGTGCTGCAATACGTCGTCGATGAGGCCCGGGCGGCCGGGATCGAGCATTTCGTTTTCGTCACCGGGCGCGGCAAGCATGCCATCGAAGACTATTTCGATGAGGCCTTTGAGCTTGAGCAGACCCTCGCGTCAAAATCTTCCAAAGCCGATATCCTGAAAGACCTTCAGCGCACCAAGCTGCCCCCCGGCGCGGCGAGTTTTACCCGTCAGCAATCGCCTCTGGGGCTTGGACATGCAGTGTGGTGTGCCAAGGACATCATTGGCGATGAACCATTCGCAGTCTTGTTACCCGATGTGATCCTGCGTGCAGAGCCTTCCGCGCTGGCGCAAATGGTCAGCGCTTATGATGAAGTTGGCGGGAATGTCATTGCCGTAAACCCGGTGCCCGAAGAGCAGGTCTCGTCCTATGGCGTCATCACACCGAAGTCGCGAGACGGGCGCCTGATCGAGATGAGCGGCATGGTCGAAAAGCCAGCGCGCGAGGACGCGCCCTCAAACCTGAAAATCACTGGCCGGTATATCCTTCAGCCTGAGATCTTTGGTCTTCTGGAGGATCAGGGCAAAGGGGCTGGCGGCGAGATCCAACTGACCGATGCGATGGTGCGCCTGATGGAGACGCAAGCCTTCCACGCTTATGAGTTTGATGGCGAGGAGTTCGATTGCGGCTCCAAGACCGGCTATTTCGAGGCTTGCGTTGCCCATGCCCTGGAGCATCCTGAGACGGCAGAAGATGCGAGGGCCATCCTGCAGAAGTATTCGGGCGGGTGAGCCATCGGCGCTGTCGAGCGCAGCCTGTGCCTTTCCCTCATTTGCGCGACTGGCTATAGCGGTTCGCGCGAGGTGAGCGGATGAGATTTCTTGTAACTGGCGTCGCCGGTTTTATCGGATCACGAATTGCCGGAGCGCTGCTAAGCGACGGCCATGAGGTTATCGGCCTCGACAATCTCAACGCCTACTATGATCCGGCGCTCAAACAGGCGCGCCTGCATGAGCTGAAGACGTACGAGAATTTCTCGTTCCGCAAGCTCGATATCGCCGACCATGAGAGGCTGCTTGGGCTGCCCGAGCGCGATACGATTGACCGGGTCATCCATCTCGCGGCGCAGGCAGGCGTTCGCTATTCGCTGGAGAACCCCTTCGCCTACGCCCAGTCCAACCTGACCGGGCACCTCGCGATGCTGGAATTCTGCCGCCGGGCGGCAAAAGTGCCGATGCTGGTCTATGCCTCATCAAGCTCTGTCTATGGCGATGATGCGGTGGCACCGTTCCGAGAAGACGCCAATGTCGACAGGCCGGTCTCTCTTTATGCGGCCACAAAGCGGGCCGATGAGCTGATGAGCCAGGCCTATGCAAAGCTTTATGACATTCCCCAGATCGGGGTGCGCTTCTTTACCGTGTATGGCCCATGGGGGCGCCCTGACATGGCGTATTGGTCGTTCACCGACCGTATCCTGCGCGGTGAGACGATCCGCGTCTTCAATGGCGGTAAGATGAAGCGTGACTTCACCTATATCGCAGACGCCGTGGCCGGTCTGAAGGCGATTGCCACGCGGCGTGCCGTCTTTGTCGAGGGGCAGCGCGCGCACAAGCTGTACAATATCGGGCACAACCAGCCGGTCGAACTGCTGAAGTTCATTGCGACGATCGAAGAGGTCACAGGCAAGAAGGCTCGCATGGCGCTGGAGCCGATGCAGCCGGGCGATGTTACCGAAACCTGCGCCGATATTTCCCGTATGAAGGCCGACTATGGCTATGAACCCAAAGTCAGCCTGAAAGAAGGGCTTCAGCAGTTCGCTGACTGGTTCACGACGCAGCGCGTTGCGGCCGGACCAGCGATCAGGCAGGGGCTCTAGACCATGTCATCGGGCGCGCTTCCGACCAGTGAGGATGTGCTCGACGCGGCCCGGCGTCTTCATGGGCATGTGCTGCGTACGCCCGTCCTGCGCAATGATGCGCTGGATGAGATGGCGGGCGCAAAGCTCTGGTTTAAATGCGAAAATCTGCAAATCACAGGCAGCTTCAAGATCCGGGGCGCGACCAACAGATTGCTGCAGCTGAGTCCGGAAGAACGGGAGAAAGGCGTTGTCGCTTTCTCCTCAGGCAATCATGCGCAAGGCGTCGCAAGGGCGGCAAAGAACTTTCGGATGCCAGCGCTGATCGTAATGCCGTCAGATGCGCCGGCCATCAAAGTCGCGGGCGTGCGCCGCGACGGCGCCGAAATCCGCCTGTATGACCGCGACAGCGAAAGCCGCGAGGAAATTGCGGCTGAAGAGACCAAAAAGCGCGGCGCGACACTCGTGCCGAGTTTCGATGATCCGTTCATCATTGCGGGGCAGGGCAGCGCCGGAGTGGAGTTCGGTCAGCAGATGCGCGACGCGAACACGCCGCTCGATCATATCATCTGTTGTGCAGGCGGCGGCGGGCTTATTACCGGGCTGGCGCTCGGCTATCGGCACTTTGACCCTGATGTCGCGATCTGGACAGCAGAGCCTGAAGCGCATGATGACTGGCGGCGTTCGCTGGCGGCAGACCAGATTGAGGTAAATGCGCCGGGCACGCGCTCGATCTGCGATGCGATCCTGACACCGTCGCCGGGGGACCTGACCTGGGCGCTGGGGCGTGACTTGCTGGCAGGTGGGTGTGCTGTCGGCGACGATCAGATTGAGGAAGCAATGCGGCTGGCTTTCCGGCACCTGAAGCTGGTCGTCGAGCCGGGCGGCGCAGCGGCGCTCGCTTGCGCCCTGTTCGACCTGCCGGAAGCGGCGAAGGGCAAATCAGTCGGGGTTGTGCTGTCAGGCGGCAATGTTGATCCGGCGCAGTGTGCGCGGATCTTGGCGGGCTAGCCGACAGGCGGCGTTCAAGTTCATTCCAGCCGCCATGGGCCCCAACTTTCGTTGGGGAGGCGGTGAACCGGTTGGGACAACCTAGTTTTCTTTCAGGATGCGGGACTTCTCGCGCTGCCAGTCGCGTTTCTTGGCCGTTTCGCGCTTGTCGGGCGCCTTCTTGCCGGTTGCCAAGCCGATGAGCAGTTTCGCCATGCCGCGGTCGTTGAAGTAGAGCTTTAGCGGGACGATTGTGCGGCCTGCGCGCTCTACTTTTTGTGACAGCTCTGCGATCTCGCGCTTTGAGGCGAGGAGTTTGCGGCGGCGTTTGGGGTCGTGATTGAACTGGTTTGCGCCTTCATAGGGCGGGAAGTCTGCATTCACGAGCCAGAGTTCGCCTTCCTCAACGGCTGCATAGGATTCTGCAATATTGGCGCGGCCATTCCGGAGCGACTTCACTTCGCTGCCCTGAAGCTGCAGGCCAGCCTCCAGCGTGTCCTCGACCTGATAGTCGAAGCGGGCGCGGCGGTTTTCCGCGACGAGGCCGTCCGAGCGGCCCTTGATCTGGCTCTTCTTTGACATGGGGGGCTATATAAGGCCTGCGATCTCCATTGCAGCCTCAATCCTGCAACGGGCTGCATCATCTGGCGCGACGAGCGGCAGGCGAACCTCGTCGCTGCAGAGGCCAAGGCGCGAGAGTGCAAACTTGGCAGGGCCGGGAGAAGGCGCACAGAAGAGTGCTTTGTGAAGAGCTATGAAGCGGGTTTCGATCTCGCGCGCGGTTTCGAGATCAGCCTCGTCCATGGCTTTGTGCATTTTTGCCATTTCGGCTGGGGCTACGTTCGACGTGACCGAGATACAGCCGGTGCCGCCCATGGCGCGGTAGCCAAGCGTGACCGGGTCTTCGCCGCAGATCTGGACGAACTGCTCGCCTTTGAGGCCAGCCGAGTGAAGGCTGATGCGCGCAAGATCACCCGTGGCATCCTTGATACCGACAATGTTCGGGTGCTTGCCGAGGCGGATGACTGTGTCGGGCTGGAGGTCCGAGACCGTGCGGCCCGGTACGTTGTAGAGGATAATCGGCAGGGCGACGGCATCCGCGATGGCGCGGAAATGGGCTTCAAGGCCGGCCTGGTCCGGGCGGTTATAATACGGGCAGACGCAGAGGGCGGCGTCGGCGCCAGCTTCCTTGGCGTGCTGGACGAGGCCGATGGCTTCGCGGGTCGAGTTGGAGCCCGCGCCAGCGATGACAGGAATGCGCCCGGCAGTCACCTCGATACAAAGGCTGACCACTTCCCGGTGTTCGGCATGGCTCAGCGTGGCGGACTCGCCTGTGGTGCCACAGGGCACCAGAGCGCCAGCTCCATTTTCGATCTGGCGTTCGACAAGATCAGCAAACGCTTTGCGATCGACCTCCCCATTTTGGAACGGAGTGACGAGTGCGGGGATTGAACCATGGAACATCGTGATTTTGCCGCGAAGTTTATGTTACACATATGCTGAGTTGGACGATAAAGTGTCTGACATCTCAACAGCCAAAAGAAAACAGGCAGGGCCTAATGGGCGTTACCACATACCGAGCGATTACAGCAGCAATAATGCTGGCAACTGCATCACCGATTGCAGTGGCGATTCCCTCATCTTCTCCGAGTGTTAAGCCAGACCTGGTGCCCGCGTCGAGTGTGGTAACGACAACGGAGGCTCGTCTGTTCCGAGATGCGGTTGCCGCGATGGACCGGGGCGACTGGTCGACGGTGCGCAGCTTGGAAGCGCGATCGGGCGATGCCGTCGTTCGCGACCTCATCACCTGGTTTCGCGGACGCAGCGACCAGAACATGTCATTTGACGAAATGAGCGTGCTGCTGCGTCAGCGCGCCGACTGGCCGTTCATGACGACGCTGCAGGTGCGCGCAGAGGGAATCATCAACGATTCAGCGCTGGACGACCTTCAAAAGATCGCCTGGTTTGAACAGATGGGTGGCCCTGCATCCGGGGAGGGGCGGATCGCACTGGCGGAGGCGTACCGCCGCGGAGGACAGATGGACAAGGCGATCGAACTTGTCCGCGAAGCTTGGCATGGCAACACGCTGGACAGCGCGATTTCGCAGCGTGTGCTGAGCCAGTATGGCGACCAGCTGACCCAGGACGACCATCGCAAGCGCGCCGATTTCCTGCTCTGGAGTAACCAGCGTACAGCCGCGTCGCAGCTGAAATCCCGCGTTGGCAGTGACTGGGCTGCGCTGATCGAGGCACGGGTGCGGCTTCAGGCGAGAGCGGCTGGCGTGGATGCGGCGGTAGACGCGGTTCCGGCGTCGCTGCAGAGCCATCCGGGGCTGATGTTCGACCGAGCGAACTGGCGCAAACGTGCCGGCCAGCGTGATGAAAACTGGGTGCCGCTACTTGCAGAGATTGATGGCACGCAAGTGCCCGCAGCCGGACAGGATGCTCTCTGGAACCTACGCCACTGGCCGATCCGTGAGGCGCTGCAGGAGCGGAACTTCCAGCTCGCCTACAATCTCGGCTCGCGTCACGGCATGACGACAGGGTCGAATTTCGCTGAAGCCGCTTGGGTTTCTGGCTGGACAGCGCTTCGCCACCTGAACCAGCCTTCCATGGCCATGCCGCACTTCAAGGCGCTGGAGGCGGGAACGTCTACGCCGATCAGCCAGGCAAGGGCACACTATTGGCAGGGGCGCACTTATGAGGCGCTTGGCAATCAGGCAGAGGCGGCCGCGAGCTATCAGAAGGCGGCGCAGTACCCGTACGTCTATTACGGCCAGCTCGCCGCTGAGAAAGCGGGGCTGCAGCGCATCTATCTGAAGACCGAAGCCGATGTGACGGAAGCTGAGCGCAATGCGTTCATGAGCCGGCCGCAGGTGAAGGCGGCGATCCTGCTGGCCGAGAATGGCCAGGAAATGGATTTCCGCCGGTTTGCCTACAATATCGACGATACGCTGGAGACAGAGGCTGATTATGTGCTGCTGTCAGAGGTCGCAAATGACTACCTCTATCCCGAGGTAGGGGTGCGCGGCGCCAAGGCAGGTCTCGCCAAGAATGTGATCGCGCCGCAGGCGGTCTTCCCGATCCCGGACTTTCCGCTCCAGCGCGAGCCGAATGTCGAACGGGCGATGATCTATGCTCTGGCGCGTCAGGAAAGCGAGATGAACCCGTCTGCGGTGTCGCACGCCAATGCGCGCGGCCTGATGCAGTTCCTGCCGGCAACCGCGCGCGAGGAAGCTCGCCGCCTCGGCCTGCCATTCCGGACATCCTGGCTGACGGATGATCCTGGCTACAACATGACGCTAGGCGGCTCGCATCTCGATACGCTGCTCGGACAATTCAATGGCAGCTATATCATGACGGCTGCGGCCTATAATGCCGGGGCATCACGCCCGCGCCGCTGGATGCAGGAATATGGCGACCCGCGCCGGGGTGAGATCGACCCGATCGACTGGGTGGAGTTCATCCCCTTCGCTGAGACACGCAATTATGTGCAGCGCGTGCTGGAGAATACGCAGGTGTATCGCCAGCGCATTGCCGGCGAGGCGGTCGATATCCGGCTGACGGAAGACCTCAATAGAGGCAGGTACTAGCGAGCGACCGTCAAACGAAAAGGCCACCCCGAGGGGTGGCCTCCGTGAGCCGGATTGGCCCATGAATCCTGGCAGGGCGAAACCTGCCCCAGGTCAGTGCTAGCAATCAGAGAGAGGTTGCTCTCCAAGGCCACCAGCACGGACGGACCCATTTGCCGTTCCTGGTTTCTCACTCGACATTGGATCACCTCCTTTCAGCTGTTGATACAGAACACCGACCGCAGGGCGCGCCCGGTCCTGCAAATAGAACATGATTTGCGGCGATTTAAAGGGCGGGCATCAAAAAAGCCGGCTGCGAGGTGCAGCCGGCTTTCCGTTTAGTCGCTTTGTGCCTGATCTATTGGCTAAGAATGCCGATCGCGAGACCGACGATGGCGCCGGTTGCGACGGAGGTCAGGACTGCATCATTGCTGCCGCGGTGGTAGACCCACTGATGGCCGCGCGGCGGATTGTAGAGACCATAGCGGTCATAATCGCGGATGATGATCGAGTTGGAGCCGTAATGGTAGCGGCTGCCGATCGTGTAGCGTGGGTGGTGGAAGCCGCGGTTGTAATGATACACGACGCGCGGGCGAGGGCGGTAGTAGGTCGGCGCACTGTAATAGTTGCGCGTCACGACGCGGCCCCGGTTGTAGTAGCGGTTGTGGTCCCGATAATAGTCGCGTCCACGGCGATAGTCGCGGCGCTGGTCCCGGCGATGATGATAGTCGCCCCGGCGGTCACCGCGATGGTAACCCCGATTGCCGCGGTCACGGTGACCGTGATAGCGGTCGCCGCGATCACCACGATCATAATGGCCGCGGTCATATTGCCCACGGTCAGCAGCGGCGACGGGCGTGAACGCCGCGAGCGCGAGAGCTCCTGCGGCACCGATACGGAGAAATAGTTTTCTGAACGCCATGAGGAGCCTCCTTTTACAAGTTCGCTCACCGGACCCTTGTCCGGAAATGTTTCTGGTCTGAATACAAGCGTTAACTAATTATGAGGTTCCAAGCTTGAACCTTAGCTGAACAAGTCCTTCATCATGGCCCGCCAACAAGATCTCGAAATCAACGATGAGCTGACCGTTCCCCATTGGGAGCTTGTAGAGACGTTCACGCGCTCGTCGGGGCCGGGTGGGCAGAATGTGAACAAGGTATCGAGCGCGGTGCAGCTGAGGTGGAATGTCAACGCATCCTCGGTGCCTGCGCGCATCAAGACGCGCTTCCGGCAGATCTGGAAGAACAGGATCACAAAAGAGGGCGATGTGATCGTGGATGCGAGTGAACACCGCTCGCAGGCGCTAAACCGCGATGCGGCGCGTGACCGCCTGACCTCAATGATCCGGAAGGCCGCAAAGAAGCGCAAACGCCGCATTCCGACCCGGCCGACGCGCGGCTCGGTGGAGCGCCGGATCAAGGCCAAGAAGGAAACTGGCGAGAAGAAAGCCCTACGCGGTAAGGTCGACCCCTAGCGGGCTTGTCATTCAGGCCAAAAGAAAACGCCGCCCCGTAAGCGAGGCGGCGTTCTCATTTGTGGCTGAGGGCAGACGCTTACTGAACGACTGCGCAGGCAACGCGCCCACCGGCGCCGCCGATCGGCTGGCTCATATGGTCGTCGCGGCCTTCATGAATGATGATCGCGCCGCCATCTTCGTCCATCACGTCAGATAGAGCGACGAGATCAGTGAAGGTCTCGAAATTCACCGAGCCATCCTCGAACGCGTAAAGGTTTGGCAGGTCGCCAGGTTCTGGACCGGCTGGATTGAGGAGGCCGTGGCCACCTTCGATCTTGCCGACATGGCCACCGGAGGCAGTGTATTCACCAGTATCGCTGCAGTCGCCGGTCTGGTGGATATGAATGGCGTGCCAACCCGGGGTCAGGCCGCCCTCATCAATCGACACTTCCATGACGATGCCGTTTGGCCCTTCGATCATGTTCACGCTGCCGATCGTATCGCCTTCATTGCCCATGAGGTCGCCGGTTGCGCGCATCATGGAAGGAAGCGACTCGTTGCCATTCATGTCGGCCTCGGATGGCGGCATGTCAGCCTGCATTTCCGCCATGTCTTCATCAGGCGTCGCCGTGTCCTGCTGGGCATCAGAGGTCTGCTGTGTGCAGGCAAACACGATCGCGATGGATGCGGCTGCTGCGGAGAGGGGAAGGAAGCGGCTCATGGAAAATCTCCTTGGTAATCGGATCCGGACCTTGCAAGCAGGTCATTCAGTGCAACACCTAGATGAAACTTGCGTTCCGGCGAGGATGGCAATGGTAAATCGTGATCGGGCAGACCGGGCGCTTGTGGAACTTGGACATTTTGAGAGCCGTGCGGCGGCGCAGGCCGCGATCGCTGCCGGGCGGGTCATGGTGAATGGCAAACCGCTGACGAAGCCATCGCAACAGATCGCGGCTGCGGACCGCATCGAGGCGGAGCCGGCCCACCCTTATGTGTCGCGCGGTGGCTTGAAGCTCGCGCATGCGCTGGACGAGTTCGCGGTGGACCCTGCCGGTCGTCATTGTCTTGATGTCGGGGCTTCGACGGGCGGGTTCACCGATGTGTTGTTGCAACGCGGCGCTGCGGGCGTTGTCGCGGTCGATGTCGGGCGCGGCCAGCTTCATGAGAAGATTGCGAGCGATGGACGTGTCACTGCCTATGAAGCGACGGATGCGCGGTCGCTGACAGAAGACATGATCGGCGAGGCGCCATCACTGATCGTCTGCGATGCGAGCTTTATCTCTCTGGCCAAGCTTCTTGAGGTGCCGCTCTCACTGGCGGCGCAAGGCGCGGAGCTGGTGACGCTGTTCAAGCCACAATTCGAGGTCGGGCGTGAGTTCGTTGGCAAGGGCGGCCTGGTCACTGATGGTGCAGCCGTCGAGCGCGCCGAGGCTGCCTTCTGCGACTGGCTGGCGGATATGAATTGGGCTGTCAGCGCAAAAACGGACAGCCCAATCCTTGGCGGCGATGGCAATGCCGAACGCCTCATCCATGCTGTGAAAGCCTAGCCCGCAGGGCCGCGGCGGCCACCGCTTTCGCGGCGTGACAGGAACGCCAGACGCTCAAACAAGGCAACATCCTGCTCGTTCTTGAGAAGTGCGCCGTGCAGTGGCGGTGTCAGTTTGTCAGGGTCCTGTTCCTTGAGGGTCTCAAGGTCGATGTCCTCGTTCATCAGAAGCTTCAGCCAGTCGAGCAGTTCGCTGGTCGATGGCTTCTTCTTCATGCCCGGGACTTCGCGCATGGAGTAGAAAGTGGTGAGCGCTTCGGCGACCAGCTTCTGCTTGATACCAGGATAGTGGACGTCGATGATGTCTTTCATCGTCTGCTCGTCCGGGAACTTGATGAAGTGGAAGAAGCAACGGCGCAGGAACGCGTCCGGAAGCTCTTTCTCATTGTTCGAGGTGATGATGACGAGTGGGCGCTGCTTCGCCTTGATCGTCTGGTCGGTTTCGTAAACATAGAATTCCATGCGATCGAGCTCCTGCAGGAGGTCGTTCGGGAATTCGATGTCAGCCTTGTCGATTTCGTCGATCAGCAGGATCGGGCGTTCGTCGGAGGTGAAAGCCTCCCAGAGCTTGCCCTTCTTGATGTAGTTGGAGATGTCCTTGGCGCGTTCCTCGCCCATCTGGCCGTCGCGCAGCCGGGACACGGCGTCGTATTCGTAAAGGCCTTGCTGAGCCTTCGTGGACGATTTGATGTGCCATTCGATCAGCGGCACGCCGAGCGCCTTCGCGACTTCGATTGCGAGGACGGTCTTGCCTGTGCCCGGCTCACCCTTGACCAGCAGCGGGCGCTGAAGGGCGATGGCCGCATTCACGGCGACGCGCAGGTCTTCGGTTGCAACGTAATTCTCAGTGCCTTCAAAACGCATGCTGTTCTCCCAAAACTTTTCAGAACAGATGATAAGGACGCAAGTGCGAAGGGCAACCTGTTGCGCGCGCCTATCTTGGCGTCAATCGCGGCATTTTCGCCACGGATGCTGTTTTAATCGATGTTAACCTTACAACTTGTATTGAATTTGCATTATCCCAGTAAGGATTCGGGGGAGAGCGAGCACAATGCCGCTAAAACTATCATTGAAACCGGGCGAGGCCGTCGTCGTCAACGAAGCTGTTATCCGCAACGGAGAGCGTCGCGGGACCATGCTGCTTGAGACCAAGGCGCGAATATTGCGCGAACGCGACGTGATGTTTCCCGAAGACATCTCGACGCCTCAGGACGCGGCCTATTTCAGCCTCATGCAGATGTATATTGTCGGGGAGACGAGCGGAAAGCTTTATGACAGCGCTGTCTCTGCGCTGGCTGACTGGATAGACAAAAGCCAGTCGCAACAGGAACGCGACGATATCCTCCATATCGCCGAACTGGTCGCATCCGGCGACCTCTACAAGGCGCTCGGCACTTGCCGCAAACTTCTCAAGTCCGACCTGGAAGAGGCGGAATATGCCTGAAAGCCGTGCGATCATGACTGAGTCCAGGATTGAACCAACCGTTCTGACTGACCTTGCCGAGGCAATTGAAGTGCTCGAGCGGGGCGGCGTGTCAGCGCCTGTATCTATCCAGCTTGAAAGCGATGTCGTTCTCGAAGCCGAGGCAGATGAGGATATTCCCGGCCTCCTGCAGCGTGCGCGGGGCCTGCGATTAATCTCCATGATCGCGGCTGGAGAGAGCGTCGAGCGCCCGTCAAGCATGCGTCAGGACAGGCCTGCCTTGCACGCGCGGGTCAAGGAGATACTGGACGCGCTGAAATAGGACGATTAAGGCGCGCCTCATGACCGGCGATCTTGTCTCTGTATTCACAGCGTCCTTTGTGACGTTCTTTGTTCTCATCGATGCGCTTGGCGTCGCGCCCGTATTTGCGTCGCTGACGGCGAAGGGCGATGCCCGCTATCGGCGAAACATGGCATGGCGCTCCATTCTGGTGGCAACGCTTATCATTTTTGGCTTTGCCTTCTTTGGTACGTGGCTGCTGCGTCAGCTTCACATCACGATCGACGCCTTTCGGGCCGCAGGCGGTGCGCTGCTCTTCCTCATCGCACTCGATATGGTTTTCGAGAAGCGCACAGAACGGCGCGAGTCCCGCGCCGACGAATATCTCGAAGAGCATGAAGAGCCGGACGATGTATCGGTCTTTCCGATCGGTATTCCGATGCTGGCAGGTCCAGGCTCCATCGCAACCGCGATGCTGTTCATGTCCGAGGCGGCCAACTGGATGACGCAAGCCGCGGTTCTGGCGGCGATTGGCCTTAACATGCTGCTCTGCCTGATCGTCTTCCTGATTGCCGGGCCGCTAGTGAAGGCAATGGGCGACAGCGTCGCTGGGGCGATCACACGCATTTTCGGGGTGATCCTGGCCGCTCTGTCGGTTCAGCTGCTCATCGATGGGCTACAGGGCGCATTCGCTTCGGTCTGACCTCGCCCGGCCGATGGCCAGCGGCAACCTCACTGCCATCTGGCATTCTGCATCTTCTGGAAAGCCGAAACGGTCGACCAGACGAGCGCGGCGAAGATGGCAAGCAGTCCCAGTATCTGAAACACGAGCGCAGTGGACCAGCGGATGCCGGTCTGGGCAAGATCGGTCACACGCGGGCCGATCGCCTTGGCGAGGGCAACGGCCCTGTCACTGCCTGACTGGGCGACGACTTCCAGCTTGCGGATATCTTCTGGCGACCTGGCCAGTTCGATCAGCGTGACCGCGCCAGCGGGGGTTGTCTCAGCAGCAATGTGCGCGATCGATGCGAGGTCACGGCGCAGGCGAAGCAGGCCTTCAGCGTTGAGAGACTGCTCGTAGGCGCCGAGGACCTGACTTTGACGTACGCGTGGCGGGACGACGGCGCTCACGACGCCCGAAAGGCGCCTTAGTAGCTCCTCTTCTGGAAGCGCAAGATCCACCCGTTCATTGAGATAGGCCACGTAAGCCGGATCAAGGCGGTCGGCCCGTTCTGCCGCGCGCAGCACCGAGACGGCCGTCAGGAGTGCGGGATCTGCATCGCCGCTCGCGACTTCGATCAGGCCGATGGCGCTGAGACGAAGCTGAACGGTGTCAGTGCTCTCACCGTTTACCCATTGCTGGGAGCGGCGCACGAGATCGGCGCGGTTGCCGATCATCGAGAAGACGGGTGAGGCGGAGTCCAGTGATGGTTCAGCTGCTGCAGCTTCTTGCGTGTCATCGGAGACGTCTTCCGCCAATGCGTCGGCTGGTGGCTCGCCGGCATCGGCCTCAGCGGTGTCCGTATCGGGAACGGGGGCGAGTGCAGCCTCACTCGTGGCTTCGTTCTGCTCCGAATATAAAGTGCCGGGGCGTTCGACGGCGCGCTGATAGTCGGCGCGCACTTCGTTCGGCAGGAAAAGCAGGCCTGCGCGGGTCAGGCGTTCATCCTCGGTGCCGGATTCTTCCGCGTTGACGGCGGCGAGCAGGGCACGCCGATCATTCCGGCTGAGCATGGCGGGCGCCGCCAGCAGGTAACCGCGCGCAGCCGATAAGTCGCGTTGTGCAAGCTCATTGGCGATCTGCTCTGCCCAATAGGCGCGGGAGGGAACGCCGTCGGGAACGATGGTCTCAAATGCCTGATCGATCTCTCGGCGCGTTTCATCGCGTGCCTCAGCGTCGATGCTGCCATCGAGGCTCTGTGTGGAGTAGGCGCTGACCAGGACACGGACCGCAAGGACTGCGAGAATCAGAAGCAGGCTGTTGAAGACCAGCGCATGACGCCAGCTGCCCTTCTCCTCCAATTCCCTGCGCCTGTGGTAGCGGGCCATATACAAGACCTGATGTTCAATCTGGTTTGGTTGCGAGCCGCGCACGGCTGCGAGAGCTATAGGGCACAGGCTTCGCCGTGTCCGCAAGTGCGTACAGCTAATCGGGGGACTGGCGCAAAGCTTGCAGAATTCAGGGCAGGTTCATGTGAGGGTGATTAATTTAAACCTAATGCATTGGCCAATTGCGCAGACCGGCGACACGCTATATAGGCCGCGCCAGTGGGAGGTATGGAGACCATGGCTGACACAAAGCTGAATGACTATATCCCGTCCGACGACGAGGAGTTCATGAACCCTCGTCAGCAGGCTTACTTCCGTATGCGCCTGGAGCAGTGGAAGAGCGACATTCTCGATGGCACCAAGTCCACGATCAACAATCTGCAGGAAGACTCGAGCAATCTTCCCGATATCGTGGACCGCGCATCATCTGAAAGCGACAAGGCACTGGAGCTTCGCACCCGTGACCGTCAACGCAAACTGATCTCAAAGATCGACGCAGCGCTGCGCCGTATCGATGAAGGCACTTATGGTTATTGCGATGAGACAGGCGAGCCGATCAGCTTGCGCCGTCTGGAAGCGCGTCCGACTGCGACGCTGAGCCTGGAAGCGCAGGAACGCCACGAGCGCAAGGAGCGCACGGTCCGCGACGACTGATTGCTTTTGCTGACACCGAAATTGAAAACGGCAGAGCCTTTGTAGGCCCTGCCGTTTTTTTATCACCCAACGCCCGGCGGTTTGTTTTCAGTGCCGGTCCGTTGAGGCTGAAAGTGACACGGGAATCCGAATCAAAAATTACCGCAAGATTTCGGTCAGCTTAATTCCGCCTGCAGTTCGTTAACGCTGCGGGGTGCGGAAATTTACCTTTGTTGACGGAAAACTGCCTTCAGAGCTGATTCCAGCGCAGGCGGACTCGAAAATACTAACGCTTCATTAACCAGCGCAGCCCAGTCTGCGGAGTTGGAGAGCCGGGGTTCCAATGCGCGATACAGAAAGTACCGAAGAGGACTGGTCCATGTCAGAAAGACGTGAGCGGGCAGTGATGCGCGATGTGCCGAATGTGAGCGCGCCTCCAGTGCTGCCAGAAGCGAATGATTTCAAGCTTCCGACAGCCCGCGGCATACTTTCGAAAGAAGAAATCCAGGCGCTGCTTCGTCCCGATCTGCCAAAAATAAATGATGCGGGCGAGCGAACGCAGCCCTTTGGGCGCGACCTGGACACCAGTGACGAGGCTGACGAAGCTGCGCGAGAAGGCCGCAAAGTAGCGGCGCGCCTTTCGCGGGCCTTTGGAGAGCATGCCGGACTCAAGGCAGCGGTTACGCTGGCAGAGGCTACTTCATTCGAGGACGCTGGTGAGCTGCGCGCGCACGCTGAGGAGTCGGGCACGAACGCATTTGCGGTCTTCGCGAATGATGAAGGCGACGCAACGCACATCATCTGTCTCAGCAATCATCTGAACGACCAGCTCATCGCAAATGCGTGCGGGGCACTGTCGCTCGCAGGATCAGCGGCCAAGGCACGCCATCTGAGCGTGATTGACTGTGCGCTTATCAGGCAATTCATGTCGCCTTTTGCCAGACTGTTAGGGCAGGGCCTGTCGCTTGTCGGGATCGAGACCAATCCCGTCTATGTGTCCTCGCTCATGGCTGGGGATACAGGGACGAGGTTCAGCTTCAATGTCGATGCTGCCGGGCGCAGAAGCGCCATATCGCTCTGGTCCGTGGATGCGGCTGACGCGCGTCGTGAGGCGAAAGCTCCGACGCGGCCTGTCGGCGAGGTGCAGGATGCCACGGCGCTTCTGACCGCTCGGATTGCAAGGCTGAGCGTTCCTGTCAGTCGCCTCGCTTCCCTGAAGCAGGGGGACACGCTTCTGCTTGGGCTGCCGGCTGACCAGCCCGTCGAGCTTTTGTCGGGCGGACGCGATGGCCGCGTCGCTTATGAGGGCGATCTGGGGCGCAAGGGCAATAACATGGCGGTGCGTATCAAGCAGTGCGCCTGACAGTGCCGCGCGCTTGAAGGTCGGGTCTGGGCCTATCTTCCCCAGCGCGCGGGACGTCCGCGGCCATCAACATGCAAAAACGGGCCGTGCACGGCATTCGCCTTGTAGCTGCCCAGCCCGCCGCGCGGCACACCTTCTGTGGCAGCGAACAGCTCTTGCGCATAATCATAGAGGAAGTCGGCGTCGGCCTTGTTTATGGCGCCATCCCGGTTGAGATCGTCCATCACACCGTCGCGGGGGGCGACGTCGACATAGATGTCGGTCGCGTCGCCATACATGTGGCGCGACAGCGTCGCTGACCCGATCGCCGTGTTGTAGAACGGAGAGCGGTATCCGCTCATCACGAAGAAGGTGTCGGCATCGGTGATGCCATCGCGGTTCAGCGCGTCCAGCAGGACTTCGAGACGTTCAAGATTGTCGCTGGAGATCAGCAGGTATTTCGGCCAATGGTCTGGCTGCTGATGGCAAAGAAACTGGCCAATCTTAAAGCTTGGCGAAACATTCACGTCGCCATAGCCTTCATCCAGCCGTATATACCCGCGCGGCGTGTTCTCGGGATAGGCGCCCATGCGAAAGCCGTTCAGGCGACCGTCACTGTCAACCCGGTCAGACGGCTCCAGCACAAAAAGCGAGACCTGGTATTTATCGTCACCATCGAGGCTGCGAAACTCCAGTGGGTAGGTACCCGGCGTTTCAGGGGCGGTGAAGGCATCGGCGGCCTCAATCCGCTCGCCGTCGAGATAGGCCGCCATTCCAGCGGGGACAGTCATCGACACGGTTTCCGAGGGCATGGCCATGTGGTGCCAGACCGGGTGAGGTATTTCCTCCCCGTCAAGCGACACCGGCACGGTCGAAACCGCACCGGTGAAAGCCATTGTCTTCAATATCGCTGCGCCTAGCAGGGTGTTTATCATGTAACCCTAGCCTCGTTCAGTTGCTTCGCCGGTTTGCGTATTGGCGGTCTGACCGATTGGCGACATTCTTTCAACCTGACGGATGCCTTCGGTGCGATCATAGATGTCGCGCCAGAAATTGACTGTGCCATCGTCATCAACGGTCACTGTCATGTAGGTAATGTGGATCGGCATGCGGCCCTGAAAATCGACGCGGGTATTGCGGGTGGTTGAGAGGGCGTCGCGAACTTCGCTGAGACGTTCATCGCCATCATAGCTTGCGACCCATTCTGCCATCTTCTCCGGCTGTTCGAGGCGGATGCAGCCTGAGCTGAATGCGCGTTCGGCGCGATCGAACAGGTGCGTGCTCGGCGTGCCGTGAAGGTAGATGGAATACTGGTTCGGGAAGATGATCTTCAGCTGACCGAGCGCATTACTGCTCCCGGGTTGCTGGACCAGACGGTAATTGCGGGCCGATGCGGGGTCGTTCCAGTCAACCGAATAGGCGCTGACTTCGGCGCCGCTCGAGCGGTCATAGATCTTGAAGTTGGCGCGCTGTGCGTAGGATGGGTCGCGGCGAAGCTTTGGGAGCTTGTCCTTTGCAACGATGCTCACAGGCGCATACCAGCGCGGATTGGCAACCGTGTACTCTACTTCGTCGTTGAAAGTTGGCGTTTCGCGGCTCTTCATGCCGACAACCGACTTCATCGAAATTTCGCGCGTCGCGCCATTCCATCCTTCGACGGTGTAGGAGGGGATGTTGGCCCAGATATAGTGCGCATCTGCGGGGCCCTGCGCACGCCAGCGCTCCATCGAGTCCGCAATGCGGGCGATCTTGGATTCAACGCTCTCATTCATGGCCGCGAGTGTCTTCGGACCGATAACGCCATCCGTTTCGAGGCCATGGCGCTGCTGGAAGGTCTCAACGGCCCGAACCAGATCTTCACTATATAGCGTCTCGTCGGTCACCATCTTGTCGTTTGTGGATGCAACGAGATTGGTGCGGCGATCGCCGCTTTCTTCGGGGTTGCGTTCCTGAACCGAAACAGTGTTCAGGCGCCCAGCGTCGGCGAGGAGCATGCGTTCACCGTCCTTCTCCGGCGCGTCGATATAGCCTTCGACGCTCAGACGCTGGCGGATTGCGGGGATGCGTGGATCGTTGTCACCAGCTTCGACGCTCTCGCCCTCTGGAATTGCGAGCCATCCGCCTGCATCGCGAATATCGCGATACTGGGCGAGTGCACCTTTGAGTGCGGCGTATTGCGGATAGCCCGACTCAAAATCCTGAAAGCTGAGCGTGCGTCCCTGGCCAGCTTCGAGAAGCTTTTTGGAGACGAGGGCCATGCTGGCCGATCCATTATCTGCCGTGGCTGCTTCACCTTCGTCACCCAGACCGCCGCTGATGGCAGAAGCGATGCGGAGCCAAGCCGCGGTCAGCGCAAGGTCAGCTTCGGCTTGAGCGGCCTTGTCACGCGCTGAAAAGCGCTGATCGATGAGCTGTTGCAGATCGCTGTGAAGGACCTCGTCACTGGCGAGGCCATGGTCAAACAGGTCACCTGCAACGTTCTGGAGGCTGGCAGCGCCTTGCTCGGTCCAGATTGGCTGGAACATTCTCTGGATGTAGGCGCGGCGGGCAACTTCGCTGACGCTCTTGTGCAGATCGTCGTTCAGTTCGGCCTCAAACCAGTCGCTCATGACGGCGGTTTCAATGGCATTGGGAAGCGGTGCCGAGACGGCGGCACCCGACATGGAGGCTTGCTCGGTCGCGCTCACGGCGCGGATCGCTGCTCCATCTCCGCCGAGCTGTGCAAGCGCGACTGGCGACGCCGAGGCAAGGATGATCGAGAGGAAGAGCGGTTTCATTTTCGGGTCCTGTATCGCTGTGACTGTTGCCAATCCAACGGAGGCAGCCGCGAGAGCGTTCCCGACAAAGTTTGGTGTAGACGGACGGAACCAAAGGCGCGTTTCTGCGTGTCAACCCCCGCAATTTGGCGGGCGGCTGATTGCCGATTAACCCCACTTTCGGAAACATTAACCATTCGCGTGGCAGCGTGCGCTGAGGATGTCGCCGCCCCTGACAGCGTGCACTGAGGGCGTTTGGCGTTATCATGCGATAATTCGAATCAGCGCGCCGTGTCCGCGTGCCCGGAGTTTAGCCCTATGTCCGATCAGCTGCCTGAGAACAAAGACCGCGATGAGCGGCAGCTACAAGATGCCGAGCAGGGTGCCGAGCGCTCGCGGGTAGACCTGCTGCAATTGCTGTTCTGGGGCTGTCTTCTGGCGGCCGTCGCCGCTGCAAGCGTCGCAATTGCGTGGCCGGAAGCGGTTGGCGGCATCGGGCCGATGCTGCTCATCTCAATGGCGGCCGGCTTCATCGTCTTCCTGCTCTGGATCCTGAAGGGCGCGGGGCGCAAGCTTGGCCTGTTTCCGCAACGGGGCGCAGCCGCAGATGCAGTCGATGCAGCGGGCCCGCGCTTTGGCTGGATCGAGGCGCTGGACGAAGCGGTGCTGGTTGCAGATGCAGGCGGCGCGCCGATTGCGGCGAACGAACACTACCGCGAGCTGTCGCGTAGGATACTCTCCAATCTCAAGGATACGGCAGCGCCTGTCTCCTTTGACCGCCTGTTCTCATCCATGCCGGGGCTGGCTGCGCCGGTCTTCCGGCTGTCGCGTGCTGCGCGCACCAGTGAGCCGCTGAGTGAAACGCTTCCTGCAATGACGGTTGGGCCGGAAGCCGAGACCGTGCAATACGAAGCCATGGTGGCTCCGTTGCCGCGTGGCCGCGTCATGTGGCGCCTGCGCGAAGTGAGTGCTGCGCCGCTGAGTGGTGCTGCTACTGATGGGCAGTCGCTTTATGTGGAAGACGCGCCTGTTGGCTTTTTTGCCGCGCGCCCCGATGGGCGCATCAGCTATGCAAATAAGTGGCTGCGTGACCTCATCGGCCTTCCGGAGACCGCGCGTAATGTGCGCCTTGATGACATCATGCGCCCCGAGTTCGTGCGCATGCTGGGGCGTGATCGCAAGAGCAAGATGCCGGCGCAAACGCGCATCATGATCCGGGGTAGGGACGGTGTGGAGCTGCCGATGCAGGCGCTGACATCATGGTCCGGCAAGGGCGTGAATGCGCAGGGGCGCACAATTCTGATGTCGGCCCAGCTTGCGCCCGCAGAACGTGAGGGCCGCTTCAGTGCGCCCGTGGCTGTGCGGCCGCCTTCGGCAGAGCCTGACCCTCTATTCAATGAAGCACCATTTGGCGTTGCCCGACTCGAAGGGGCCAGCGTCGAGAGCGCGCGCATCGTGGATGCCAACCGCGCGCTTCGCGAGCTCAGTGAAGCATCAGAAGCCGGCGGGGCATTTGCGGACATTTTCCTGAAGGAAGCCGATGAAGACAGCGATGAGATTGCTGCGAAACTGGCTGAGGCCGTCGACAAGCCGGTCGGCCTGAAGCTTCCGGGCGAGCCACCCCGTAATGTGAACGTCTTCGTGTCGCTGGATGCATCAGGACGCCCGTCGGTTGCCTACATCATCGACATTACCGAACAGAAGGATCTCGAGATCCGTCTGGCGCAGGGTGAGAAGATGCAGGCGATCGGTCAGCTTGCTGGCGGTGTCGCGCATGATTTCAACAATGTTCTTACCGGTATCATGCTCAACAATGATGAGCTGATGACCCGCCACCCGGTTGGCGACCCATCCTATGAAAACATCAAGAGCATCTACGAATTCTCTGTGCGGGCGAAGGACCTCGTCCGCATGCTGCTCGCCTATGCGCGTCAGCAGACCTTCAAGCGCGAGATCGTGAATGCGACAGATTTCCTGACGGAGTTCTCACGCCTGCTGCAGCAAATCCTTGATGAGCGTATCGACTTCAAGACCGTTCACGGGCGCAACCTGCCGTACATCAAGGCGGACATAAATCAGCTCGAAACGGCGATCATCAACCTCGTTACCAATGCGCGTGACGCCATGCTGCTGTCGGGCCGCACGGGCGGCTCGCTGACGATCCGCACGTCCGCAGCCACCGGCGCTGATGCCCATGAGAAGGGCTTCACATATGTTGATGATGGGGACTATCTGCTGATCGAAGTTGCGGACACCGGCTGCGGTATACCGACCGATATCCTCAACAAGATCTTCCAGCCTTTCTTCACGACCAAGGATGTTGGCGTTGGCACGGGCCTCGGCCTCGCGACCGTTTACGGCATCATCAAGCAGTCGGAGGGCTATATCTGTCCTATCTCCAAGGTCGGTGAGGGCACGACCTTCCAGATCTACCTGCCTGCGCTGAAGGAAGAGGACATACCGCAGCCTGCAGAGGATGCGCCTGTCGAGGCGACAGAAGAACCACGCCCGATGGATATCTCCGGCCGTGGCCGTATCCTTCTGGTCGAAGACGAGAAGGGCCTGCGCGATATTGCTGTCATGCATCTTATCTCGCGCGGCTACGAGGTGGAATCGGCAGCCGACGGTGAAGAGGCGCTGGAAATCCTTGAGGATGAGCC
Source organism: Thalassovita mediterranea (assembly GCA_019448215.1). NCBI lineage: Bacteria > Pseudomonadati > Pseudomonadota > Alphaproteobacteria > Rhodobacterales > Roseobacteraceae > Thalassovita > Thalassovita mediterranea. The sequence continues at coordinate 71,821 of CP080408.1, read as the reverse complement.
GGGCGCATTCGATCTGGTTATCTCCGACGTCGTCATGCCGGGTATGGATGGGCCGACGCTGATCCGTGAGGCGCAGGAATATCTCGGCGAGGCGCGCGTGATCTTCGTGTCGGGTTATGCCGATCCGAATATCGCCAAACAGCTCGACGATCGGGAAATCACCTTCCTCGCCAAGCCATTCAATGTTCGCCAGCTTGCCGAAAAGGTGAAGCAGCAACTGGGCGTGCGTAAGGAACGCGAGGCGGCCTAGAGCCTAGTCTGCGCGCCAGCGGGCGCAGATAGAGGTGGGCAGCATGCGGCCGGTTTTCTCTTCCGGCAGGGCCATCTCACCCATTTCGATGCGGCCGCCGAATCCTTTCATCCGGTCTCCCAGCGCCTGCGCCAGTGCAATATGCGACAGGCGGACGGCATAGGCGGTGAGGATGACGAAGAGCGGCTTCTGCACCAGCAAGCTCGCCACGCCATCGAGCAGGCCGGGCAGGTCCTCCTCGAAACGCCATGTTTCATTCTTGGTGCCGCGGCCAAATTTTGGCGGGTCCAGAATGATCGCATCGTACTGGTTGCCGCGGCGCTGTTCGCGGGCAACGAACTTCATCGCATCGTCTGCGATCCAGCGGATCGTGCGGTCATCCAGGCCAGAGAGGGACTGGGCGTCCTTGCCGAAGCCGTTCGACTTTGGGCTGGCGTCGAGGTGGACGACTTCCGCGCCAGCCTGCGCGCAGGCAAGCGACATGAGGCCGGTATAGCCAAAAAGGTTCAGCACTTTTGCCGGGCGGCCTGCCTTTTTGAGCTGTTCCTGCGCAAAGGCCCAGTGAACCGCGTGTTCCTGAAAGACCCCCATGTGACGGAAGGGTGTGAGGCGTGCTTCAAAGCGGATGCCGTTCCACTCCATCGGCCAGGTGTCAGGAGCCCTTGGATTGAGACGCCGCCATTCGCCGCGCTCATCGTCGCCCGCCTTGGCATCAAACCAGGCATCAGCTTTCCAGCTTTTGACGGGCTGGTTGGGTCGCCAGAAGGCCTGGGGGTCCGGACGGATGACGGTCTGGCTCCCGAAACGCTCCAGCTTCATGCCGTCGCCGCTGTCGAGAAGGGCGTAGTCTTTCCAGTTATCAGCGAGGAAAAGCGTCTGTTCGTACTTCATGCAAACCCCCGTTGGCGCCAGGCTTCGTACGTCATGATGGCGGTGGCCTGCGCGAGGTTGAGGCTGTCGGCGCCGCCGCGCATCGGGATGAGGCAGAGCGTATCACATTTCGCTTCGACTTCATCGGGAAGGCCCGCCTGCTCATTGCCCATCAGGATAATGCTTGGGCCTGTCATGTCAGCTTTCGTATGACGGACCGTTCCGTTCACGCTCGCAGCGAACATGGAGAGGCCTTCGCCGATGCGCCAGGTGTTGAAGTCGTCAAAGCTGCTGCGCGCGAACGGGATGTCGAAGATAGAGCCCATGGATGCACGCACAGCCTCTACGCTGTATGGGTCGCAGCACTGGCCGATGAGGAGAACGCCAGAGATGCCGGCGCAATCGGCTGTCCGCAGGATCGTGCCGAGATTGCCCGGGTCGCGGACCTCGTATAGCGCAATCCAGAGTGAAGATTTCGGTACGCTGAGGTCACCAAGCTTTGGGGCGGTCTGTCTGAACGCGCCGATGACCGCCTGTGGATTGTCCTTGCGGGCGATCTGCCCGGCGAGGCGGTCTGTGACCTGAACGGTGCGTGCGCCGGACTTAGAGGCGCGGGCGACAAGATCGCGTACAAAGGAGCGTTCTGCGCTAGAGGCCGAGACGACGAGGCTGTCGAGTTCCCATCCGGCGGAAAGACCCTGCTCAACGAGGCGTGCGCCCTCAGCAAGGAACAGGCCGGTTTCGGCCCGGCCCTTCTTGCGCTCGAGGCTGCGAAGGCTCTTGATGAGCGGGTTCGATGTGCTCGAAATGATCTCAGGAGGCGATGACATGCGCGGCGTGTAGCCTGATGGGCGGTGGAAGACAATTGACGCAGGCGTCAGGGTTCGGTCTGGTAGCAGAATCAAGACAGGAATGCCGACCGACCTGCGATGCCAGAGCAGCTGGCGCGTGGGACGGAGCGGCATAAACAAGCGTGCGATGTCGCGAACATCATCGCAGGGGAGCCCAGGATGGCTTTGGTTCATGAATATGTCTGGTACATTCTGCCTGGGGCCCTCGTCTTTGGTTTTATACTCGCCTGGATCCTGCGTGGCCTGAAGAAATCCCCGGCTGAACAGCGGGCAATTGTCGACCGCGATATTGCCCTGCTCGAGCTGCAGCAAACGAAGGATGAGCTCGACAGCCTGTTTGCGGCGCAGCGCAAGTTCAAGGCGGAAACAAAGGCTGCCGCCGATGCTGGCGCAGATCCGGCCCTGAGGGCGCAGGTCGAAAAGCTCCAGGCAGAGCTTGCTGCGGCTAGGGCAGGGCTGGAAGCGGCACCTAAGGCGCAGGCAGAAGCGGCCGCGCCGCCAGAGACGCTGAGCGCGCCAGCTCCGGCTGAGAGTGAGGGCCCCGCCGAGCAAAAGGCATCTGCGAAAGCAAGCGCGGAAGCCGAGATGCGCAACGCACTGATTGCGCGAAACGAGTATCTCGAGGCTCGCATGCACGACGTTGAGCTTCGCCTCCATCACATGGCGAAGGAGGTCTCTTCGGCGAAGGTGCAAGAGAGCCCCGCGGTCAACAGTTCGAAAGACGCATGGCTTGCGAATTATCTTGGACTTCGTGCGGAAGCACTTCAGGCCAAACTGCAGGAGACGCTCAACTCATCAGGCAAGGAGCCGGCCCCAGCTGATGTGCAGTCTGCGCCAGAGCTGTCGAAGGAAGAAGCTGAGGCGCGAGACGAGGAGATGGCGCGCCTGCGCTGGCGTAACCGTTATCTGGAGAGCCGGCTTGCCTATCTTGGCCAGCCTTCATCGCGGCCAGCGGCGCCAACTACACCTGCGACCGCTGCAGGGCAGGGCGCTGCCACGCCCGCGAAGCCCGCATCGACGACTGCTTCGGCGCCGCCACGCCCTGCGCAGCCTGCCCCTGGCCCTCGCCTTGCCGATACATCTCCTGACCGGCTTGCATCGCGCGGTCCGCGGTTCACGAGCCCATTTTCGGCATTGGCGAATTCGGCTCCGCCTAAAAAGCCTGCTCCGGCAGTTGCAGTGCCACCAAGTCGTCCGACGCCGATCAAGCCGCCTGCAAAGCAGACCGCCGATGGGCAGGCCGATGATCTGACCCGGATTTCGGGTCTTAGCTCGTCCATAGAGCTCAAGCTCAACGAGATCGGCATCTGGCACTATGCGCAGATCGCCAGCTGGACCGACCAGCATCTTGAATGGGTGGACCGCAGCTTCGGCCTGGACGGTCAGGCCAAACGGGAAGGCTGGGTCAGCCAGGCAAGGCAACTCATCGCATCGCCCTGAATTTCCTGAGTTGAATGAACGAACCGGTCATTTGCGAGTTTAGCCATTCAGGCTAATATCCACGCAAATGGGAGATACCGGATGGCAAACGACTACAAGGCTGAGGCCGTATCGCGCGGGTCGCGCAAGCAGGACAAGCTTCATCGGAAGCTATTTGCGGCGCTCGCCGGGTCTCTGACCCTTGCTGCAGCCGCCTGTAGCGTGAACCCGTATACGGGTGAGCAGCAGTTTGCCGCTTATGATGACGCCCAGCTCTCGCAGGCCTCTGCCCAAGCCTGGCAGCAACTCCAGTCCCAGACCCCAACCGTCAGCTCTGGCGCAGCCTATCAGCGCGTCCAGAATGTCTGGCGCCGTATCGCTGCGGCCTCTCCGAAGGCGGGTGAGCAGTGGGACGTGAAAGTGTTCAACTCGAATGAGGTGAACGCCTTCGTCATGCCGGGCAACCGTGTGGGCGTTTATACCGGCCTTCTGAACCTCGTTGAGAATGACGACCAGCTTGCCGCCGTGCTCGGCCATGAAGTCGCGCACGCGATCTATCGCCATGCGAACCAGCGCGCGACCCGCGCCGCAGCGGCCTCGACCGCGGTACAGCTTGGTGCAGCAGCCGTCGGCAGCAGCGGACTTGGCGTCGATCCAAACCAGGTGAATGCGCTGGGTAGTGTCGCCGCGAACCTTGGTGTCGTTCTGCCGTACAGCCGCAATGCCGAGCTCGAGGCCGATCTTGCGGGTGTCGATTACATGGTCCGGGCAGGGTATGACCCTCGCGCGGCGATCCGCCTCTGGGAAGTGATGCAGCAGAGCAATAGCCAGCGTACCGCAGACTTCCTGTCGACCCACCCGAACCCGGATGTACGACAGCAGCGCATCCGCGACTATATCCAGCAGAAGGGCTACTAGGCCTTTCTGTGAGGACCATAGCTGACCCGGCGGGCTTGACCTGCCGGGTCTTTTCGTGTGTACCGCGCGCTTCGCTCAGCAATGGGCGAAATACCTGTGGGAGGTGCCGGTGGTTAAGACCATCACCGGGCTCATGACCACGGGGCCTCAAACCAGGCGGCCGGATCGAAAGACCACCGGTCACTTTACAAGCCAGAGAGGATGACATGGCTAAGAAATTGCTGGGGCAGCTCAAGCTCCAGATCCCGGCCGGTTCGGCCAACCCGTCTCCACCAGTTGGTCCAGCGCTCGGTCAGCGCGGCATCAACATCATGGAGTTCTGCAAGGCCTTCAACGCGAAGACCGAGAGCATGGAAAAGGGCCTGCCGATCCCAGTCGTGATCGACTACTATCAGGACAAGTCCTTCACCTTCACCACGAAGACGCCGCCTGCGAGCGTTCTTCTGAAGAAGGCTGCGGGCCTGAAGATCGGCAAACCGAACTCAGGTGCAAAGCAGCCGGGCAAGGACGTCGCCGGTAAGGTGACGATCGCCCAGTGCCGCGAGATCGCAGAAGCCAAGATGGTCGATCTCAATGCAACGGACCTCGACGCCGCAACAGAGATCATCAAAGGCTCTGCGCGCTCGATGGGCCTGAATGTGGTGGAATAAGAACATGGCTAAGCACGGAAAAAGATATCGCGCCGCTCACGGCACTGTCGACATCGAGAAAGTGTATGGCGTTTCTGAAGCCATCTCGCTTGTGAAATCCAACGCAACCTCCAAGTTCGACGAGACCATCGAAGTCGCCGTCAATCTGGGCGTTGACCCGAAATATGCAGACCAGATGGTCCGCGGCATGGTTTCCATGCCTGCCGGTACCGGCAAGGACGTCCGCGTCGCTGTGTTCGCCCGCGATGCCAAGGCAGAAGAAGCCCAGAAGGCTGGCGCTGACTTTGTTGGTGCTGAAGACCTGATGGAGCAGATCCAGGGCGGCATGATGGACTTCGACCGCGTCATCGCGACGCCAGACATGATGGCTGTTGTCGGCCGTCTCGGTAAGGTTCTCGGCCCGCGCGGCCTGATGCCGAACCCGAAAGTCGGTACGGTCACGCCAAACGTTGCGAAGGCTGTTGCCGACGCGAAGGGTGGCTCTGTGGAGTTCCGCGTCGAGAAGCAGGGCATCATTCATGCCGGCATCGGCAAGGCCAGCTTCTCCGAAGCTGACCTTGAGAAGAACTTCAAGGCTTTCGTCGACGCGCTGGTCAAGGCACGTCCGTCGGGCGCCAAAGGTACCTATGTCCGGAAGATCGCTCTTTCCTCGACCATGGGTCCAGGTGTCAGCGTTGACACCGCTGAGGCAATTGCTGTCGGCTAAGGCCTGACGATACGCCAAATCAGACAAGCGCCCGGGCTTTACGGCCCGGGCGTTTTTCGTTGCCGGGCGTCCCGCAGTTTCATCTCATACGGGTTACTTGACCGGTCTGAGTTTTTGTGCGGGCGAGGGGTTGCGGCAAAAATGTTTACACGTTAACAGACCCCTCTTGACGGGAGGCCACCGACCTAAATCGGGGGGCTCCCGTTTTCCTGTCCAAGACCATGGGTCGTGCCCTTTGGGCCCAGAAATCCCATGATAGACGGGGTGAGGCGAGTATTAGAGGCTGTCGGAATTCGCGTTTCGGCCAGTCTGGTATCGCCAGGCCCTGGGCAGGCGCTGGACGCGGAGTGATCCGTTGAAGGCGAATTCCCGGGCGCCCGGATGGGCCGGACGCCTTAACTGGAGAACCGTAATGGATAAAGCTGGAAAGCAGGCGGCGCTCGCGGAACTCGAAGAAGTTTTCGAGAATTCCGGTGCAGTTGTCGTCACGCATTATACCGGTTTGAGCGTTGCGGAACTGACGAAGCTGCGTACCACGCTCAGAGAGCAGGGTGGGCGGCTTAAAGTGGTCAAGAACCGGATTGCCAAGATTGCCCTCAAGGGCAAGGGCGGCGATGCGGCTCAGGGCCTCTTCACTGGCCAGGTGGCAATTGCCTATGCAGAAGACCCGACGGTCCCTGCAAAAGCGACTGCCGATTTTGCCAAAGACAATGATAAGCTGAAACTCGTCGGAGGCGTCATGGGCGCCGAAGTGATGGACGGTGCGGGTGTTGAAGCCCTCGCCAAGATGCCATCGCGCGAAGAGATGATTGCAACCATTGTTGCCCGCCTGACAGGTCAGGCCAGCCAGATCATCCAGCGCGTCAATGCGCCGGGCCAAGGTCTTGCTGGAGCGATCAAGGTCATCGGCGAGCAGGCAGCGGCATAGCGTCAGCTAGACAACGCGAAACCAGAACACCTCTTATTTTTGAACAAGAAAGTCGATCAGACAAATGGCAGATATTGCAAAACTTGGTGACGAACTTCTCGGCCTCACCATCCTCGAAGCAAAAGAGCTCAACGACTATCTCGAAGAGCGCGGCATCAAAGCAGCAGCAGCTGTTGCTATGGCCGGTCCAGCAGCTGGCGGCGGCGACGCAGCAGCAGCTGAAGAGAAAACCGAATTCGACGTTATCCTGACCGATGGCGGCGACAAGAAAATCAACGTCATTAAGGTCGTGCGCGAAGTCGTGTCCGGTCTTGGCCTGAAAGAAGCCAAGGAGCTCGTCGAAGGCGCTCCGAAGCCAATCAAGGAAGGCGTTTCCAAGGACGAAGCAGAAGAACTCAAGAAGAAGTTCGAAGAAGCTGGTGCCAAGGTTGAAATCAAGTAAGCCGGTTCCGGCTTACAATTAAGGGGTGGTGTCTGCGCGAGGCATCATCTCTGTAGAGTAAATAGCGCGGCGGAGCCCCTTACGGGTTCCGCCGCGTGCTCGCGTTTCAGGTGGCAAGCCGCCGCCGGATCTGCATGCTGCAGGACGGAGTGGCCGGCAAGAAACGGAACTAAAGATGGCTCTTTCTTTCACGGAAAAAAAACGTATCCGCAAATCCTTCGGTCGTATTCCCGAAGCCATCGACATGCCAAACCTCATCGAAGTGCAGCGCTCCTCCTACGAGCAGTTCCTGCAGATGCATACCGCTCTTGCTGAGCGCACCGATGACGGCCTTGGTGGTGTCTTTAAAAGCGTTTTCCCAATCATCGACTTCAATGAGCGCGCGACGCTTGAATACGTTTCATACGAATTCGAGCCGCCGAAGTTCGACATGCAGGAGTGCATGCAGCGCGACATGACCTACGCAGCGCCGCTGAAAGTGCGGCTGCAGCTGGTCGTCTTCGATATCGACGAAGATACGGGCGCCAAGTCCATCAAAGAGGTCAAGGAACAGGAAGTCTATCTCGGCGACATTCCGCTGATGACGGACAAGGGTACGTTCATCGTGAACGGCACCGAGCGCGTGATCGTCTCGCAGATGCACCGTTCGCCTGGCGTGTTCTTCGACCATGACCGCGGCAAGACCCACTCTTCGGGCAAGCTGCTCTTCGCGGCCCGCATCATTCCTTACCGTGGTTCCTGGCTCGACTTCGAGTTCGACGCCAAGGACATCCTCAACATCCGCATCGACCGCAAGCGCAAGCTTCCGGCGACCACGATGCTGTACGCGCTCGGTTATGACACCGATGAGATCATCGATCTGTTCTACACCCGCTCTGTCTTCCGCCTCGACAAGAAGGGCTGGATCGCGGGCTACCGTCCAGAAAGCTGGAAGGGCCAGAAGCCAGACTACGACCTCGTCGACGCAAAGACCGGCAAGGTTGTTGCCCCAGCAGGCCGCAAGATCACCGCACTCGCTGCAAAGCGTATCGCTGAAGGCGGCACGGATGAGCTGCTCGTTCCGTCGACGGCGCTTGAAGGCAAGTTCCTCGGCCGCGACATCGTCAACCGCGAAACTGGTGAGATCTTTGGTGAGGCCGGCGACGTCCTGACCGAAGAGCTCGTCGCAGAGCTTCGTGAGCTTGGCCAGAAGTCGGTTGAAATCCTTAACATCGACGGCGCTGACCGCGGCCCATGGCTGCGCAACACGCTGAAGGCTGACAAGAACGAGACACGCTTCGAGGCGCTGTCCGACATCTACCGCGTCATGCGCCCTGGTGAGCCACCGACCCAGGAAGCAGCTGACGCGCTGTTCAACCAGCTCTTCTTCGATGGCGAGCGCTATGATCTCTCCGCGGTTGGCCGCGTGAAGATGAATATGCGCCTCAACATGGCTCTCGATGATTACGAGCTTGCTGAAGACAGCATGCGCACCCTGCGCAAGGAAGACATTGTTGGCGTCATGAAGGTCATCCTCGACCTGAAGGACGGCAAGGGCGAAGTCGACGACATCGACAACCTTGGTAACCGCCGTGTCCGTTCGGTCGGCGAGCTGATGGAAAACAACTACCGCATCGGTCTCGTCCGCATGGAGCGCGCCATCAAGGAGCGTATGTCCTCGGTCGATATCGACACGGTCATGCCGCACGACCTGATCAATGCGAAGCCGGTTGTCGCTTCGGTACGTGAATTCTTCGGCTCATCGCAGCTGTCGCAGTTCATGGACCAGACCAACCCGCTGTCGGAAATCACCCACAAGCGTCGTCTTTCGGCGCTCGGCCCGGGCGGTCTCACCCGTGAGCGCGCAGGCTTCGAAGTCCGCGACGTTCACCCGACCCACTATGGCCGTATCTGCCCGATTGAGACGCCGGAAGGCCCGAACATTGGTCTGATCAACTCGCTCGCAACCCATGCGCGCGTCAACAAGTACGGCTTCATCGAAAGCCCGTACCGCAAGGTCGAGAATGGCAAGCTGACCAGCGAAGTCGTGTACCTCTCCGCCATGGAAGAGCACCGCTTCGCGATCGCGCAGGCCAATGCGACCGTCAACGACAAGGGTGAGCTCGACAATGAGTTCGTCAACGCCCGCGTCAACGGCGAAGCGACGCTCGTGCCGCGCGAGGAAGTGGAATATATGGACGTGTCGCCGAAGCAGGTTGTTTCGGTTGCTGCGGCCCTCATTCCATTCCTTGAGAACGATGACGCCAACCGCGCTCTCATGGGCTCGAACATGCAGCGTCAGGCTGTGCCGCTCGTCAAATCGGAAGCCCCATTTGTCGGTACCGGCATGGAGTCTGTTGTTGCCCGCGACAGCCGCGCCGCCGTTGTCGCTCGCCGCGCCGGTGTGATTGAGCAGGTGGACGGCACGCGTATCGTTGTGCGCGCAACCGAAGACATCGACTCGGCGAAGTCCGGCGTTGATATCTATCGCCTCGCAAAGTTCCGCCGCTCGAACCAGAACTCCTGTATCAACCAGCGCCCGATTGTGCGCGTGGGTGACGAAGTGCGTTCTGGTGACATCATTGCAGACGGCCCGTCCACCGACCTTGGTGAGCTGGCACTCGGCCGCAACGTGCTCGTCGCGTTCATGCCCTGGAATGGCTACAACTTCGAGGACTCGATCCTGATCTCCGAACGGATCGTGAAAGACGACGTCTTCACCTCGATCCACCTGGAAGAGTATGAGATCGCGGCTCGCGACACCAAGCTCGGCCCTGAAGAGATCACCCGCGATATTCCGAACGTCGGCGAGGAAGCCCTGCGTAACCTCGACGAAGCCGGTATCGTTGCTGTCGGTGCTGAAGTGAAAGCTGGCGACATCCTCGTCGGTAAGGTCACGCCGAAGGGCGAAAGCCCGATGACGCCGGAAGAAAAGCTTCTGCGCGCCATCTTCGGTGAGAAGGCGTCTGACGTTCGCGACACCTCCCTGCGCGTGCCTCCGGGCGGCTCGGGTACGGTTGTGGAAGTCCGTGTCTTCAACCGTCACGGCATCGACAAGGACCAGCGCGCGCTCCAGATTGAGCGTGAGCAGATCGAACAGCTGCAGGAAGATAAAGAAGACGAACAGAACATCCTGGAGCGCAACACCTATGCGCGCCTGCGTGAGCTGCTCGTCGGAAGCGAAGCTGCTGCAGGCCCGAAAGGCTTCAAGACCGGCAAGATCACCAGTGAGGCACTCGACGAACTTCGCGAGAGCCAGTGGTGGGAAATCGCCCTGAAGTCTGAAAAGGCCCAAGGTGAGCTTGATCTTCTGCAGAGCCGCTTCAACGACTCCCTGCGTGAGCTCGAAGCCCGCTTCAACGACAAGGTCGACAAGGTCCAGTCGGGCGACGACCTGCCTCCGGGCGTGATGAAGGTCGTCAAGGTCTTCCTCGCTGTGAAGCGCAAGCTTCAGCCGGGCGACAAGATGGCTGGCCGTCACGGCAACAAGGGTGTGATCTCCAAGATCAACCCGGCCGAAGACATGCCATTCACTGAAGACGGTACGCCTGTCGATATCGTTCTCAACCCGCTCGGCGTGCCGTCGCGGATGAACGTCGGGCAGATTCTGGAAACCCATATGGGCTGGGCCTCGAATGGTCTTGGCCGTCTGGTCCAGAATGCGCTCGATGAGTGGAACGAGAACAAGGACAACAAGGCGCTGCGCGAGACGGTCCAGCACGTGTACGGCAAGGAGCAGGAGCTGCCCGAGTCCGACACCGAGATCGTTGAGCTGGCCTCGAACCTCAGCAATGGTGTTCCGATCGCAACGCCCGTCTTCGACGGCGCGCGCGAAGCAGACATCGTCGAGATGCTGGAGCGGGCAGGGCTGGATGCGTCCGGTCAGGTCACCCTGTTCGACGGTCGCACCGGCGAAGCGTTCAAGCGCAAGGTCACGGTTGGCTACAAGTATCTTCTCAAGCTTCACCACCTGGTGGACGAGAAGATCCACGCCCGCTCGACCGGCCCATACTCGCTCGTTACCCAGCAGCCGCTGGGCGGCAAGGCGCAGTTCGGTGGTCAGCGCTTCGGCGAGATGGAGGTCTGGGCCCTGGAAGCGTATGGCGCTGCCTACACGCTGCAGGAGATGCTCACCGTCAAGTCCGATGACACGGCAGGTCGTGCCAAGGTGTACGAAGCCATCGTCCGCGGTGATGACACGTTCGAAGCCGGTATCCCGGAATCGTTCAACGTTCTCATCAAGGAAATGCGCTCGCTTGGCCTCAACGTCGAACTGATCGAAGCCAATGAGGATGATGATGACTCACCGGTGGCGGCCGAATAGGCCGCCACGTGGTAATCGTGTCGAATAGAGACTAGGTTTTTCTAAAGGCCAGACATCAGGTCTGGCCGCCCCCTCCCGAGGAGCGGAATTAAATGCGCCAAGACGTCACAAACCCCTTCAATAACGCCAACGCCCCAGCCCCGAGCTTTGAGGCGATCAAGATCTCTATCGCCAGCCCGGAAAAGATCCGGTCCTGGTCGTCCGGTGAGATCAAGAAGCCGGAAACCATCAACTACCGGACCTTCAAGCCAGAGCGCGAAGGCCTGTTCTGTGCCCGTATCTTCGGTCCTATCAAGGACTATGAGTGCCTTTGCGGTAAGTATAAGCGTATCAAGTATCGCGGCATCGTCTGTGAGAAGTGCGGCGTTGAAGTTACCCTCGCCAAGGTTCGCCGTGAACGCATGGGCCACATCGAGCTGGCTGCACCTGTCGCGCACATCTGGTTCCTGAAATCGCTCCCATCGCGCATCTCCACGCTGCTGGACATGGCGCTGAAAGACGTTGAGCGCGTTCTCTACTTCGAGAGCTATGTGGTCATCGAGCCGGGCCTCACCCCGCTTGAGCCGAACCAGTTGCTCACCGAAGAAGAGTATATGGACGCTCAGGACGAGCACGGTGAAGACGCCTTCACGGCGATGATCGGTGCCGAAGCTGTTCGCGAGCTCCTGCGCGCACTCGATCTTGAATCGCTGGCAGACCAGCTGCGGGAAGACCTCGCAGAATCCACCAGCGAACTGAAGACGAAGAAATTCTCCAAGCGTCTCAAGGTCGTGGAAGCGTTCCTTGCATCTGGTGCGAAGCCGGAGTGGATGATCATGACGATCGTTCCGGTGATCCCGCCGGATCTTCGTCCGCTCGTTCCGCTGGACGGTGGCCGCTTTGCGACCTCTGACCTCAACGACCTCTATCGCCGTGTGATCAACCGGAACAACCGCCTGAAGCGCCTCATGGAGCTTCGCGCGCCGGACATCATCATCCGTAACGAAAAGCGGATGCTGCAGGAGTCTGTCGACGCCCTGTTCGACAATGGTCGCCGCGGCCGCGTCATCACGGGCACCAACAAGCGCCCGCTGAAGTCGCTCTCCGACATGCTGAAAGGCAAGCACGGCCGTTTCCGCCAGAACCTGCTCGGCAAGCGCGTCGACTATTCCGGCCGTTCGGTCATCGTGGTTGGCCCGAACATGAAGCTGCACGAGTGCGGCCTGCCGAAGAAGATGGCGCTCGAGCTGTTCAAACCGTTCATCTATGCGCGTCTCGACGCGAAGGGCCTCGCAGGCACCGTCAAGGCTGCCAAGAAGCTTGTTGAGAAAGAAAAGCCGGAAGTCTGGGACATCCTCGAAGAGGTCATCCGTGAGCACCCGGTCCTGCTCAACCGCGCACCGACGCTGCACCGTCTCGGCATCCAGGCGTTCGAGCCGAAGCTGATCGAAGGCAAGGCTATCCAGCTTCACCCGCTGGTCTGTGCTGCCTTCAACGCTGACTTCGACGGCGACCAGATGGCTGTCCACGTTCCGCTCTCGCTGGAAGCCCAGCTTGAAGCGCGCGTGCTGATGATGTCGACGAACAACATCCTGTCGCCAGCAAACGGCAAGCCAATCATCGTTCCGTCGCAGGACATCATTCTCGGCCTCTACTACCTGTCGCTCGACAAGGACGAAGAGCCAGGCTCGTACAAGACCGACAAGGAAGGGCGTCCGCTTCAGGGCATCTATTCCGACATGGCGGAAATCGAGCACGCCCTGCACGCAGGCAAGCTGTCGCTGCACGCCAAGATCAAGGCGCGCTTCGAAGGCGTTGATGAAGAGGGCAATGAAGAAGTCCGCATCATCGACACCACGCCGGGCCGCTACATGATTGCGTCCCTGCTGCCGAAGATGAAAGGCATGCGCGCCGAGCTGGTCAACGATCTGATGACCAAGAAGGCGATCTCCAAGCTGATCGACGAGGTCTACCGGAACTGCGGTCAGAAGGCGACGGTCATCTTCTGTGACCAGGTCATGGCACTCGGCTTCCGCGAGGCCTGCAAGGCGGGCATTTCGTTCGGTAAGGACGACATGAAGATCCCGGCTGCCAAGGCCAAGCTGGTCGAAGATACCCGCGCGCAAGTGTCGGAGTATGAGCGCCAGTACGCAGAAGGCCTCATCACCCGCGGCGAGAAGTACAACAAGGTGGTCGACGCCTGGTCGACCTGTACGGACAAAGTCGCTGACGCGATGATGGACGCCGCAGGCGAAGCTGAAATCAACGCCGAAACCGGCCGCCAGGAAGAGACCAACTCGGTCTTCATGATGGCCCACTCCGGTGCACGTGGTTCCAAGAACCAGATGAAGCAGCTGGCTGGTATGCGCGGCCTGATGGCCAAGCCGTCCGGCGAGATCATCGAGACGCCGATTGTGTCGAACTTCAAGGAAGGCCTGACCGTTCTTGAATACTTCAACTCGACCCACGGCGCCCGTAAGGGTCTTGCTGATACGGCTCTGAAGACGGCTAACTCCGGTTACCTCACCCGTCGTCTCGTCGACGTGGCGCAGGACTGTATCGTCAACGAAGACGATTGCGGCACCGACAAGGGCATCATGCTTGCCCCGGTCATGGAAGGCGCAGACGTCACTGTCTCGATCTCTGAGCGTATCCTCGGCCGGACTACCGGTTGGGACGTCAATGATCCGAAGACGGGTGAGCTCATCTGCCCGGCCAACACCTATGTCGATGAAGCGCTTGCCGCGACCATCGAGGCGGCTGGTGTCGATGAGATCAAGGTGCGTTCGCCGCTGACCTGCGAAACGAAGACCGGTGTCTGTGTGGCCTGTTACGGCCGCGACCTTGCACGTGGTACGATCGTCAACCGCGGTGAAGCAATCGGCGTTATCGCGGCACAGTCGATCGGTGAGCCGGGTACCCAGCTGACCATGCGTACCTTCCACATCGGCGGCGCTGCCTCCGTTGCGGAAGAAAGCTCGGTTGAAGCTTCGTTTGAAGGCACGATCAGCTTCGAGGAAGCCGACACGGTTACCCGTTCGGACAAGACGCTCGTTGTGGTTGGCCGCCAGATGTCGGTGTCGATCATCGACAGCGATGGCCGTACCCGCCAGACCTTCAAGCCTGGCTACGGTACGCGCGTCTACACCAAGGACGGCGCCAAGGTGAAACCAGGCGACAAGCTCGCTGACTGGGATCCGTTCGCACAGCCGCTGATCTCCGAGATCTCAGGTGTCGCCAAGCTCGTTGACGTTGTCGATGGCATGTCGGCCCGTGAAGAGACCGACGAAGCAACCGGTATCTCGTCGCGCGTCATCGTCGACTATCGCGGCAGCAAGGGTAATGAGCTTCGTCCATCGGTCCTGATCACGGACGCCAATGGTGAGGCCAAGACGCTGCCAAACGGCACCGAAGCCCGCTATCTGCTATCGCCAGGCGCGATCCTGTCGGTGAACGATGGCGATGAAGTCGGCTCGGGCGACAGCCTTGCACGTACCTCAACGGGCGGCGCAAAGACCAAGGACATCACCGGTGGTCTGCCGCGTGTGGCTGAGCTGTTCGAAGCACGTCGTCCGAAGGACAATGCGGTCATCGCCGATATCGACGGCCGTGTGTCGTACCTTCGCGACTACAAGAACAAGCGCAAGATCGGCATCATTCCGGAAGAAGAGGGCGTCGAGCCTGTTGAGTACCTCGTTCCAAAGAACAAGCGTATCTCCTTCCAGGACGGTGACTTCATCCGCCGCGGTGAATACCTCGTCGATGGTAACCCTGCGCCGCAGGACATCCTCGGCTCGCTCGGTATCGCTGCGCTGGCTGACTATCTCGTCGACGAAGTCCAGAAGGTCTATCGTCTGCAAGGCGTGCCGATCAACGACAAGCACATCGAGGTGATCGTTCGCCAGATGCTGCAGAAGATCGAGATCACCGATCCGGGTACGACGACGCTACTCAAGGGCGAACATGTCGACCTGCTCGAGCTGGAGGAAGCAAACGCATCGGTTCGCCGGTCGCGCAAGCAGGACCAGCGCGAGGCTTCGGGTGTTCCGGTTCTCCTCGGTATCACCAAGGCGTCGCTGCAGACCCGCAGCTTCATCTCCGCGGCATCCTTCCAGGAAACGACGCGCGTGCTGACCGAAGCTGCCCTGCAGGGCAAGGTCGATACGCTCGAAGGCCTGAAGGAAAACGTCATCGTCGGACGCCTGATTCCGGCTGGTACGGGCGGCGGCATGCGCAACTTCCGTCGCATTGCCGGTCAGCGCGACCAGAAGCTCAAGGCGAAGCGCCGCGAAGCAGCCGAACAGGCCGCAGCGGCCCTGCCGGCACCAGACGCTGCAGAGTAGTTGCAGCTGAAACCGACCCTATCGCAGCGCGTCCCGTCCCAAACACTTGACGGGACGCCTGCAGGGTCTTAACACGCGCCGAACGCTGGCTGAGGCGGTAGGTTTTATTGCCTCCAGCGGCCCGTAAGGGCGCTGTCAGGTCGGCATAGTACGGAATTGATTGTCCGGTGGGCCAAGTAGTGGCCCAGCCGGGCTATCTTGGTTTGGACTGGTCCGATGGGGCCAAGTTAGAAAGTAATCAAAAAGGCCCTCATGCCCACGATTCAGCAACTGATCCGCAATCCGCGCAAGCCAAAGCCTGCGCGTTCGAAGACACCGGCCCTCAAGGGCAACCCACAGCGTCGCGGCGTTTGCACGCGCGTGTACACGACCACGCCGAAGAAGCCGAACTCGGCGCTTCGTAAGGTCGCCAAGGTCCGTCTGACCACGGGTTTTGAATCGCTTTGCTACATTCCAGGCGAAGGCCACAACCTTCAGGAGCACTCTGTTGTCCTGATCCGCGGCGGCCGCGTGAAAGACCTTCCGGGTGTGCGTTACCACATCCTCCGCGGTGTCCTCGATACGCAGGGCGTCAAGAACCGTAAGCAACGCCGCTCGCATTACGGCGTCAAGAAACCGAAATAAGGGTCATAGAGCATGTCACGTCGTCACCGCGCCGAAAAACGCCAGGTTCTTCCTGATCCGAAGTTCAAGGACATCGTTATCTCGAAGTTCATGAACCAGATCATGCAGGACGGTAAGAAATCCACCGCCGAGCGCATCGTTTACGGTGCCTTCGATCTGGTCGAGTCGAAAGCGAAGAAGGACCCTGTCGAGGTGTTCCACTCTGCGCTTGAAGCTATCTCGCCAGCCGTCGAGGTGCGTTCGCGCCGCGTTGGTGGTGCGACCTATCAGGTTCCGGTCGAAGTTCGTCCGGAGCGCCGTCAGGCTCTCGCGATTCGCTGGCTCGCATCTGCTGCCAGCTCGCGCAACGAAAACACCATGCGTGAGCGCCTTGCAGGTGAACTGCTCGACGCATCGCAAGGACGCGGCACGGCTGTGAAGAAGCGGGAAGATACCCACCGCATGGCCGAAGCTAACCGCGCCTTCTCCCACTACCGCTGGTAACACGTTCGACACGTTCCTCCCGGAACTAGACAAAAAGGTAATCCCATGGCCCGCGAATACTCGTTGGAGCGCTATCGCAACTTTGGCATCATGGCCCACATTGATGCCGGTAAGACGACGACGACCGAGCGCATCCTTTTCTATACCGGCCGTTCGCACAAGATCGGCGAAGTCCACGACGGCGCGGCCACGATGGACTGGATGGAGCAGGAGCAGGAGCGCGGCATCACGATTACGTCTGCTGCGACCACGACCTTCTGGTTCCGTACCGAAGACGGCAAGAACCCGACTGGCATCTACGGCGATACCCCGGACGAGGCGAAATTCCGCTTCAACATCATCGACACCCCGGGCCACGTTGACTTCACCATCGAAGTCGAGCGTTCGCTGGCCGTGCTCGACGGCGCTGTCTGCGTTCTCGACGCAAACGCCGGTGTTGAGCCGCAGACCGAAACCGTCTGGCGTCAGGCTGACCGCTACAAGGTTCCGCGCATCGTGTTCGTCAACAAGATGGACAAGACCGGCGCAGACTTCTTCAACTGCGTTCACATGATCAAGGACCGCACCGGTGCACAGCCGGCTCCGATCCAGTTCCCGATTGGTGCGGAAAACGAGCTCGAGGGCATCGTTGACCTGATCACCATGCAGGAATGGGTCTGGGAAGGCGAAGACCTTGGTGCGTCATGGGTCGTCCGCGACATCCGCGACAGCCTGAAGGCGAAAGCTGAAGAGATGCGCGCCGAGCTCGTTGAGCTTGCTGTCGAGCAGGACGAAGCGGCGATGGAAGCCTATCTCGAAGGCACCGAGCCGACCGAGTCCGAGCTTCGCGTCCTTATCCGTAAGGGCACGCTGTCCATGGCTTTCGTGCCAGTTCTTGCCGGTTCTGCGTTCAAGAACAAAGGCGTCCAGCCAATGCTGAACGCTGTCATCGACTATCTTCCAGGTCCGCTCGACGTGCCAGCCTATATGGGCTTCAAGCCAGGCGACGAGGAAGAAGTTCGTAACATCGCGCGTCACGCAGACGACAATGAGCCGTTCTCCGGTCTTGCGTTCAAGATCATGAACGACCCGTTCGTTGGCTCGCTGACCTTCGTGCGCATCTATTCCGGCCAGCTCGCCAAGGGCGGCGCTGTTCTGAACTCCACGAAGGGCAGACAAGAGCGCGTCGGTCGTATGATGATGATGCACTCGAACAACCGCGAAGAGATCGAAGAAGCCTTTGCTGGCGACATCATCGCGCTGGCGGGTCTCAAGGAAACCACGACGGGCGACACGCTTTGCGACAAGTCCGACCCGGTTGTCCTCGAAACCATGACCTTCCCGGATCCGGTTATCGAGATCGCTGTTGAGCCGAAGTCGAAGGCTGACCAGGAAAAGATGTCCATCGGCCTGCAGCGTCTTGCTGCCGAAGACCCGTCTTTCCGCGTCGAGACCGATATCGAGTCCGGCCAGACCATCATGAAGGGCATGGGCGAGCTCCACCTCGACATCCTGGTCGACCGTCTGAAGCGCGAGTTCAAGGTTGAAGCGAACATCGGTCAGCC
The DNA here is from genome assembly GCA_019448215.1 of Thalassovita mediterranea. Taxonomy (NCBI): domain Bacteria; kingdom Pseudomonadati; phylum Pseudomonadota; class Alphaproteobacteria; order Rhodobacterales; family Roseobacteraceae; genus Thalassovita; species Thalassovita mediterranea. The sequence continues at coordinate 53,511 of CP080408.1, read as the reverse complement.
GCAGGTGGCTTACCGTGAAGCGCTCGGCCGCCCGACCGAAATCAACTACACGCACAAGAAGCAGTCCGGCGGTTCCGGTCAGTTCGCTGAAGTGAAGATCCAGTTCGAGCCACTCGAGCCAGGTTCAGGCTTCGTGTTCGAGAGCGCCATCGTTGGTGGTTCGGTGCCGAAGGAATACATTCCGGGCGTCGAGAAGGGCCTCAACCAGGCCAAGGAAAACGGTCTTCTGGCCGGCTATCCTGTCACCGACTTCAAGGCTGTTCTCGTCGACGGTAAGTTCCACGATGTAGACTCCTCGGTCCTCGCCTTCGAAATCGCCTCGCGCGCTGCTTTCCGTGAGCTGCGCACCAAGGCTGATCCGAAGCTGATGGAACCGATGATGAAGGTCGAGGTCGTGACGCCTGAAGATTATATGGGCGACATCATTGGCGACCTGAACTCCCGCCGCGGTCAGATCCAGGGATCCAACCCACGCGGTAACGTGGTCGCGATCAACGCATTCGTGCCGCTGGTGAATATGTTCGGTTACGTCGGCAACCTTCGCGGTATGTCGCAGGGCCGTGCCCAGTTCACCATGGTGTTCGACCACTATGCAGAAGTGCCAAAGGCCGAAGCCCAGAAGATCGTTCAGGATCTCGCAGGCTAAAAAGCTACCGTTCCGCGCAGCCCTCCCTTCAGGGGCGCTGCGCGGGGCTTTCACATAACTGACTGACGTTGGAAATGAAGGAGAGGCCCGATGGCCAAAGAGAAGTTTGCGCGGAACAAGCCGCACGTAAACATCGGCACGATCGGCCATGTTGACCATGGCAAGACGACGCTGACGGCAGCGATCACGATGACGCTTGCAGAAGTTTATGGCGGCGCAGCGAAGTCCTATGCGGACATCGACAACGCCCCGGAAGAAAAAGCACGCGGCATCACCATCAACACCGCGCACGTCGAGTATGAGACGGACGAGCGTCACTATGCTCACGTCGACTGCCCGGGCCACGCTGACTATGTGAAGAACATGATCACCGGTGCGGCTCAGATGGACGGCGCGATCCTGGTTGTGAACGCAGCTGACGGCCCGATGCCGCAGACCCGCGAGCACATCCTGCTTGCACGTCAGGTCGGCGTTCCTGCGCTGGTCGTGTTCCTCAACAAGGTTGACCAGGTCGACGACGAAGAGCTCCTCGAGCTCGTCGAGATGGAAGTCCGTGAACTTCTGTCGTCCTACGACTTCCCGGGCGACGACATTCCGATCGTTTCCGGTTCTGCACTCGCAGCTGTCGAAGGCCGCGACGAGAACATCGGCAAGGAGAAGATCCTCGAGCTGATGAAGGCTGTCGACGAGTACATCCCGACCCCGGACCGTCCGCTGGACAAGCCGTTCCTGATGCCGGTCGAGGACGTTTTCTCGATCTCTGGCCGTGGTACGGTTGTGACCGGCCGCGTCGAGACGGGCATCATCAAGGTTGGTGAAGAAGTCGAGATCGTCGGTATCCGCGATACGCAGAAGACGACCGTTACGGGCGTTGAGATGTTCCGCAAGCTGCTCGACCAGGGCCAGGCTGGCGACAATATCGGCGCACTGATCCGCGGTATCGACCGTGAGGGCGTTGAGCGTGGCCAGGTTCTCTGTAAGCCAGGTTCGATCACCCCGCACACCACGTTCGAGGCAGAAGCCTACATCCTGACCAAGGAAGAGGGTGGCCGTCACACGCCATTCTTCACCAACTACCGTCCACAGTTCTACTTCCGTACGACGGACGTGACGGGTGTTGTGAAGCTTCCAGCGGACAAGGAAATGGTCCTGCCGGGCGACAATGTGAAAATGGAAGTCGAGCTCATCGCGCCGATCGCCATGGACCAGGGTCTTCGCTTCGCAATCCGCGAAGGCGGCCGCACCGTCGGTGCTGGCGTCGTCTCAAGCGTCTCCAAGTAAGACCTTATCGAGCCATATGGCTTGAAGAATTGGAAAGGCCGCTCCCCTCGTGGAGCGGCCTTTTTTTAATGCCCGATGATGTCACGCCAATCCCGCTCTGGTCGCAGCCGACTTGGATTTTCGGCGCGGGAGCCTGCGCCTCCTTGCGGAAAACGTGCTGACCGGTCCATATGTGCACCATCCATTGCAGGTGGGACCTGAACGCAATGTCGTTGAAACAACGCTATTTCGATATGCTTGGTGCGGCCTACGAAGTGCCATCGTCGACTAGCCAGTTCGATGAGTTCCTGAGTGCGGCGATGGCGTACTTTTTCGATGACAACGAGTCGGGCCAGCTTGCGCCGGACGTGCCACGATTTGGCGGCGTCGACGACGCTTTGGATGCGCATGCCAGTCGCATAGCGACGCTCGTCGGAGCCGCGGCCGCCCGCGAAGACGCGCCCGGCGATATGTTTCACGCCATCCTCGAAATCTCGATGAAGACGCAAGAAGTCGTCGGTAACCGTGCGGCCGCACACCTGATGGGGCGTGAGTTTCCGTGTCACCTTGAAGAGCTTCCGCTAGACCGCGCCGCGCTTTTGGATATTCGCCGCTTCATGCAGCCGAAAGTGCCGGGCGCGCAGGATCGGATTATTCTCGCGAGTGTCGAAACAGGTGTCGAGCTTCGCGCGTGTCTTGCCCTCATCCAGCGTCCTGCCGATCATGAAGGCAGGGTGGTTGTGTCCCTCTCTTATATCGACTGGTCGGAAACGCTGATCGGGCGGCTGGGGGAGGCGTTCGGCCTGACCGCCAGTGAGACCGAGGTTCTCGAAGGCTATCTGGCGAATCTTAAGCCAAAGGATATCGCCGCCGAGCGAGAACGCGCATTGGAGACGGTAAAAGTCCAATCCAAGAGCATCTTGCGAAAGACCGGCTGCGCACGGATGAGCGATGTCGTTCAGCTCTGTGCGAGTATTGCCTTTCTGCTGCGGCAGTTGCCGTATGATGCGGCAGACGTGGCGGGTGAGGCCTGGGTCACGCCGCGCCGGGGGCTTTCAATGCTCGATGTCGGGAAGGGGCGGCAGGTCGCCTGGTACCGTGTGGGCACAGGCAGCCGGCCGGTCCTATTCATTCATGGCTACCTGCAGGGACCGTTCATTACGGCTGAATTTGAAAGGCAGTTAGCGGGCGCGGACATCTGTCTCATAGCGCCCTCAAGGCCGGGCTTTGGCTATTCGAGCCCCAGTGTCAGCCGAAAGGATTTCGACCAGACGGTGGTGGAGGACACGCTGGCTCTGATCGAATCGCTCGGTGTCGAGACCGTGCCCCTGTGTATTCACCAGGGGGGATCGTCCCATGGCTTTCGAATCGCCAAGTCACTGGGTGACCGTGTGAGGGGTATGCTGCTGATCGGCGGGGGCATTCCGATCGATGAGCTGAGAGACCTCTCGCATATGGACCGGCAGACGCGATTTGCGGCGATGGCGTCACGCCATGCGCCCTCGGTGATGAAAATGGTGATGTCGGTTGGCCTGCCAGTCTACCGGAAGAGGGGACCGAAGGCCTTTCTGGAGACCCAGTTTGCGAGCGCACCCAGGGATCTTGCGACTCTTGCCAATCCGCGGTTGCTGGAAGTGCAGGCGCAGGGCCTCTATCACGCGGTCGAGCAAGGCGGGGAAGCTTGGGTTCGCGACGGTGCCTCCGCCATGGCGGACTGGAGCCATGATCTTGATGCGGTCTCGGTGCCTCAGGTCTGGCTGAACGCAGGCGATGATCCGGTGATTTCCGCCGAGCAGGTCACGCAACATGTCCAAGGGCGGGCACGTGTGACATGCCGGACCCTGGATGGGCACGGCGCCAACATCCTTCACACGGCAGTCGATGATATCTTGGCCGAGCTCGTCAGGCTGGTTTGAGCAGGAATGCCGCTGGCAGGAGTTCTGCCATGGTCATGACTTTCTCGACGCCATTCGGGCCGGCCAGCGTGACTTTCACGTCTGGTCCTGCAAACTCCGACAGTTTCTGGCGGCAGCCGCCACATGGGGCGACGAGCGAATCGGATTCGGCGTAGACGAGGACTTCGAGAATCGTCTTGTCGCCGGCCGCGACCATTGACGTGATCGCGCCGCCTTCTGCGCAAATACCTTCGGGAAAGGCTGCGTTCTCGACGTTGCAGCCGACATGGATGCCGGAGGCTGACCGGATTGCGGCGCCAACCTTGAAATTCGAATAGGGCGCATGCGCATTCTCGCGTACCGCACGGGCTTTGTGGTAAAGGTCATCAGTCACGGGGCAGTGGTCCTTTGCAAACCTGTGGACAAGCCAGAAGTAGAACGTCGGCGAGGCCTGTCACTATTGCAATATCGCAGCTGACTGAAGTGGCCTCAGCGCGGCTGCAAAGATTCCGTCATGAACTGTTGACGGTTCACTGCAAATCCCATACACCGCGCCCTTCGAAGGGTCGGCAGTGCCAGTTTCAGGCAAACGCTTCCCACCGAAACGAAACAATTCGAGCCGATTGCGTCCGGGCGCTTCCAAGCGTGCGCCTTGGCGCAACATTCATGTTGACGGGATACCGTACGATGGAAAAACAGAATATCCGGATCCGGCTGAAAGCCTTCGATCACCGCGCCCTCGACATGTCGGCGAAAGAGATCGTGTCCACCGCCAAGCGCACCGGCGCTGATGTGCGTGGCCCGATCCCGCTGCCGACACGTATCGAGCGCTTCACGGTGAACCGCTCGCCGCACATCGACAAGAAGTCCCGCGACCAGTTCGAGATCCGCACGCACAAACGTATTCTCGACATTGTCGACCCAACCCCGCAGACCGTCGATGCTCTTATGAAGCTCGACCTCTCGGCTGGCGTTGGCATCGAGATCAAACTTGAGGGAGCGCGCTAAGATGGCACTTCCGGCGTCACGTACCGGGGTTGTTGCCCGTAAGCTGGGTATGACCCGTATCTTCAACGATCAGGGCCGTCACGTTCCCGTGACCGTTCTGTCGCTCGACGGCTGTCAGGTCGTCGGTCACCGCACCGATGCTGACCGTGAAGTCAGTGTCAATCGCGGCAAGAAGAAAGAAAAAGTCACCGTCACCCGTAATGATGGCTACAACGCTGTCGTGATGGGTGCAGGCGAGGCGAAAGCCAAGCGCACGACGAAAGCCCAGCGCGAAGCTTTCGCGAAGGCTGGCGTTGCACCAAAGCGCAAGCTTGTCGAATTCCGCGTGACCTCTAACGAGCTTCCTGAGCTCGGCGCAGAAGTGGTTGCTGATCACTTCGTTGCTGGTCAGCGCGTCGATATCGCAGGCATCACGCTCGGTAAGGGTTTCTCCGGTGCCATGAAGCGCTGGAACTTCGGTGGTCTTCGTGCCTCTCACGGTGTGTCCATCTCTCACCGTGCCCACGGTTCGACTGGCCAGTGCCAGGATCCGGGCAAGGTGTTCAAGGGCAAGAAGATGGCAGGTCACTACGGCACCGAGCGCGTGACCATCCAGAACCTCGAAATCATTCGCACGGACGCTGATCGCGGCCTGATCCTCGTGAAGGGCTCGATCCCGGGTCACGACGGTTCTTACGTCGAAGTTCGCGACGCGGTGAAGAAGGCGATCCACGAAGATGCGCCTGCTCAAGGTTCTTTCCGTGGCAAGGGCGCTGCAGCTCAGTCTGCTGAAGCTGACAATGCGGAGGCTGGTGAATAATGGAACTCGACGTCAAAAATCTCGACGGCAAGTCAGCTGGCAAGGCAAGTGTTGATGAGGCCATCTTCGGCCTGACCGATATCCGCGCCGACCTGCTGCACCGCACCGTCCGCTGGCAGCTGGCCAAGCGCCAGGCAGGCACGCACAAGACCCAGGAGCGTGGTGAAGTCTCGGTTACGACCAAGAAGTTCATCCGTCAGAAGGGTTCGGGCGGCGCACGTCACGGCTCGCGCAATGCGAACATCTTCGTTGGCGGCGCTGTTGCGCACGGCCCACGCGTTCGTAGCCACGCTCACGATCTTCCAAAGAAGGTCCGTAAGCTGGCGCTTGCACATGCGCTTTCTTCGAAAGTGAAAGACGGCTCTCTCATCGTTCTGGACGAAGCCAAGCTGTCCGAAGCGAAGACGAAAGAGCTTTCGGCAAAGTTCAAGGCGCTCGGCGTCGAGAACGCGCTGATCATCGGTGGCTCCGAAGTCGACCAGAACTTCGCGAAAGCGGCCCGCAACATCCCGAACATTGACGTTCTGCCGGTCGCCGGCCTCAACGTTTATGACGTGATGCGCCGCCGCCAGCTGGTTGTGACCAAGGATGCGCTCGAAGGTATCGGTGCGCGTTTCGAAACGAAGGCCAAGGAAGGGAAATAAGCCATGGCTGACGTGAAAGCACACCACTACGACGCGCTGCTCGCTCCGCACATCACGGAAAAAGCAACGCTGCTCGCTGAAGAAAACAAGATTGTCTTCCAGGTTCCTGTCACGGCCAACAAGGCCGAGATCAAGGACGCCGTGGAAAACCTGTTCAAGGTCGACGTGACCAAGGTCAACGTGATCGTCCAGAAGGGCAAGACCAAGCGTTTCCGCGGAAAGCTCGGTCAGCGTTCTGACACGAAGAAGGCGATCGTCACGCTGAAAGACGGCCAGTCCGTCGACATCACGACGGGACTGTAGGAGAGCGATATGGCACTCAAGACATTCAATCCAACGTCGCCCGGTCAGCGCCAGCTTGTCATCGTTGACAAGTCGGAGCTGTACAAGGGCCGTCCAGTCAAGTCGCTGACCGAAGGTCTGTCGAAGTCCGGTGGTCGTAACAACCGTGGCCGCGTTACCGTTCGCGGTATCGGCGGCGGCGCAAAGCGTCTCTACCGCAAGATCGACTTCAAGCGTCAGCGCTGGGACATCGAGGCGACGGTCGAGCGTCTGGAATACGATCCGAACCGGACCGCATTCATCGCGCTGATCCGTTACACCGATGGCGAACAGTCCTACATCATCGCGCCGCAGCGTCTGGCTGTTGGTGACAAGGTGATGACGTCCAAGACGGCTGACATCAAACCAGGCAACGTTCTTCCGCTGAAGAACATCCCGGTTGGTACCATTGTCCACAATGTCGAGATGAAGCCGCTCAAGGGCGCTCAGATCGCACGTTCGGCCGGTACCTATGTCCAGATCGTTGGCCGTGACGCAGGCTATGCCCAGATCAAGCTTTCCTCTGGCGAGCTTCGCATGGTTCCAGACAGCTGCCTCGCAGCGATCGGCGCCGTGTCCAACCCGGACAACATGAACACCGTCCTGTCGAAAGCCGGCCGCGCCCGTCACTTCGGCAAGCGTCCTAAGGTTCGCGGTGTTGCCATGAACCCGGTCGACCACCCGCACGGTGGTGGTGAGGGCAAGACCTCCGGTGGCCGTCACCCGGTGACCCCGTGGGGCAAGAAAACCCGCGGCCCGAAAACCCGCAAGACCAAGGCTTCGGATCGTCTGATCATCCGTCGCCGTAACGCGAAACGCTAGGGAGCGAGAGAGATATGCCACGTTCCGTATGGAAAGGTCCGTTTGTCGACGGCTATCTGCTCAAGAAGGCAGAGTCTGCACAAGCTTCAGAGCGCCGCGAAGTCATCAAGACCTGGTCGCGCCGCTCGACCATCATGCCGCAATTCGTGGGCCTGAACTTCCAGGTTCACAACGGCAACAAGTTCGTTCCCGTTCTCGTCACCGAGGAAATGGTGGGTCACAAGTTCGGCGAGTTCGCGCCGTCCCGAACCTATCATGGCCACGGCGCCGACAAGAAAGCCAAGAGGAAGTAAGCCATGGGTAAGGCAAAGAATCCTCCGAAACAGGCGTCTAACGAGTCGCGCGCAGTTCTGCGCATGTACCGTTCGAGCCCGCAGAAGCTGAACCTCCTGGCTCAGCAGATCCGCGGTCTTCCGGTGCAGAAGGCGATGGACCAGATGCAGTTCTCGCGTAAGCGCGCTGCCAAGGATGTCTACAAGGTCCTGTATTCGGCCATGTCGAACGCCGAGAACAATCACGGTCTCGACATCGATAGCCTCGTCGTCGCTGAAGCGCATGTCGGCAAGAACCTGGTCATGAAGCGCATCCGCGCTCGTGCCCGTGGCCGCGCCGCGCGCATCGTGAAACCTTTCTCGCAGCTCACCATCGTGCTGCGCGACACATCAGTTGAAGCGGAGGCCGCGTAATGGGTCAGAAGATCAATCCCGTCGGGTTTCGTCTGGGTGTCAACCGGACCTGGGACAGCCGCTGGTATGCCGACACGGCAGACTATGGCCGTCTGGTTCATGAAGACCTGAAAATCCGCAGCACCATCAAGCAGGAGCTCAAGCAGGCGGGTATTTCCCGCATCATCATCGAGCGCCCGCACAAGAAATGCATCGTCACGATCCATACGGCCCGTCCGGGTCTGGTGATCGGTAAGAAGGGTGCTGACATCGAAGTGCTTCGCAAGAAGCTGTCGAAGATGACTGAAGACGAGGTTCGCGTGAACCTGGTTGAGATCCGCAAGCCGGAAATCGACTCCACGCTCGTCGCAGAAGACATCGCTCGCCAGCTCGAGCGCCGCGGTTCTTTCCGCCGCGCAATGAAGCGCGCGATCCAGAACTCGATGCGTCTTGGCGCACTTGGTGTGCGTATCATGGTTTCCGGTCGTCTCGGCGGCGCAGAAATCGCGCGTACCGAGCAGTATGCAGAAGGCTCCGTGCCGCTGCACACGCTTCGCGCCGACATCGACTATGGCACCGCCGAAGCAGAGACGACCTACGGTATCATCGGTATCAAGGTCTGGATCTACAAAGGCGAGATCATGGAGCACGATCCGATGGCGCAAGACCGCAAGGCCGAAGATTCTGGCCAGGCGCGTGCGCGTTCGACCAATCAGCGCGGTCCGGCTTCGGGTCCGCAAGGCGCAGGAGCGTAAAACATGCTGCAGCCAAAACGTACGAAATACCGCAAGGCGTTCAAAGGCCGTATCAGCGGGACCGCGAAGGGTGGCTATAGCCTCAACTTCGGCTCGTTCGGCCTGAAAGCGCTTGAGCCTGAGCGGGTTACCGCCCGTCAGATCGAAGCGACCCGCCGTGCCGTGACGCGTGAAATGAAGCGTCAGGGTAAAGTGTGGATCCGCGTTTTCCCGGACACGCCTGTTTCGGCAAAGCCGATCGAGGTCCGTATGGGTAAGGGTAAGGGCTCGATTGACCGTTGGGTCGCCCGCGTTGCTCCTGGCCGTATCCTGTTCGAGATCGACGGTGTTCCAGACGAAGTGGCGATCCAGGCTCTGAAGCTCGGCGCCGCAAAGCTGCCGATCAAGACCAAGATCATCAAACGCATTGAAGGGATCTAGTCATGAAAACCGCTGATTTGCGTTCGAAGAGTGCCGACCAGCTACAAGCCCAGCTTGTTCAGCTGAAGAAGGAACAGTTCAACCTCCGCTTCCAGCAGGCAACCGGCCAGCTGGAGAAGACGGCCCGGGTGAAGGAAGTCCGCCGCGACATCGCGCGCGTGAAGACCCTTCTCGCCCAACAGGCCAAAGCGGAAGCAGAGGCGTAGGAGAAGAGACATGCCAAAGCGCGTAATGGAAGGCGTTGTGGTGTCCACGAAACAGGACAAGACGGCTGTGGTCCGCATCGACCGCACCTTTCTTCACCCTGTTCTGAAAAAGATCGTGCGCCGCTCGAAGAAGTATCACGCCCATGATGAGGGCAACGTCGCTGTCGAGGGCGAGCGCATCACGATCCGTGAATGCCCGCCGCGCTCGAAGCTGAAGACGTGGGAAGTTGTTGCAAGCGAAGGAGCTGACTCATGATTCAGATGCAGTCCAACCTTCGCGTGGCTGACAATTCCGGCGCACGCCGCGTCCAGTGCATCAAGGTGCTGGGTGGTGCAGGCCGCCGCTATGCGTCTGTCGGCGACATCATCGTGGTGTCGATCAAGGAAGCAATTCCGACCGGCCGCGTGAAGAAGGGTGACGTTCGCCGCGCTGTCGTGGTTCGCGTTGCCAAGGACATCAAGCGCCGTGACGGCTCTGTCATCCGTTTTGACACGAACGCCGCTGTGCTTGTGAACAATAATGGCGAACCAATCGGGACCCGTATCTTCGGCCCGGTTCCGCGCGAGCTTCGCGCCAAGAACCACATGAAGATCGTCTCGCTGGCTCCGGAGGTGCTGTAGTCATGGCTGCCAAAGTGAAAAAAGGTGATCGCGTCATCGTCACGGCAGGCCGTAACAAGGGTGCCAAGGGCGAAGTGCTCAAGGTAATCCCGGCCGAAGACCGTGTCGTTGTCCAGGGCGTGAACGTGGTGAAGCGTCACCAGCGCCCGTCGCAAATGGATCCGGGTGGCATCAAGACCTTCGAAGCGCCGATCCACATCTCCAACGTGGCGATTGTGGACCCGCGTGACGGCAAGGCTACCCGTGTTGGCTTCAAGACTGACGAGCATGGCCGCAAGACGCGCTATGCCAAGCGTTCAGGGGAATCGATCGATGTCTGAGAATTACGAACCCCGTCTCAAGACCAAGTACCGTGACCAGATTCGCGCCAAGCTTCAGGAGGAGTTCAAATACTCCAACGAGATGATGGTGCCGAAGCTCGACAAGGTCGTGATCAACATGGGTGTTGGCGAAGCTGTCGCTGACTCCAAGAAGATCAAGACCGCACTTGCCGAGCTCGAGAAGATCTCTGGCCAGAAGCCAGTGCCAACCAAGGCTCGTAAGTCGATTGCCGGCTTCAAGCTTCGTGAAGGCATGATCATCGGTGCAAAGGTCACGCTCCGCCGCGACCGTATGTACGAGTTCCTGGACCGTCTGACCAACATGGCCCTTCCACGTGTGAAGGACTTCCGTGGTCTCAACGGCAAGAGCTTCGATGGCCGTGGCAACTACGCCATGGGTCTCAAGGAACAGATCGTGTTCCCGGAGATCAACTATGACGACATCGAGGACATTCGCGGTATGGACATCATTGTCTGCACCACCGCCAAGACGAACGAAGAAGCCAAGGCGCTGCTCGCGCATTGCGGCTTCCCGTTCCGTAACTAGCGCTTGAGGACGAAACGATATGGCTAAGAAAAGCGCAATCGAGAAGAACGAGAAGCGTCGCAAGATGGTCGCCCAGTACGCGGCACGTCGTGCGAAGCTGAAAGCAATGGCGATGGATGAGGATCTGCCGCTGGAAGACCGCTTCAAGGCTCGCCTGAAGCTGGCTGAACTTCCGCGCAACTCCGCACCGAGCCGCGTTCGCAACCGTTGCCAGGTCACCGGCCGTCCGCGCGGTTATTATCGCAAGATGAAAATGTCCCGTATCGCGCTGCGTGAGCTTGGCTCACTCGGCATGGTCCCGGGCCTGGTCAAGTCAAGCTGGTAGGAAAGGAGGAACCAAGATGAATATTTCCGATCCCCTTGGCGATCTCCTGACCCGCATCCGCAATGCGCAGATGCGTGGCATGACGAAGGTTGTCTCTCCGTCTTCCAAGCTCCGTCTTCGCGTCCTCGACGTGCTGCAGAGCGAAGGTTACATCCGTGGCTATACGGAAGTGGAGAAAGACGGTCATCGCAATGTCGAGATCGAGCTTAAGTATTTCGATGGCGCGCCTGTCATCTCCGAGATCCGTCGGGTCTCGAAGCCTGGTCGCCGCGTCTATTCTTCGGTGAATGATCTGCCGCTGGTCCGCAACGGACTGGGCATCTCCATTCTCTCGACGTCGAAGGGTGTCATCTCTGACGCCGTCGCACGTAACGAGAATGTTGGTGGCGAGATCCTTTGCCGGGTCTTCTAGGACGAGGATGAACTGATATGTCCCGTATTGGAAAACTCCCCATTCCTGTTCCTAACGGCACGACCGTTACGGTGAATGGCAACAAGATCGAAGCCAAGGGCCCCAAGGGTAACCTGGCGTTCACGGTGTCCGAACTGGTCTCCGCTGAGCTGAAAGACGGCGAGCTGTCGATCATGCCGCGCGAAGACTATGTCACGGAAGCCAATGAGCGCATCAAGGCGAACGATGCCAAGGGCAAGAAGAAGATGACCTTTGCTGAGGCGCTGGACCCGAAGGTCCGCACCCAGTGGGGCACGGCGCGCGCAAACGCTGCGAACGTCGTCCACGGCGCTGCCGAGGGCTTCTCCAAGTCGCTTGAACTCGTCGGCGTTGGTTACCGCGCACAGATGCAGGGCAATGACCTGAAGCTGTCGCTTGGTTACTCGCACGACGTGATCTTCAAGGCACCTGACGGCATCAAGCTGGAAGCACCGAAACCGACCGAGATCATCGTGTCGGGTGCTGACAAGCAGGCCGTTGGTCAGGCTGCCGCCGAGATCCGCCAGTTCCGTAAGCCAGAGCCATTCAAGGGCAAGGGCGTGCGCTACGCAGGCGAATACGTCCGCCGCAAAGAAGGCAAGAAGAAGTAACGCCATGAAGACGACACGCGAAAAGACACTCCGCCGCGCCCAGCGCGTCCGTGCCAAGCTCCGCAAGGTTGCAGAAGGCAAGCCGCGTCTGTCGGTTGCCCGCTCGCACAAGAACATCTCTGCCCAGATCATCGATGATGAGAAGGGTCTGACGGTGGCAGCGGCTTCGACGCTCGAGAAAGACCTGCGTGAGCAGCTCAAGGCTACGAGCGACGTCGCAGCGGCACAGAAAATCGGTGAGCTCATCGCTGAGCGCGCCAAGCAGGCCGGTGTTGAAGACGTCGTCTTCGATCGCGGCGGCTATATGTTCCACGGCCGGGTGAAAGCCCTGGCAGATGCCGCCCGTGAGGGCGGCCTGAAGTTCTAGGAGGCCATTATGGCAGAAGAACGAGGACGCGGCCGCGGACGCGGGCGCAGAGACGACCGCCAGGAAGAGCAGAGCGAGCTCACCGACAAGCTCGTTGGCATCAACCGTGTCGCAAAGACGGTTAAGGGCGGTAAGAATTTCGGCTTCGCAGCCCTGGTTGTCGTAGGCGACCAGAAAGGCCGCGCAGGCTTCGGCAAGGGCAAGGCCCGCGAAGTGCCTGAAGCTATCCGTAAGGCAACCGAGGATGCAAAGCGCAACCTCGTTCGCATTCCGCTTCGTGAAGGCCGCACCCTGCACCATGACGGCAAAGGCCGCTGGGGCGCAGGCAAGGTGATCCTTCGTGCAGCCCCTCCAGGTACCGGCGTGATCGCTGGTGGCCCGATGCGCGCTGTCATGGAAGTTCTCGGCATCCAGGACGTGGTTGCCAAGTCGAACGGTTCGTCGAACCCATACAACATGGTTCGCGCGACCTTCCAGGCGCTCAAAGAGCAGGCAAGCCCGCGTTCGGTCGCATCGAAGCGTGGCCTGAAGGTTCAGGACATCGTTGGCCGCCGCACCGATGGTGCGTCTGAAGCCGGCGTTTCCGAAACCGCCTGATTTAGAGAAGGAATCTGATGATGGCCAAGAAACAAGCTGACACGATCAAGGTCCGCCAGACCGGTAGCCCGATCCGCCGCAAGCCAGAGCAGCGCGCAACGCTGATCGGCCTCGGCCTGAACAAGATCGGCCGCGAGCGCGAGCTCGCAAATACCCCGGCCGTTCAGGGCATGATCACCAAGGTGTCACATCTTATTGAAGTCGTAGAAGAGTAGGCGTATAGGGGCGACCCTTTCAAACGCCAGTCAGGAATAGAGCGATGAAACTCAACGAACTCTCTCCAAATGCGGGCTCCACCCACAGCCGCCATCGTGTTGGCCGCGGCGTCGGCTCCGGCAAGGGCAAGACTGGCGGACGTGGTGTCAAAGGTCAGAAGGCACGCTCCGGTGTTGCCCTCAATGGCTTTGAAGGCGGCCAGATGCCGATCTATATGCGTCTGCCAAAGCGCGGCTTCACGGCCCGCAGCTCCAAGACGCATGCCTGGATCAACCTCGGTCGTCTGACCAAGGCGATCGAAGCCGGCAAGCTGAAAGCCAATAACATTACCGAAGAGACGCTGGTTGCGTCCGGTGTTGTCCGCCGCACGAAGGACGGTGTCCGTCTTCTTGCAAAGGGTGATGCACCCAAGAATGCAAAGATCACGGTGACCGGCGCCAGCAAGGCCGCGATTGAAGCGGTGGAAAAAGCAGGTGGCTCCGTAACGGTAACCGGGGCTGCAGCTGCTGAAAAAGCTGAGTAAGACGGGTCTTTTTCGTCTATACACCTTCACAAACACGATCTCGCCGCCAATGTTGGCGGCGATTTCATTTCGGGTAGGAGGGTCCTTTGGCCACAGCCGCAGAGCAAATGGCGCGCAATATGAACTTCGGTACCTTTGCAAAGGCAAAGGACCTTCAGGCGCGTATCCTGTTCACGCTTTTCATCCTGGTCCTCTATCGCCTCGGCACGTACATTCCGGTGCCGGGCGTCGACCCTTCCCAGTTTGAGCAACTCTTCCAGAGGCAGTCGGGCGGCATGCTCGGCTCTCTCAACATGTTTGCGGGTGGTGCGGTTGAACGGATGAGTGTGTTTGCGCTCAACGTGATGCCTTACATTACCGCTTCCATCATCGTGCAGATGATGACATCGGCCATTCCTTCGCTTGAAAAGCTGAAGAAGGAAGGCGAGGCGGGCCGCAAGCAGATCAACCAGTATACCCGCTATCTGACGGTCGGCTTTGCGTTCTTCCAGGGCTTCGGCATTGCGATGGGCCTTTCCAGCGTCGCCTATGAAGGCATCGCCCAATGGTTCTTCATCCTGACCGCCGTATCGACCTTTGTCGGTGGCACCATGTTCCTGATGTGGATGGGTGAGCAAATCACGGCGCGCGGTATCGGTAACGGTATCTCGCTCATCATCTTCGCAGGCATCATCGCCGAGATGCCAAAGGCGATCTTCAACCTGTTCTCGGGCGGCCGCGAGCAGGGGATCAATGTCGTCTTCGTTCTCGGCATTCTTGTGCTCGTGATTGCGCTCGTCCTGTTCATCGTGTTCATCGAACGCTCGCAGCGCCGGATCCTGATCCAGTATCCAAAGCGCCAGCAGGGCAACAAGATGAGCCAGGGCCAGTCCTCGTTCATGCCTCTGAAGCTCAACACGTCGGGCGTGATTCCGCCGATCTTCGCGATCGCGATCCTGATGCTCCCGATGACGGCTGTTGGTCTCGTAGGCGGCAATACCGGTGTCGGGCCTGACGGCCAGATGGTTGCGGCAAGCGATCCGGGGATCCTTCAGTGGCTGGCGATCAACTTCTCGCCAGGCAGCTGGACCTACATCATCACCTATGGCGTGCTCGTCGCATTCTTCTGCTTCTTCTACACGTCTATCATGTTCAATCCGCAGGAGACGGCGGACAATCTGCGCAAGTATGGCGGCTTCGTTCCGGGGATTCGCCCAGGCAAGAACACGGCAGCCTACTTCGATTATGTGCTGACCCGCCTGACCACGATTGGTGCGATCTATCTCGTCTTCGTCTGTCTGCTTCCGGAAGTTCTTCGCCGATATATGCCGGAAATTCCTTTCTACATCGGTGGCACGTCGCTACTGATCGTTGTATCGGTGACGATGGATACAGTGACACAGATACAGTCGCACCTGATCGCGCACCAATATGAGGGGCTGATCAAGAAATCGCGGCTGGGAGGCAAACGCAGACGATGAATCTCATTCTTTTCGGACCACCCGCTGCGGGCAAGGGTACCCAGGCCAAGCGCCTCGTTGAGGAACATGGCTATGTACAACTTTCCACGGGCGACATGCTTCGCGCCGCACGCGCGTCGGGCTCAGAGCTCGGCAACCGGGTTGCAAAAATCATGGACGAGGGCGGGCTGGTTTCCGATGAGATCGTCATCGACCTGATCGATGATCAGCTGAATCAGAACAAGGGCGCTGCAGGCTTTATCTTTGACGGCTTTCCCCGCACGCTTGGCCAGGCCAAGGCTCTGGACCAGCTGCTTGAGTCGCGTGGCACCAAGCTCGACCGCGTGATCCGTCTCGTGGTCGACGAGGACCAGCTCATGGCCCGCGTGACCAAGCGGTTCGAAGAGCAGGGCCGCAAGGATGACAACCCGGCGACATTTGCCGCCAGGCTGGAGAAATACAATCAGGATACGGCCCCGCTTCTGCCATTCTATGCAGAGCGCGGAATCCTTCGCGAAGTCGATGGAATGGCCAGTATAGAGACGGTTACGGAAGGCGTTGAAAAGGCGCTGAAAGAGACCGCATAAAGCCGCAATTCCCCAGTTGACGCGGGGAATTGCACGTCTATAACGACGCACTTCGTTAAGAGGTCGGGTTCGCGCGCGCGGAGCGTTGTTTTTCGTTTCGCGCCGGACCCGCTTTCGGCAGTTCAGGAGAGAGGCCCAATGGCCCGTATTGCAGGCGTAAACATTCCGACGAATAAGCGTGTCGAAATCGCGCTTCGTTACATTCACGGCATCGGTCCGGCAAAGGCACGTGAGATCACCGACAAGATCGGTATCGAATCGCATCGCCGTGTCGCTGACCTGACCGACGCAGAAGTCATCCAGATTCGCGAGACGATCGATGCTGATTACCTCGTCGAAGGTGACCTGCGCCGTGAAGTTTCGATGAACATCAAGCGCCTGATGGATCTTGGCTGCTACCGTGGCCTGCGCCACCGCAAACGCCTTCCGGTCCGCGGCCAGCGCACCCATACCAACGCCCGCACCCGTAAGGGCCCGGCAAAGCCGATTGCCGGCAAGAAGAAATAGGACAGGACCGATATGGCTCGTGATACGACCCGCGTTCGCCGCCGCGCCCGTAAGAACATTTCTTCGGGCGTCGTGCATGTGAACTCCAGCTTCAACAACACGATGGTCACCATCAGCGACGCTCAGGGAAACACGATTTCCTGGTCTTCCGCTGGTGCGATGGGCTTCAAGGGTTCGCGTAAATCGACCCCTTATGCTGCTCAGGTTGCCGCTGAAGATGCTGCCAAGAAGGCGCAGGAGCACGGCCTCCAGACTGTTGAAGTCAACGTGCGTGGCCCGGGTTCCGGTCGTGAGAGCGCACTGCGCGCCCTTCAGGCTGCCGGTCTGACCATCACGTCTATCCGCGATACGACCCCAATTCCGCACAATGGCTGCCGCCCGCCGAAACGCCGCCGCGTCTAGGCCCTAGCGACTGTCCTGTAGCAAGACCAAGGAGGCCATGAATGGCCGATACTGCGACCAGTGTGAATGACCGTAACTGGAAAGAACTGATCCGCCCGAACCGCCCGAAGGTCGAGGCAGGCCGCGACCCGCGCCGCCACGCCAAACTGGTGATCGAGCCACTCGAGCGCGGCTTTGGCACGACGCTTGGTAACGCGCTTCGCCGCGTTCTTCTTTCTTCGCTTCAGGGCGCCGCGATTACGGGCGTCCAGATCGACGGTGTCGTTCATGAGTTCTCGTCCATTCCGGGCGTGCGCGAAGACGTCACGACGATCGTTTTGAACCTCAAGCAAATCGCCATCGACATGGTTTCGGATACGCCGAAGCGCATGATCCTGAAGGCTGATGGCAAGGGTGAAGTGAAAGCCGGTCAGATCGAAACGTCGGGTGACGTGAAGATCCTCAACCCGGATCTCGTCATTTGTACGCTTGATGATGGCGCTTCGGTCCGCATGGAATTTACGGTCGCGACCGGCAAGGGCTATGTGCCTGCCGATCAGAGCCGTCCAGAGGATGCCCCGATCGGCTTCATTCCGGTCGACGCGATCTATTCGCCAGTGCGCCGCGTTGGCTACCAGGTTGAAGACACCCGTGAGGGTACGGTTCTCGACTATGACAAACTCAGCCTGTCCGTCGAAACCGATGGTTCGATCACGCCAGAAGACGCCGTTGCCTATGCAGCGCGCATTCTGCAGGACCAGCTCCAGCTCTTCATTACCTTCGATGAGCCAGAGACCGAGAGCGCGTCTTCGAGCGAAGAAACCGACCTCGGTTTCAACCCGGTCCTTCTCAAAAAGGTCGACGAGCTCGAGCTGTCTGTGCGTTCGGCAAACTGTCTGAAGAACGACAACATTGTTTACATTGGCGACCTCATCCAGAAGTCGGAAGCCGAAATGCTTCGCACCCCGAACTTCGGCCGCAAGTCGCTGAACGAAATCAAGGAAGTCCTCGCTGGTATGGGGCTGCATCTCGGCATGGAAGTGCCAGATTGGCCACCAGAAGATATCGAGGCACTTGCCAAGAAATACGACGATCACCTCTAAACGTCCGCCCGGGAGGGCGCGCAGGAGACCAAGCAAATGGCCCACGCAATTGCACACCGCAAGCTGAACCGCACCAGCGCGCATCGTAAGGCGATGTTCGCGAACATGGCGGCTTCGCTGATCCAGCATGAGCAGATTGTGACGACGCTCCCGAAGGCAAAGGAGCTGAAGCCGATCATGGACAAGCTCGTGACGCTTGCCAAGAAAGGCGATCTTGCTTCGCGCCGCCGGGCAATCGCCCAGGTTCGCAGCAAGGATGCCGTGGCAAAGCTCTTCGAAGTTTTCGGTGAGCGCTACAAGGACCGTAATGGCGGTTACACCCGCGTGCTGAAAGCCGGCTTCCGCCATGGCGACAACGCACCGGTTGCTGTGATCGAGCTGGTCGACCGTGACGAGGAAGCCAAGGGCAAGGAAGACCGCGCCCGTCATGAGGCTGAACTCGAGGCGATGGAAGACTACGAATAGGTCTTTGTTGATCCTGCAGAATTCAAAGCCCCGCTGGTCTGACCGGCGGGGCTTTTTTGTTTGCGCCGCCTTATTGCATCTCGCTATCCTGCAACCTGAGGGTCAAGGGCAGGGAAAGCGATGACGGACAGACAGGCGACCGATGCCGATACGCTACGAAAGCGTGTCAGGCGCTATGCGGGCTTTTTCTTCGTTCTCGGCGCCTTCCAGCTCGGTTGGGGAATTGCGGCGTCGATCGTTCCCGGTATTGCCAGTTTCGATCTGATGCTGGGCCTCATCATGTCTGGCGCTTTTTTCACGACCGCGTCGGTCATGGCCTGGAATGGCTCCCGCTTTGCGGTGCTGGCTATGGGCGGCTGGCTGATCCTTGAGCTGGTCATGCTCTATCAGGCGGGATGGCAGGATAATATGGCCGGAATGGTACGCGGTGTGGCCTTTGCCGTCTTGGCGTTGATGCTGACTATCCATGCTTTCAGGCACTGGCCTGCTGCGCGCCGGTCTGAACGCGGCAGGGTCCGGGGCTGGGCATGGACGCGCTGGGTGGGCCTTCTGATTATCTGTCCCGTGCTCGCGCTCGGCATTCTGGGAGCCACCGGGTACGGTTCTGAAGAAGACGTGACGGGCTCGCTTGGTATTGTCGCTGGTGCCGACTTACCGGCTGAGCATCTTGCATGGATGCGCAGCCAGCAACTCCTGCACAAGGATGAGACCGTGCTGGTCTTCTATTCCAGCAGTGATGATATCGCCGCCGACGGAAACATCCTCACGGACAAGTATCTGGGATCCTGGTGGCAGGATGAAGACGGTGAGCTGGCCTCTGACTGGATCCGTCTAGGCGCCGTTTGCGACGTCAACAAGACCGGCGAGGAGTACGGCGTCGATATCTACGATGTAAGCCGGGCCGATGGCGCAGATGCGTTGGTCTTATGGCTACCGAGCGGGCAGGCGCTTTCCACGACCTTCATACAACGCCTCGACTATCTTCGGGCCCACCATACGAATGACGCCTTTGAGGACGCTTGCGAAACGGGCGAGCCGGTAGATTGGAAAGCCGTGTCTCGGGCAAATGGCATACCGGTCGGTGTGATCGAAGGAGACGAGATCGACGTAGCTCTACGCCAGTGGCTTCTGGGGCAGGACTTTTTGTTTCCGCAAGAAGAGGCAATCTGGCTGAGGTCGACCGCGCTCTATGATATTTCCGAAGGCGGTACATTGATGACCGATGCCTATTTCGGTGGGTGGGAAGCACCGCGCGGTGAGCTTCAGACAGCCTGGTTCGAGCATGGCGAGATATGCGAGATCGTGCTCGTCGAGGAGGATGAGGAAAGCGATGAGCTCGTTTACCGGGCAACTGGCCCGGATTCTGAGATCTGGGTTCAGTTTACGCTGCCCGCTTCGGATCCGGCTTCGGTCCGCCGTGTCGAAGAACTTCGAGCGCTGACCGAGAGCAATCGCACGACGGAGCATGCGGAGGCATGTGCCGCAGCCGCCGCGCAGAGCGAAGCCTCCGAGACCTCTCCTGGCGCCTCAGAAGAGACCTAGAGGCCGAGCTGGCCCTTGGAGAGGATGTTACGCTGGATCTCGTTAGAGCCAGCATAGATCGACCCGGCGCGGTCATTGAGATATTTTGACGACACGGTGACGAGGCTCTCTGGCCCCACCAGCCCCTGATTGGAGGGGGCATGGGTCACGACAGGCCCGCCGGTCTCGGTGTGCTCTGGCTGGAATGGCTGAACATGGATGCCTGCGAGGTCGAGGCCGATTTCGGTGAGGCGCTGGCTGAGTTCAGTGCCGCGAACCTTCATCATGGACGCCTTCAGGCCCGGCGTTCCGCCGCCTGCCAGTTCTGCCATCATCATCAGCTCGGCAGCCTCTAGCGTCGATGCATCGATTTCGGCCTGCGTGAGGTGCGCATCGAGGTCCGGTGTCATACGGTCCAGCGTGTGGGCGGTGCGGCGTAGCCCCGCGATTCGCTGCAACAGCCGAGGGCCATAGGAAGAGCCGCCGCGTTCGAACTCCAGCAGGTATTTGGCGACAGTCCAGCCCTTATTGATCTCGCCCACCACATTGGCCTTCGGCACGCGGACATTGTCGAAGAAGACGGCGTTCTGGATGTGCTCGCCCGACAGCATGATGATCGGGTCGACAGTGACCCCGGGTGCGTTCATGTCGATCAGAACGAAGGTAATACCGGTCTGAGGTTTGCCGGAAGCGTCCGTGCGTACGAGGCAGAACATCATGTTCGCTTCATGCGCATGCGTGGTCCAGATTTTCGAACCTGAGCAGATGAAGGCGTCGCCATCATCCTCAGCGCTCATTGTAAGGGCGGCAAGGTCAGAGCCGGCATGGGGTTCGGAATAGCCCTGACACCAGAAATCCTCGCCGGAGAGGATGCGGGGCAGGTAGTAGTCCTTTTGCTCTTTTGAGCCATGACCGATGAGCGCGGGGCCGCACATGCCAACGCCCATGGGCGAAAGCGGCGGCGCACCTGCGCGCGCCATTTCGACGTCAAAGATATAGTGCTGGGCGACGCTCCAGTCGCAGCCGCCATATTCGACCGGCCAGGACGGGGCAGCCCAGCCCTGTTCGACAAGGATCGCCTGCCATTTGAGCGCGGTTTCCTTGTCTGCATAGACGCTCGTCATGCGCGATGCGTAACGTCGCAGCTCTGGTGTCAGCTTGTCAGCAAGGAAGTCGCGGACCTCCTGTCGAAACGCTTCTTCTTCTCGGCTGAATGTAAGCTGCATCTGGGCCTCCGATCATGGACGAAACCCATCTTCGCAAGCCCGACCCGGCGTGCAAGCCGTGACCGCGCGTCAGCTTTTCCAGTGCGCGCTGAGGAGCGCAGCAAACTCTGGTGCCTTCTCGACGACCGACCAATGGCCTGTATCCGCGTTCCGGTGCAGCGGCGTGTTTGTTTCAGCGCAGAAGCGCTCTGCGGTCTCGACCGGGACGAACGGGTCGTCATCACCCCAGAAGACGAGGCCTCTAGTCGGCAGCTTGTCCAGATCGCCGGTCCACGCCACGGCGATATTCCTGGCGGAGCGGTATAGGCGCAGGATGGCCTTTCGCATGTGAGGCGACCAGTGGCGGGCCTCATGCTCTGCGAGGCCTTGTGGCAAGCCTGCCGAGGCAAGCGCGCCTGCAAGCCTGTCCTTGCCTGTCAGCGCCATGAAAAGCTCTCCCAGCAGTGGGGTTTGCCAGATGCGTGCCGTGCGATGCCAGCTATAGCCGCGCTCGGGCAGGGCGTTGGCGACGGCCCAGCTTCGAACGAGATCCGGGCGAAGCGATGCCGCGCGTACGACGAGCAGGGCGCCCCAGTCATGGCCGACAAGGTTTACCGGCTCACCAGCGGCCTCCATCTGAGAGATGAGCCAGCCAACATAGGCTTCCTTGGTACAGTCAAAGCCAGCCGGGGCGGGTGACGTGAAGCCCGGCAGGGCAGGGGCAGACAGGTTTTCATGGCCGCGGTCGGCGAGCGCGTCGATCAAGGGCTGCCACATCTGCGGCGTGTCAGGCACACCGTGAACGAGAATCGTCTTCATGGCCGCTCTCCCCCATATGGCGCTGCGCCTTCAACCATTAGCGCCGTATACCGCCGCCCACAATAAGGGCTGGAATGACCGTTTTGTAGGCAAAATGCCGTTTCGGCCCGCAAAGCTCTCAGTTTCATTGACGGAAATTAATATTGCCAAACAACTGGCGGCCATCTCGTGAGTGTGAGGAGTGAGAGTATGAGCCTTGTTCGTAAGAGAACAGAAGCCGGTTTCCAGCGCCTTCTACTGTCTGGAGTTGCCGCAACAACCGTTTTCGCGTTTGCCGGTCCGGTAGCTTTGGCGCAGGATGCCATCCAGGATGATGTCGAAACCATTCCAGAGGTGGAAGAAGCAGCCGCCATCCAGCAGACGGTGACCGTCACCGGATCGCGCATCCCGTCCGACCCCAATCTGATTTCGTCGGTTCCTGTCCAGTCGCTCGATGATGAGGCCATCAAGCTCTCTGGTGAGCTGAACCTCGCCGACATCGTGAATGATATCCCGGCCCTGGTTTCGTCGTTGACGGCTGAACAGTCCGATACGGGCGCAAACGCGCTGAACCTGCGCGGTCTTGGCCAGGAGCGGACACTGACCCTCGTCAATGGACGCCGCCACGTGGCTGGCTTCCGTGGTACGCAGGCTGTCGATGTAGGCACAATCCCGCGTTCGCTGGTTGAGCGCGTGGAAGTCACGACCGGTGGTGCATCGGCTGTCTATGGTGCAGACGCTGTGACGGGTGTCGTGAACTTCGTCCTCAAGGATGACTTCGAAGGCCTCCAGCTCGACCTTCGCGGCGGTGTGGCAGGCGAAGGCGATGCCGAGAATTTCACGTTCGACCTTCTTGCCGGCCAGAACTTCGACAATGGCAAGGGCAATATCGTTCTCGCCCTGACCTATGAAGACGATTCGTCCATCACCTATGGCGACCGCGACTGGTCGCGCGACAATGGCATCGCCAGTGTCGAGCCACGTGCGAACCCGGCGAGGCTGACGGACCCGAACGCC
Organism: Thalassovita mediterranea; assembly: GCA_019448215.1. Taxonomy (NCBI): domain Bacteria; kingdom Pseudomonadati; phylum Pseudomonadota; class Alphaproteobacteria; order Rhodobacterales; family Roseobacteraceae; genus Thalassovita; species Thalassovita mediterranea. The sequence goes on along the minus strand of CP080408.1, from coordinate 30,490 downwards.
CCGCCGCGTGCCGTGATCAATAATCCAACCTTCTGGCTCACCTCGCAGGAAGGCTCGATCGCGCCGACTTTTGGCGGCCGTAACACGCTTTATGTCGACATCAACGGCAACGGCACGCCAGACTGTCAGGAGTCCGAGGGCGGCCGCGTTGGCTTCCTTGCAGGTTGCTGGTTGACAAATCCGGATGGCACTATTCGCGTGAACCAGGACGGTATCGTTCTCAACGGTCTTTGGGGCATTGGCGGCGATGGCGGCGCAATCAGCTTCAACCGCGATACGCTCTACCCGGCCACAGACAAGGTCGTTCTGAATCTTAACGCCAATTATGAGCTGGCGCCGACATTCTCTGTCTTCTTTGAAGGCAAGTATGTGAACGCAGAATCGACGACCTTTGCCGAGCAGGACAGCTTCTACGACACGCTGTTCATCCAGCCGGACAACCCGTTTATTCCATCTCAGCTGGACCCAGTCGTTGCCGTTACAGGTGGCCTCCTGCTTACGCAGGACCCGCTGGACTGGAGCGATGACAATCCATCGACCTATGAGCGTGAGACGCTTCGCTTTGTAGCGGGCTTCGAGTGGGAGCCTGCAGCAGGCCACCTGATCGAAGGCTCGATCAATCGCGGTGAGTTCAAGCGCACCGATGAATACACCGGCCTCTATCTCGACCGCGTGTTCGCGGCGATCGACGCTGTCGAGGACGGCAATGGCAACATTGTCTGTCGTTCAGATCTCGACCCGAACGCCTTTTACGAAATCGACTATTTCGCGGGCGGCAATGGCTATGCGGATGGCTTCTATTCGTCGAACGCCTACTATTCGTTCACGCCGGGCGACGGCTCATGTGCGCCGCTCAACCCGTTCGGCACCTATTCAACCAGCCAGGCTGCACGTGACTTCGTCACGTCAAACCTGCGGGATGAGCTGAAGCTTGAGCAGACGGTGGTCTCGCTCATCGCGACCGGTAACTTCGATGTCATGGACTATGTCCTCGACGGTCCGCTCGGCTATGCAGCCGGCCTTGAGTTCCGCAATGAGCGCAGCAGCAGCACGCTCGATCCGCTGACGCTCGGTATCCTGCCGCCAACGACGTCCTATACGCCGGGCGCTCAGGTCAGCCAGATCAGCCCATGGCTGTTCTCGTTCACCAGCATCGACAACACCCAGCAGTTCAATACGGGTGGTGGCTATGACGTCTACGACGCCTTCGCTGAAATTCGTCTGCCGATCTTTGAAGACCGGCCATTCGCAAAAGAGCTGACTCTGGACGGTGCTGTTCGGGTGGCGAGCTATTCGACACTTGGCGAAGCGACCACCTGGAAAGTGGGCGGTACATGGGCGCCGATCGAGGACATCAGCTTCCGCGGTACCGTCTCTGAAGCTGTGCGTGCGCCGAACATCTCCGAACTGTTCGATCCGCGTCTTCCGATCACCGTTTCGGCAACTGCTGACCCGTGTGACCCGGGCAATGTCGGTGCCGGCTCCAGCGTGCGTCAGGCCAACTGTGTGGCTGACCTCCTCGCAGCAGGCGTCCCACAAGGCCAGATCCTCGATGGGGCAGGCAACTATATCTGGGTGAATCCGCTGACGGGCCGCTTCTCTGGCGTGTCGGGCGGTAACCCTGATCTCGATGTGGAGACGGCCGAAACCTTCACGGTCGGTGCGGTGTTCCAGCCTCGCTTCCTGCCGGGCTTCTCGCTGACTGTCGACTATTGGGACGTATCGATTGAGGACGCGATTTCGGCTGTGGCCTCTGGCGACATCCTCGATGGCTGTCTGGACTCCACGAACTATCCCGGCCTCGACTTCTGTAACCTCTACACCCGCCGTGCGGACGGTGGCCTGAACGGTCTTGAAACCGGTCAGATCAATTTCGCCCAGGTCGAAGCAAGCGGTGTCGATTTCTCCGCCAACTACTCTTTCGATGTTGGCGAGAACACCTTCGGCGCAACGCTGGTTGGCTCCTATCAAGAGAAGCTGGACCGCTTCTTCAACCCACTCGACCCAGAAGATGTCGATCCAGAGATCGAGGAACTGTTCCTGCCTGAGCTTTCGGGCAATCTGAACCTGACCTGGGCACGCGGTCCGCTGGCCGTCGGCTTCCAGACCCAGTATCTCAGCCGTCAGGCAGTCGATGAGGTCGAAGACGTGCTTGGCCTCAATGGCAATCAGGCGCTCTACGGCAATGCTGGCTTCTTCGATGAGAGCTACATCTTCGACGTGAACGCGTCCTATGAGTTCAGCGAACAGTTCACCTTCTATGGCGGCGTGAACAATATCGCTGACAAGGATCCGTTCTCGACGCAGACGGCATGGCCGGTCGGGCCACGTGGCCGCTTCTTCTTCCTCGGCCTGACCTACACCCACTAGGGCTCAAGTCGGACCTGAAGATAAAAGTGGAATGCGGAGGCGAAAGCCTCCGCATTTCTTGTTATTCGAACTGCCATGCCTGAAACGACTAATGCACTTCTGGAAACTGTCGACCGGCTTGCCGGTGCCGGGCAGGGCGATGAAGCCATTGCCCAGCTGGAAGCCGCACTGAAGCGTGAGCCGCGGGCATTTGCGCTCTGGCTACGCCTTTCCAGACTCCGCTATGATGCTGGTGAGTATGTATCGGCCGTCGCTGCCATGCGCGAGGCAGAGCGTGTAGATCCGATGCCGGAAGGCTTTGTGCGCATCCAGCAGGCGATCCAGTCGCGCCGCTATGAAGACGCGCGCGCCATGGCAGAAGCTATGCTGGCCGAGGTGCCGGGGCATCCGCGTGCCGTATTCACGCTGGCCCACCTTGCACGTGCACGTGGTGACCATGAGGCAGCGGCAAGACATCTGGCGACCAGTTTCCAGCATGCGCCTGCAAACCCCGTCCTTCGAGAGCTGCACATTAGCGCGCTGGAGGATGCGGGCGATTATGCAGGGGCTATTGAGGCCGCGCGCGAACTCGCCCGACTCGACAACGGATTCCCGGCAGTCCACCGGCTCCTGACCGTCCTCCTGCGCTACGGTCAGAATGAGGAGGCGCTCGAACTCTGCACGCGCGCCGAAACGCTCGCTGGAGAAGATTCCCGAAAGCTGAGTGAAATCAAGCTGCTGCGCGGGCAGCTTCACAGGATACTTGGCGATAAGGCAGCGTCTGTTGAGGCGTTTCATGACAGCCTCCGCCTTCACCCCGGTCAGGCGGCGGCATGGTGGGGACTGGCCGACCTGAAGACCTACAAATTCACTGATGATGAGCGAGCCGCCATGCGAGATCTTCTCGCCTCGTCCAGCGTGAACCGCCAGCAAAAGGCGCAAGCGGCTTTTGCTTACGCGCGGGCGAGCGATACGCCCGGAGATCAGAAGCAAGCCATAGAGGCCTACGCCAAGGCAAATGCCCTGCAGCTCGCATTCGCACAGAATGAAGGCCGCGCTTTCGGGCTCGGCTTTGACCGCACGCAATTCTCGGACGCCATCGACCGCTTGAAGCAGGGCTTTGATACGGCCGCGCTGGAGACCCAAGCGAGCCACCCAGCGATTGGGCCCACCCCGATTTTCATTCTCGGCCTGCCGCGCTCCGGCTCGACCCTGCTTGAGCAGATCCTCGCGAGCCATTCCAAGGTCGAGGGGACGATGGAGCTACCCGTCTTGCCATCAATCAAGCGAAGGGCGCACAGGCTCTGCGCCAAGACGCTAGGCGGCGATTACCTGGACAAGGTAGGTGGCGTGTCAGCGGCGGACCTCGCCGCGTTTGGCCAGCAATACATCGACGACAGCGCAGTATTCCGTAGAGAGGGCGCCGCCTGCTTCACCGACAAACTGCCCCACAATTTCGAGCATGTCGGCCTGATCCATAAAATCCTGCCGCATGCGGTCATCATCGACATCCGGCGTAATCCGCTCGACTGCGGGCTCAGTCTCTACAAGCAATATTTCGCGGCCGGCGTCGGCTATAGCTACGACCTTCGCGACATTGGCGCCTACTATAATGGGTATCTCGCCTTGATGGACCATTGGGACGAGGTGCTGCCTGGGCGGGTGCATCGCGTCATCTATGAAGACCTGGTCGCCGAGCCGGAGCGGGTCATCACCCGCCTGCTGGAGGATATCGGTCTCGGCTTTGAGCCAGCCTGTCTCTCTTTCCATGAGAATGAGCGGGCCGTGCGCACCGCCAGCAGTGAACAGGTGAGACAGCCGCTCAACAGTGCCGGCATTGGCCAATGGCGGGCGGTGGAGCACCAGCTAACACCGCTGAAGGAAAGTCTAAGTTCGGAAACATTGGCCCGCTTTGGCGGGCTCCTCTGAAGATAATCGCGCTCACCAGCTTCTTTCCCCGTCGGCAGGCTTGCCGCGGTCGGTGCTTCTTTGGCAAGTTGCGCTCAACTGATTTTGCCGGAGGATAAATTCCATGAAGACAGCGATCACCGAAATGTTCGGCATCGAACATCCCATCATCCAGGGCGGGATGCACTATGTCGGTTTCGCCGAGATGGCTGCGGCCGTTTCCAATGCCGGCGGCCTCGGCATCATTACGGCGCTGACGCAGAAAACGCCTGCCGATCTCGCCAATGAGATCGCGCGCTGCAAGGACATGACCGACAAGCCGTTCGGCGTGAACCTCACCTTCCTGCCATCGGTGAACCCGCCGGACTATCCGGGCTACATCAAGGCCATCATCGAAGGCGGCGTGAAAGCGGTCGAGACGGCGGGCAACAACCCGGCGCAGGTCCTGCCGATCCTCAAGGATAATGGCATCAAGGTCATCCACAAATGCACCGCTGTTCGCCACGCGCTGAAGGCGCAGTCGATCGGCTGTGACGCTGTCTCTGTCGACGGTTTCGAGTGCGGCGGCCACCCCGGCGAAGACGATGTGCCGAACATGATCCTCCTGCCGCGGGCTGCCGATGAGCTGGAAATCCCGTTCGTCTCTTCCGGCGGTCAGGCTGACGGCCGCTCTCTGGTTGCTTCGCTCGCTATGGGCGCACAGGGCATGAATATGGGCACCCGCTTTATCGCGACGAAAGAAGCGCCTGTGCATGAGAATGTGAAGCAGGCCATCGTCGCTGCGACTGAACTCGATACCCGCCTTGTGATGCGCCCGCTGCGCAACACAGAGCGCGTGCTGAACAATGCTGGCGTTGAGCGCCTCCTCGAAAAGGAAAAGCGCCTCGGCTCCGACATCAAGTTCGAGGACATCATCGAGGAAGTCGCTGGCGTCTATCCAAAGATCATGAAGGAAGGCGAGATGGATGCCGGCGCATGGTCATGCGGCATGGTTGCGGGCCTGATCTACGACATCCCGACCTGTAAGGAGCTGATCGACCGGATCATGAAAGAGGCTCACGACATTATCGAGGATCGCCTGCGCGGCTTCCTCGGCACGAAGGCGTCGGCAAACGCCTGATGACTGACTGAAAGGGACAGGGCGATGACCGCAGAAGACCTGACGCGCATCGCCCTGTCTTTTCCTGAGGCGCTGGAAAAGCCTCATTTCGACTGGACGAGCTTCCGTGTCGACGTCCCCCGCGGCAAGATATTCTGCACGCTGCCCCCACACCATGAATTCGCAAACGTCTTCCTCAGTGTCGAGGAGCAGGCCATGCTGTGCGAGGCTGAGCCTGTCGTTTTCTTCAAGGTCCCGAACAAGTGGGGCGATAAGGGCGCAACCTCCATCCGGCTTGGCGAAGTCGATGAGGCGACGCTGTGTTCCGCGCTGACCATGTCCTGGCGCCATGCGGCGCCCGCCAAATTTCATGACCGTCTAGAGCGCTGAGGCGTCTTTCTTCTGGCGTGCTGCAAGGCGGGCCAGTTCGTCGGCGCGCTCATTACCTTCGTCGCCCGCGTGGCCTTTCACCCAGACCCATTCAATCTCATGAGGCTTGCAGGCGGTCTCAAGAGCCTGCCAGAGGTCCTTGTTCTTGACCGGTTTTTTTGAAGCCGTCTTCCAGCCATTGCGCTTCCAGCCATGGATCCACTTGGTCAGGCCATCTTTCACATAGGTCGAATCAGTGTGCAGGCGGACCTTTGACGGACGCTTCAGCGCGTTGAGGCCTTCAATCGCGGCCATGAGCTCCATCCGGTTATTGGTGGTCTCATATTCGCCGCCCATCAGCTCTTTCTCATGGTTGCCAGATTTGAGCAGAGCGCCCCAGCCGCCGGGGCCGGGATTGCCGCTACAGGCACCGTCTGTCCAGATTTCAACGAGCTTTGACATGGCGCTCTGGGTTGCGTGTTTCGCTGGCGCGGTCAATCCGCCAGCCGCGCTAGAATACATCCGCCGTCTTGTCGGCAAGCTGGCGCGCAGGGCGGACGATCATGATAAAAATCTGTCCGCAAATAATTCCAGCCAGTGCGCCGACTGCTCCGCCAGTGATCAACCCGCCAAACCAGGCGATGGCTGATATGTTGAGTGTGAAGAGACTGGATATGCCGCCAGCGAGCAACGCGCCCCAGATGGCGCCCCATCTCAGATAAGCCGCCGTCGCACCAATCCCTCGTCTCGGAAACCGGCCTATGGAGAAGGCGAGCACGAGCCATGTGACGGGCACGACGGCGTAGAAGACAAACCAGTTGAAGGCGCAGAACATGAGAGCGAGCATGGCGCCTGCGAAGAAACCGTCTCCCGTAGTCAGGCCGTAGGTTGTGGACCCGGTCACGTCTGTGGCGATGCTGATGGCGAAAAGAATGAGTCCTGCGATCAGCGCAACGAGGAGGCTCGCGGCGAACCCGCAGAGAAAGACACCGAGGAGGACGCGCTTGATCTTGGTCGGCGCGGGTGTTCCATAGTCGCGGGCCGCGGACCCGTGAGTGTGTGCTTCTGAAGGAAGGTCAGAGCCCGCGCTTTTCATTCTGCGTGCGCTTTGTCAGGTCGAGAGACCAGCCAGAACAGAATGGCCGCTATACCACCTGCCACCGCCCCGGGCACAACGACCACCACGAGCAAAGAGTAGATTTCCGAAAAAACCCAGGTCCACATTTCTGGGTCTTGGATATGGCCGAAGGCGAAGCCGGCGATAATTCCAGCCGCGGCGCCGGAGCTCGCATAATAAGCCAAGGCTGTTCGGCGCGTCGAAACCAGCCATACATGTACAGGAACGCCGACAAGTAACATTGCTGGTATGCCCACCAACGCCCCGAGGGTAACACCCACAACCGCTATAGAGCCAAGCGTTTCGAAGATTTCGAAAGGCGTAGCGGGCCGGTAAGTGACTGAGTCGCTCAGTAGCACGAAAAAAATCTCTTTAGGGAAGAAGATCATCCCGACGAGTTCCGCTGCGACCAAGCCGCCAAGCACGGGTGAAATCAGGACGGCGGCCACGAGACGCCCGCTGATCGCTCTGCGAACTCTGTCGAACGGTGAATTTCCAGACTTTTCAGCCATGCCTCACGACCCGAAGTTCATCGAATTCAGAATCAGCCGCCATAATCGGCGACTGATTTTGCCTGACGGTGAAAGGCGAGCCGGTCAGCATATTCCAGCGGGTTTTTGGGGCGGACCAGCGCGTCGGCTGGCGTATCGGTCCAGTCGACGAGGCGCGTCATGAAGAAACGCAGCGCTGCGCCCCGGCACAGAAGCGGCAGGACGGCGCGCTCGGCTTCTTCCAGCGGGCGGACGCTCTCATAGCCTGCGATCATCGCTGCGCCCTTGGAGTAGTTATACTCGCGTCCATCCTCGAACGCCCAAGAGTTGAGGCAGACGGCCAGATCGTAGGCGAGGGCATCCGTACACGCGAAATAGAAGTCGATCGCGCCGGAGAATTTGTCCTCCAGGAAGAAGGCATTGTCCGGGAAAAGGTCGGCATGGATCGTCCCGCGCGGCAGGTGCGGACTTTGCGGCCGAGCCTTCGCGGTTTCTGCCAGGTCATCCTCAATGAGCGCTGCGAGACCGGGCTGTAGCTCTTCAGCGGTCTCGCTGCGGCCTTCCCATAGAATCGGCCAGCTTGCAGGGCCGAGCGCGTTCTCGCGCACCTGATCGAAGTCAGCGAGGGCAGCATGCATGCGCGCAAGCGCCTCGCCCATGGACCGGCATTGCGCGGCATTGGGACGTTTCGGTGACAGGCCATCAAGGAAGGTAACGATAAGGGCAGGGCGCCCTTCAAGCGTTTGGAGCGGCTCGCCATCGCTGGCAGGCACGGGCGCCGGGCATGGGAAGCCGCGCGCGGCGAGGTGCTGCTTCAGGGCGACGAAATAGGGAAGGTCCTTGGGGTCTGCCCTTCGCTCAAACAGGGTCAGAATGAACCGGCCCTGATCTGTCTCGAGATAGTAGTTCGAGTTTTCCACCCCTTCCGCGATACCCTTGAAGCTTCTTGGGCGGCCAATGTCATAGCCGTCCAGGAAAGCCTCAAGCGCATCGTCGGAGACCTGGGTGTATACCGCCATATCGGTCGGTTAGAGTTCCTTCGGCATCATGTCACGCATCAGCGTGCGGCCAGCCAGAAGATAGTGAACCGCTGCCCACGCATAGAGCGAGCAAGCTGCGATAATGGCCCAGCGAAGACCTTCGCTATTGGCGCTGGCGCAAGTCGCTGCGGCGTCTGCCGCAAGCTCGCCAACGGCCTTACAGGTCTCGAGCGTCATGCCGAGATCGTTGCCCGACAGGAAGAGCGAGTTGAGGAAGGTGGACAGGCCACCAACAACTGGTGGGCCAAGACCATAGCCGAGCAGGTTCACGATGAAGAGCGTAACGGCAACCGAGGTTGCACGCATACGGCTATCCACGACGCCGCCAACGATGGCGTACATCGGGCCGAGATAGAAATAGTGGAGTGTGGCAGCGGCCATGAGCGGGGGCAGGGCGAGCCAGACCGTCGGCGCGAGATAACCGAGCGCATAGAGCGGTACCGAAGCGCCCATGCCAAGCGCAGGCATCCAGCAGAGCGCCCGTGGGTGACGGGTCGCCATCTGGTCCGCAAGGTAACCCGACAGGAAGACGCCGAGCGCTGCCATCAGGCCAATGATCACGCCGAACAGGATTGCAGCCGTTTCAAGGCTGAGGCCGTGCGTCCGGACAAGGAAGGACGTTGTGAACTGCGCAACGCCATAGCCAACGAAGGAAGCCACGGTGGCACCGGCCACGATGTGCCAGAAAGTCGGCTTGCCTGACAGGATCTTGAAGACGTCCTTCATGCTGGCTTTTTCCAGCTTCTGGACAGAAGCAGGGTCTGTATAGCCGCGCGGCGGTTCCTGAATGGTCAGTTTGACCACGAAGGCGAGAATGATGCCTGGAATACCGACAAGTATGAAAGCGACGCGCCAGCCTTCGACAGACTGCCAGTCGAGGAGGCCAAGCATCCAGTTCCAGCCCCAGGCTTGGAACAGCGCGGCGAGCGATGGGCCATCGAGATTGCCGACGATGAAGCCAGCAAAGACAGCTGCGAACATGCCGCCTAGCGGCACGCCGAGCGCGTAGATGGACACGGCGGTCGCGCGGCTTTTGGGCACGAAATAGTCTGCGATGAGCGATTGTGCGGGCGGGGTACAGCCTGCCTCACCAACACTGACGCCAACGCGGAACAGGAAGAGGACCAGGAAGGATGTTGCCACGCCGCAGAGCGCGGTCATCAGGCTCCAGACGAAGACAGCAATCGCGATGATCCAGACCCGGTGATAGCGCTCGGCAAAGCGGGCGATCGGAATACCAAGCATGGTGTAGAGGATCGCGAAAGCAGGGCCGCCGAGCAGACCCATCTGCCAGTCCTCAACGCCGAAGGAGGCCTTGATAGGCTCTGTCAGGATGTTGATGATCGAGCGGTCGATAAAGTTGAAAACGTAGACAAGCAGCAGGGATCCCAGAACAAAGGATCGGTATCCCTTTGTGCCAAAACCGGAATTAGGCACACCTACTGCGGTGGCCGTCTGGTCGACTGTCGACATTCTCTTCTCCCTCATCGCTGATCTCTGCGCCGCATCTTCTGGCGGGCAGGTCGGCATCAATCGCGAGCAGGATTGCAAAACGTGCGTCCGGATTCCAGAAGATTCCGACGAGTTTCTGAATAAATTTCACATGTGAAGCATTTTGCGGGCCGCCGGCGCTTAAGTCCGGCGGCCCGCAAAGGCATCTGATGATCAGGTATGCATGCCTGCAGCAGGTGCGACCGGATTATAGCGGTCGCGGCCAAAGTAGCGTGCAGCCATGAAGTAGCAGACTGCAGCAAGCGCCATGAAGCAGGCGGTCGCGGCCATCGAATAGCGTAGACCGTCGGCATAGGCCTGACAGAGGGCAGGACCGTTCTCTCCGAGCGAGGCAGGGTCCGTGCCGCAAAGACGCGGATTGAAATCGGCGGCTGCGTCAGCAAGGCCTGCCGCGGCGATCTGGCCCGACATGAAGAAGTCAGACATGGCACCCACGAAAAGAGGGCCAATACCGTTGCCGATCAGGCTGACAATGAGCAGCAGGACGGAGATCGTTGTTGCGCGCGACTTCGGGCTTACAATGCCGGTACCGACCGTGTATTGCGCGCCAAGATAGGCGTAGTGTGCAATCGCCGCGATGATCCAGAGGATGAAAGCGGTTGAAATGCTCGGCGAGAAGAATGCGCCGACATAGGCTGGCACGGAGATCAGAAGGCCAACCCCTGGGACCCAGGCGGCCGCGCTCGGGAAACGCCCTTCAAGCTTTTCGGAAATAAAGCCGCCGAGGAACGTCCCGCCTGCCGCAACGGCGGCCAGAGGGGCACCGTAGAGCACGGCAGCATCACGAACGCCGATGCCGTGCACACGCTGGAAGAATGGCGCCTGGAAGCTGATCAGGCCATAGCCGACAAAGGCAACGACCGCAGCGCCCATGGATAGCCACCAGAAGGTTGGCTTTGGCGAAAACTCGCGGAACGCGTCGAAGAAGCCGACCTTTTTCGTCGTATCGACCTCGGTTGGCGGGTCGGAGTAGCCGCGCGGTGGTTCCTTGATCGTGAAGAAGAGCAGGATCGCGATCAGCACGCCTGGAAGGCCGACAACGACGAAGGCGATGCGCCATCCCCCGACGGTCGACCAGTCAATACCGGAGAAAAGGCCACCAAGACCGAGAGAGCCGAGCCAGGCGCCAAAGTCTTCACCCTGGATGCCTGCAATCGTGCCGCCGAAAAGCTGGGCCAGCACGCCGCCGATGGTGACGCCCATGGAATAGATGCCCAGGGCACCGGCGCGGCTTTTGGGTGGGTAATAATCTGTGATGATCGAGTTGGCGGGCGGGGTACATCCAGCCTCACCAACAGCAACGCCGACGCGGAAAACAAGCAGCCAGATGAAGCCTGATGCAATCCCGCAAAGGGCCGTCATGACGGACCAGACGATAATACAAAGCGAGATGATCATCACTCGGTTTGCCCGGTCAGCCCACATGGCAATCGGGATACCCATAAGCGCGTAGAAGAGCGCGAATGGAGGACCAGACAGCAGCCCCCACTGCGTGTCAGAGAGATTGAATTCGTTGATGATCGGCTGCGCGACGACTGTGATCAGCGTCCGGTCGATAAAGTTCAACGTGTAGACCAGCATGAGGGAAATCAGGACGAATGACCTGTATCCCTTGGTGCCAAATCCGGTGATGTGCCCCTGACCAGCTGTTGCCGCTGTATCACTCATGACTGCCTCCCTTACCGTCTCTGCCCGGACGATTGCCCGTTCTTGTCGTGCAGTTCAGCCGCGCATGCAAGTCCGGTCCCGCCATGAATTAAACTCATGGCGGAATGAGACGGCATTGCAACGGCTCATAGCCTAGCGAATTGCGACGGGGTTGATCATGGCCTGGACGGTCCCGTTGAGGCGCGGAATACCAAGCGAGAAGAAGAACTCGGTCGCCCCATCTGCGGCCAGTTCACTTGTGACCATGTTCTCCAGGATATAGACGCCGCGCTTTGCCAGAAGCGTCTGGTGAACTTCGAACGGACGGGCCGGATTCTCAAATGGAATCGCTTCAAGCGCCGTGGAATCAGCGCCGATGGCGACCACGCCAAGATCGGCTAGATAATTCGCGCCTTCGACGCCAAGACCCGGATGGGTTGCCATCAGCTCCGTCGAATCGCCATGGGCTTCGAGGGCACCTGTATGGAACAGGACGACGTCGCCTTTTTCGATGGTCACGCCTGCGCGTTCAGCGGCCTGCTCGATTTCGGCGCGGTTGAACGCGGTGCCATCGGGGACAGGGCTTTCTCCGAAGACGGCAGTCATATCGAGAAGAATGCCGCGCGTGGCGATGGGCGGGATGTCCTGCGTGCCCATCTGCGTCAGGCCAGCTGGCGTGACGAACTCTGAAACGTGCACGCCATTATAGTAGCGGTGATCGATACCCATATGGCCGAGGCCGTCGATCTGGCTGCCGATACCGACAAAGGTCTGGACGAGGTCATCATTGCCGACGGCCTTGTTCTCACCAAGCGGCGTACCGGACCCATCAGACGGCTGCATGACATAGACATCATAGCGGCGCGGCGCATAGGCGGGCGTCTCGCGGCTGGTGATCTGGCCCAGCGCATACGTCTTGCCGGTCTGGATCAGCCTGGCGGCGGCCGCCGTCTTCTCTTTGCTGAGATTGGCGACAGCGCCAAGCCGGTCGTCTGCACCGTACTCGGATGGATACCAGTCCGCATCGGACTCAGTTTCCTGCGCGAATGATGGCGCAGCGGACAGGGCAAAGGCACCGAGTGCCAGACAGATCGATTTCATGAGAACCTCCCGGAGTTTTTGTATGTCCGGAAGTGTGGCGACTGCCCTTCGACCTGTCCAGCGCGACGCGGGGTCAGCCGCGCCCGTGCGGTTTCTCCCAGTCGATGTCTGGGCCGGCCGGAACGACGCGGGTCGGGTTCACCATGTCGTGGCTCTCATAATAGTGGCGCTGGGCGTGCATCGGGTTCACCGTCTCTGCGATACCCGGCCACTGATAGAGATCACGCGCATAGGGCCAGAGATTGGGGTAGTCGACGAGGCGCCTGATATTGCACTTGAAGTGCCCGTGATAGACGAGGTCGAATCGGTAGAGCGTCGTCCAGAGCCGCCAGTCTGCTTCGGTTGGGGTGTCGCCGGTCAGAAAGCGTGACTTGCCGAGCTTCTCGTCCAGCCAGTCCAGCGACTCAAACAGCGGAAAGACCGCCTCTTCATAGGCGTCTTGCGCGGTCGCAAACCCCGCCTTGTAAACACCATTGTTTACAGTGTGGTAGACGCGTTCATTGATGTTGTCGATTTCGGCCTTCTTGTCGTCCGGATAATAGTCGCCATCCGCCGCGCCGACGCCGTCAAAGGCTGAATTGAACATGCGGATGATGTCGGCCGACTCATTGCTGACGATCGTGTTCTGTTGCTTGTCCCAGAGCGTCGGGACTGTCACGCGCCCGGTATAGTGCGGGTCTGCCTTCAGGTAGATCTCATACATGAAGTCCGAGCCGAAGAGCTTGTCGCCGACAATCCCGTCCGGGTCGTCTTTGAAGGTCCAGCCATTCTCGCCCATGAACCAGTGCGTGTAGGAGACATCGATCATGTCCTCCAGGCCCTTGAGCTTGCGGAAGACCAGCGCGCGGTGCGCCCACGGACAGGCATAGGCGACATAGAGGTGATACCGGCCAGCTTCCGCCTTGAAGCCCGCCTTGCCATCTGGACCTGCGGAGCCATCAGGCGTGATCCAGTTGCGAAACTGGCTTTCATGGCGCTCAAAGCGTCCGCCTGTGCTATCAGTGTCGTACCATTTGTCTTGCCAGATGCCGTTATTCAGCAGGCCCATAAGTCGCTCCTGTCATCGATATGGCGCACTTTTTTGCGCGGTTTCGGACATGGAATTATGGGGCAGGGGCTGGATTTCCAGCGCCGCGTCAGGTGCTGGCGCTTTTCAGCGTGCGAATGTCGGCGTCGAGGCCAAATAGCCAGGCGCTAACCTGCCAGAGGATGGCGAAAACGGCGCTTCCGACCAGCACGTCCCATGGCCATGCGGCGCCGGCCTGTCCCCAACCAAGGATGACGGCAGCAGCGGCGATGAAAACATAGGACAGCGCAAGGACGCTCAGGAAGCGTGACAGCCAGTTGGAGCGAAATCGCATGACCGCGCCGCCCAGCCAGGCTGCACCGAGAGCGGCGACGTAGAGCATGTTCGCGTCATTCTCCGACCCGCCAATGATGCCGACCGCGCCATTCACGAGGACGAGCAGCACACTCGTGGCGATGAGCAGGAAAAGCCCGCCCCTGTAGGCGCGGCTGCGTTTTAGACGAAGCAAAAGAAAGACCGCGAGGGCCAGTGCGGCCAGAAGAAAGCCTGCTAAAACAAAGTCGAACAGCGTCCAGTTCATGAGCCGATCCCCGTTTATATCGTTCCGCCAGTCTGAACCAGTTTGCCATAAGTTGCCACGAAAAAGGCGGCGCCATCCAGATGGATAGCGCCGCCTTCATGGATGCGGGGCATGGCCCGGCGTTGGGGTGGTGTCCGGCGTGTTACCGGATGGCTGCAGACGTTCAGCGCTCACCACTTACCCCTTCACACAGACCACCTGGCGCAGGGTGTGTTCCACCTCCACCAGAGAGGACTGCGCAGCCATTACGGCGTCGATGTCCTTATAGGCCATCGGCGTTTCGTCCACGACGCCAGCATCCTTGCGGCACTCGACGCCTTCGGTGGCGGCCACGTGGTCATCCACGGTGAAACGCCGCTTGGCTTCGGTACGCGACATCGCCCGCCCAGCCCCGTGAGAGCAGGAGCAGAAGCTGTCCACATTCCCTTTCCCGCGCACGATGAAGGACTTTGCCCCCATCGATCCCGGGATGATGCCAAGCTCTCCAGCGCCTGCCCGCACGGCGCCCTTGCGGGTCACCCAGACATCGGCGCCGAAGTGGCGTTCCTTCTCCACATAATTGTGGTGGCAGTTCACCGCATGCTTGTCGGTCGTGAAGCTCTCGAAGGTTTCCCGCAGCGCCATAAGCACGCGGGCCATCATCACTTCACGGTTCAGGCGCGCATAATCCTGCGCCCAGCCCACAGCCTCGACATAGTCGTCGAACAGCGGCTCACCTTCCACAAAGAAGGCAAGGTCGCGGTCCGGCACATGATAGCCGAGCACACGGGTTTCGAGCGCGCGGCGGGCCTCTTCAATGAAGTAGGTCCCGATGCGGTTACCCGTCCCGCGTGAGCCGGAATGCAGCATTACCCACACGGTATCTGCTTCATCGAGGCAGAGCTCGATAAAGTGATTACCCCCGCCCAGCGTACCAAGCTGGGTGGTGTAGGTCTTCGACGCGATCTTGGCGTGGCGCTCACGGATCCGGTCGAACCGGTCCATGAGGTTGGACGCCTTGAGGCGCGATTCCACGGTGGCGGGCACGTATTTGTGGCTGCCACCGCGCCCGTTCCCTACTGGCACAGCGCGTTCGATCGCCCGGCGGATGCCCTTGAGGCTGTCAGGCAGATGCTCTGCGCGCAGGCTGGTGCGGATCGCCATCATGCCGCATCCGATATCCACCCCGACCGCAGCCGGGATGATGGCGCCCTTGGTCGGGATCACAGATCCCACAGTGGCGCCGCGCCCGAAATGCACGTCTGGCATGACGGCGAGGTGGAAATGGACAAAGGGAAGCCCTGCCACATTCTCCAGCTGCTCGCGCGCCTTGTCTTCGACTGGCACGCCCTTGACCCAGGCCTTGATCGCTCCGCCGCGTGCGGTTTCGATCACTTCAAAATCACTCATTGTACTGTGCTCGTCAGACGAGCCCTCCTTTTCTTAGAGAGCCCT
The DNA here is from genome assembly GCA_019448215.1 of Thalassovita mediterranea. NCBI lineage: Bacteria > Pseudomonadati > Pseudomonadota > Alphaproteobacteria > Rhodobacterales > Roseobacteraceae > Thalassovita > Thalassovita mediterranea. Next base: position 14,816 of record CP080408.1, on the reverse strand, counting down.
CCACACGGCAGCCTGTCGGATCGAGAGAAAGAAAAACCCTCCAGGCTTAAGCGCGTGGAGGGTGCGTGTTATCCGGTTTCCCGGTGGGCTGACGGTCAGCCCCTCACTCAACATCCTCCATAGGCATACCTTCGCCGACCTGTGGCCAGGCGACGGGCAATGCTTTGAAATTGAATGGCCGATAGGTCATCGGGCACTCCATGGCGTTGAATGAGGCGCGGCAGATGTCAGCTCTCGTTCCCGGCGTCAATGTCGGGCACCTAAGAATTTTATCTGAGGACGCGCGCCTGTGTCCGGAAGGTCACAGGCGGCTGTCGGCCAATCTGGCTAGTCCTGCTTTGGCTTGCGGCGCTTTGGCGGCTTCTCGGCCGTCGGGTCAAAGCGGCGCGGCTTTGGTTTGCCAGGCTTTTTCGACTTTGGTCGTTCAGGCGCGCGATCTTCCAGTTGCGACGGTGGGACAGGCCGCGGCTTGCGGGCTGGTTTGCCTTCGCTACGCGGCTTGCCTTCAAAGCGAGGCTTTCCTTCGGCACGAGGCTTTCCAGCGAATTTGCCGGAGCGCTTATCAGAGCGCGGGCCGGATGGCGGGCCAGAGCGCTTCTTCGCCGGGCGGTCTGAATCGCGATCATCGCCGCGTTCCCGGCGGGCAGGGGCAGAGCCTTCCGCCCAGCCGGCCGGTTTCTCGCCCTCGCGCCAGGCAGAGATTGATTTCTCAAGCCGGCCATCAGGCCCGACACGTTCCAGGAAGCCCGGCGCGCTCTCAGCTTTCAGCTCGACGCGCGTATGTGCGTCCTCAATGCGGATTGCGCCGACATCAGTCCGGTGAAGGCCGCCAGCCTTGCAGAGCATTGGCAACAGCCAGCGCGGGTCTGCGCCGGATTTGCGGCCAACGGAAAGATTGATCCAGACGCTGTCTTCAAAATCGTTGCGTTCGGCGCGCGGTTCGCGGCGGTCTGTACGCTCACGTCGAGGTCCATCACCGCGAGGGCCGTCGCCGCGCGGCGGGCGCTCACGCTTGTCGGCGGGGCGGTACTCCGGCACGTCCATCAGCTCTTCAGGGGCAGAGCGCCGCGCGCGATGATGCGCGACGAAGGCAGCGGCGACCTGTTCGGCGCCGTGAATGTCGATCAGCATACGCGCCATCTCATGGTCGCTGGCACTTGCTGTTTCGGTCAGGGATGGGTGGTTGAGCAGGCGCTCATCATCGCGTTTGCGGATGTCGTCGGCGCCGGGGGCATCGGTCCAGCTCGCCTCGACGCGGGCATCCTGCAGCAGGCGCTCGATGCGGCGGCGGGCCTTGAACGGCACGATCAGGACGCTGACGCCCTTGCGGCCGGCGCGGCCCGTGCGCCCGGACCGGTGCAGCAGCGCTTCGCGGTTGGTCGGCAGGTCAGCATGGATGACGAGGTCGAGGTCTGGCAGGTCGAGGCCGCGTGCGGCGACATCGGTCGCGACGCAGACATTGGCCCGCCCATCGCGCAGGGCCTGCAGCGCATGCGTACGCTCGCTCTGGCTGAGCTCACCTGACAGGGCAACAACGCTCAGGCCGCGATTGTGAAAGCGCGCGAGGAGGTGGTTCACATTCGCGCGGGTCTTGCAGAAGACAAGCGCATTCTTGGCTTCATGGAAGCGCAGGACGTTGATGATCGCATTCTCAACGTCCGACGGCGCAATGGAATGCGCGCGGTAGTCGATATCGGCGTGCTGGTCCGTGTCGGAAATTGTGTTGATACGAACGGCATCGCGCTGGAACGTCTCAGCAAGGCGCGCGATCGGCTTCGACACGGTCGCTGAGAAGAGAAGCGTGCGGCGGTCTTCCGGCGCGGCGCTTAGAAGGGTCTCAAGCTCCTCGCGGAAGCCAAGATCCAGCATTTCGTCCGCTTCATCCATGGCGACGACGCGAATGTCGTCGAGCACAAGGCTGCCGCGATTGAGGTGATCGACCAGGCGGCCTGGCGTGCCCACGACAATGTGGGCGCCCTTCATCAGGTCAGAGCGCTCTTCGCGCGGATCCATACCGCCCACGCAGGAGACAACGCGTGCGCCTGCTTCGGCATACAGCCAGTCGAGTTCGCGGTGCACCTGCACAGCAAGCTCGCGCGTCGGCGCAACAACAAGCGCCAGCGGTGTGCCTGGACGTGGAAGCCGGTCAGCCCCCATCAGCAGGGAAGGGGCCATTGCAATGCCGAACGCGACCGTCTTGCCCGAACCCGTCTGCGCAGAAACCAGCAGGTCTGACGCGGCAATCTCAGGGTCGAGCATAGCAGATTGCACAGGGGTCAGCTGGTCATATCCACGCGCAGCAAGAGCTTGGCCCAGTGCAGGGACAATTGCGGATTGGTCGGTCATTTAGGGAGGCTTTCGGTCAATGTCGTCGGCCGCAACCAAATCGCGGCCCGGCCGCAGTCGAGTGTACCTTATGTGCACATCATGGGCCGAAGCGCGGCTCATAGCGGTTTTTGAGGCTGACAGCCATCCCTTCCAGCAGCAAAGATGCAAGCGCGCTAGATAAGGCCTTGGGCCTTGAAGCTGGTCACCCCGCCGCGCGCCGCGATGAGGTGGTCATGCACGGTGATTTCCAGTGCATCTAGCGCATCGATGATTGCACGGGTCATGTCGATATCGGCCCTTGAGGGTGTCGGGTCGCCAGATGGATGGTTGTGCACGAGGATCAGGCTGGACGCCTGAAGTTCCAGCGCCCGCCGCGCTATCTCGCGTGGATAGACCGGGGCGTGATCCACTGTTCCATGCCCCATGATCTCATCAGCGATGAGCTGGTTCTTGCGGTCGAGAAAGAGGACGCGAAACTGCTCGCGGCCCTCATGTTGAAGCTCGCGCTTTACATAGTCTGTGAGGGCCGACCAGCTCGAAATCACGGTGCGCGAAGCCAGCGTCTCTCGGGTTGCGCGCGCGCCAATCTCTGCAGTGGCCTTGAGATAGGCAGCAACAGTCTCGCCAACGCCAGCGACCTTGATGAGGTCAGCCGGGCGCGCAGAGAGAACCGCGCTCAGCGACCCGAAACGCGCCAGCAGCGCTTTCGATATGGGCTTGACGTCCCGGCGGGGAATGAAAGCGAAGAGCAGCGTCTCGAGAAGTTCATAATCCTCCAGCGCGATGGCGCCGCGCTCAATTAGCTTCGTGCGCAAGCGGTCACGATGGCCCTGCCAGTGCGGCTTCGCTGAGACGAAAGGTCGGGCCGGTGCCGTCAGTCCAAGTAGCGGGGCTTCCTCAACGGGTTTCATCTCGCCACCTTTGACATGTCACCCCAGCCGCCATGGGCCCCAGCTTTCGCTGGGGTGGCGGTTATGGGTTTGGGGTGAGCGTTGGATTGGCCGCCTTCCTGACGAAAGTCAGGACCCATGGCGGCTGGGTGATAATGCATCCGATAGTGACGCGCGCCCAAAGGGTGCCAGTCGTCAGCCAGATCCCGCCAGCCCGGATTGTCTTTCTCAATCAGGGAAATCTTCCATTCGCGGCGCCACCCCTTCATCTGCCGCTCACGTGTCAGCGCGGCGTCACTCGTCCCGAACGTGTCGTACCAGACAAGGCGCCTGCAGCCATATTTGCTCGCAAAGCCCCGTATGACGCCATTCCGATGTTCGTGCGCACGGCGTTCGATATCGTCGGTATGGCCGATATAGAGCGTGCCGTTCCGCTGGTTGGTGACGATGTACACGAAAAAAGCCATCTGCCCGTTCTTCCGGTTTGTTCTTATAATGTTCCGGTCGTGCCATCCCGTCAAGCTTGTCTGGTTTCGAAAGCCGGATAAAACCGAGCGCAATATAAAAAACAGGGGAGAGTTATGTTCAGGATCATTCTAGGGGGTGTCCTTACGCTTGGGGCCGCCATGTCCGCGGCAGCGCAGGACCATAGCGCGCATGCTCAGCATCAGGCGCATGGCGCGCATAGTGAGCATGAAGGGCACGCCGCCCATCACCAGCATCATCACACGGACAAGCTTGTGCTGGCGGAGACAGGCGAGGCGGTCGAGAACCCGTTCCACCCGGTGCGCCTGCTGCTGTCGTCTGAAGAAAGCATGGGTGAAGTCGCGATTTACGAGTTCATCTTGCCGCCGCAGAGCCCGGGCTCGCCGCCGCACACGCATTCGCGGGAAGACGAGTATTTCTACGTGCTTCAGGGCACGCTTGATATTCTCTCGGATGGCTCGGTGAAGCGCATATCGGAAGGCGATTTTGCGGCTCTGAAGCGCGGCAATGCGCACATGTTCTGGAACGGCTCTGACACCGAAACCCAGCTTCTGATGATGACGACCGGCGCGTCTTTCGAGCAGTTTCTTGAAAGCGTGAGCCCGCGCCTTGCGGAAGCCAGGCCAGCCTCACCTGAGGCGGCAGGCGCTGTCATAGGCCAGCTCGCCGCTGAACACGGCATCGAAATTTCGATGGAGATGATGCCGGCGGCGGCAGCGCCTTATTATGCGCCGCCTCCAGCTGAGTAGGAGGCTAGAGCTCTACCGTGTGAGGGGTGTGCCAGCCCTTTGGTGAGCTTGTGAAGATCTCGACGCCGTCTTCGGTGACGCCGACCGAGTGTTCGAACTGGGCAGAAAGTTGACGGTCGCGGGTCACGGCGGTCCAGCCATCGGGCAGGATTGCTGCGTCCTTGCGGCCGATATTGAGCATGGGCTCAATCGTGAAGAACATGCCGGGTTTCAGCTCCGGACCCGTTCCGGCGCGGGCTGAATGGACGACATTTGGCTCATCGTGGAAGAGCTGGCCGAGGCCGTGGCCGCAGAAATCCTCAACGACCGAAAGGCGGTTCTTGGCGGCGATCTTTGAGATGGCCGCGCCGATGTCACCAAAGCGGTTGCCGGGCTTCACCGCCGCGATGCCTGCCATCAGCGATTCATAGGTCACATCCATCAGGCGCTCGGCTTTGCGCTTCGGCGTGCCGGCCGCGTACATGCGCGAATGGTCGCCGTGCCAACCATCGACGATCACTGTAACATCGATATTGGCGATGTCGCCATCCTTGAGCGGGCGGTCGCCTGGAATGCCGTGACAAATGACGTGGTTGAGCGAGATGCATGAGGCATGGCGATAGCCGCGATAACCGATGGTGGCGGATTGCGCGCCGTGATCGTAGACAAACTCGCGAATTAGATCGTCCAGATGCGCCGTGGTAACACTGGGTTTCACCTCCGGCACCAGCATGTCGAGGCATTCGGCGACCAGCCTGCCAGCCTTGCGCATGCCTTCAAAGCCCGCCTCGTCATGGATGCGGATCTCGCCGTTGCGCACGGGCATGATCAGGTCGGCTTCGGACATGGGGTGGCCTCAGAACTGGTTAGGCCCGCAATATGGCAGCACTCGGCCCGAGTTTCCACCTCGGCAGGGCGCCAGACTGCAGCGCCGGCCTCGCTATTTGCGCGCGGCTTTCTCTGCCTGCTCGGCTTTCGCGGCAAGTTTGTCCTTGTCCTTCTCGAACTGTTCGGGGTTTTCGTATTCCTCGCGCGCGGCTTCTTCGCGGATTGCCCGGGCTTTTGGGGACTTCAGCCGTGAGCGAAGAACAGCCCAGACAAGAATGCCGAACAGGATGACGGCGCCGACGAAATATAGGACTTCAATACCCATGATCTGGCTCCAGTATTTGCTTTGAAAAACAATGCTGGCGGGGGCTCTCCGTTCCGATTGTTTCCTGATTTGCGGCTTTCAGCGTACACTGGCTTAAAGAAAAGAACCGGGAGGAAGCAGAATGAACATACATGTGGGGGCTGAGGCGTTTGCGCGCTTTGAGGCACGGCGACTGTCGCCTGCAATCGGCGCCGTGCTGCACGGTGTGGACCTGTCAGAGCCGATGGACGACGCGCTGGTGGCTGAGATCCGCAAGGCGCTGCTGCGCTACAAGGTGATCTTCTTCCGCGATCAGGACATCACGCGAGAGCAGCATATCGCCTTCGCCCGCAAGTTCGGTGAGCTCGAAATCCACCCTGCGACGCCGAAGGATCAGGAAAATCCCGAGGTTCTGCGGATCGTCCACAATGCCAGCAATAAGGGCCAGGAAAACTCCTGGCATTCGGATGTGACGTGGCGGACAGAGCCTTCGCTTGGCTCGGTGCTGCGGGCGATCGAGCTGCCGCAAGTGGGCGGCGACACGCTCTTTTCCGATATGGTGATGGCCTATGAGGGCCTTTCAGAAAAGATGAAGGAATTCTGCTGCGGGCTTACGGCGGTTCATGACATTGCCCGGGTCTTCGCAAAGCGTTTGGGTAAGGACCCCAAGGAGCTGCACGCCAAGTTTCCGCCGCAGGAGCATCCAGTGATCCGCACCCACCCGGAGACGGGTGAGCGTCTGATCTATGTGAACACAGCTTTCACAAGCCATATCAAGGACTTGTCGAAAGAAGAGAGCGACTGGCTTCTACAGCATCTCTACAGCCAGGCCGCCGTGCCAGAGTATCAGTGCCGCTTCCGCTGGGAGGTTGGCTCAATCGCTTTCTGGGATAACCGGGCCTGCCAGCATTATGCGGCGAGCGACTATTTCCCGGACGTGCGCGTCATGGAGCGCGTGACGATTGCGGGCGACCGGCCATACTTCGAGGCATAAGAAAACGGGGCCGCAAAGGGCCCCGTTTTCCGCTGTATTATCCCTGAAACGGATCAGGCGAGCTTGGCGTCGAGCGTCACCTTGATGGCGCCGAGGGCCTTGGACATTGGGCATTCTTCCTTGGCCTTGTTGGCAAGCTCCTGGAACTTCGCCCCATCGATCCCCGGCACTTTGCCGGTTAGGGTGAGGGCGGATGATTTTACCTCGAAGCCGCCATCAACCTCCTCGACCGTGATGACGGACTTCGCCTCGAGGTCTTCTGCAGGGGTGTCGTTCATGGCGAGGAATGCCGAGAGCTGCATGGCAAAGCAGCCTGCATGGGCCGCACCGAGCAGCTCTTCCGGGTTCGTGCCGGCCTTGCCGCTTTCGTCTTCGAAACGGGCCTTGAAGGAGTAGCCGTGGCTTGAGAGGGCGCCGCTCTGGGTGTCGATGGTGCCTTTGCCGTCCTTGAGGGGGCCTGACCAGTGGGCTGTGGCGTGACGTTTCATTCTGAAGTCCTTTCCTTTGGGGAAGCTGTTGATACCTCTCACCTTGAGCGGCGAGGTGGCGCGTCAAGGCAGAAACGTTGGGCCCATACAGAGGTTGCCTGCAGGCGGAAACTAGCGCTTGGTACAGTCGGAAAATCCTTGGGAGGAATTCGTCGTGAAGAACGAAATCATGGTGCAGTCACGGTGCATTGGCGGTGTACTGGCGGTGTTTCTGGCGGCGGCTTGCACAAATGCAGCTGACCCTGCTGAAAATTCAGCCGAAGTGTCGCCAGCAAGCGCAGATGCCGCCACCGAAACGCGCGCCGCTTTCAGCGAGGAAGGCCTTGCCGCGCTGGATGAGCTGCTCGCTGGCTATGTCGAGGCAGGGCAGGTGGCCGGCATTGAGGCGATGCTCGTCAAGGATGGTGAGATTGCCTATTCGGCGAGGCACGGGCTTCGCGACGTCGAAGACCAGACCCCGCTCGGCAAGGACACGATCTGGCGTATCTACTCGATGTCAAAGCCGGTGACCGGCGTCGCGCTGATGCAGCTCTATGAAGACGGCAAGTTCGACCTCGACGATCCGCTGAGCGACTATATCCCCGAGTTCGAGAATTTGCAGGTTCTGGCCGGTGAGAATGAGGATGGCACGCCCATCCTGGAGCCGCTTGAGCGTGAGCCGACAATTCGCGACGCAATGCGCCACACGGCAGGGTTCGCCTATGGCCTGTTCGGCGAGGATTATTCGAACCGCCAGTTCCGGGAACAGCGGATCCTGAGTTCGCCCGGGCTTGATGTGCTCGTCGACCGGGTTGCCGAAGTGCCTCTCCTGTTCCAGCCGGGCGAGCAATGGTCTTACGGCGTCGGCGTTGATATCCAGGGTTATCTCATCGAGCAGTTCTCTGGCATGAACCTTGGCGAGTATCTCGACGCCAATATCTTCACCCCGCTCGGGATGGACGACACTGGCTTCTACGTGCCGGACGCAGACTATGACCGCTTCGCCGACCTCATGGTCTGGTCCCCTGAAGCGGGCCGGTTCGTGCCGGTGCCTGAGACGCGCGAGAGCACGGCGGCGGTGCCCTATCTCTACCGGCAGGACACAGTGCCATTTGAATCCGGTGGCCACGGTCTGGTGGCGACCATCAGCGACTATGCCCGGTTCAGCCAGATGATGCTGAATGAGGGGAGCCTCGATGGCGCAGAGATAATCTCGCCGGAGACGGTTGAGCTGATGACGAGCGACCAGTTGCCCGAAGGTCTGGGCATCAGCTTCAATGGTACGGCGCGGGCCACCATGACGGCAGAGCCGCACAAGTTCGGTCTGGACTGGGGCATTATTTCGGACCCGGAAGCCATGGCGAGCCCGGCCGGGGCTGGCACCTATTACTGGGGCGGGGCAGCCGGGACATGGTTCTGGATCGATCCGGTGAACGATCTGTACTTCATCGCCATGATCCAGCGTTTCGGCAATAATCCGGACATGCCGTTCGAGCCGCGCGCCCAGTCAATGGCGCTGGTCTATGAGGCTTTGCAGGAATAATGAGACAATTCAGCTGCTTCCCTTTTCGCTGCGAAGCGGTGAGGGGAGGGCGTAGCGTTTGCAGGACATATCCATGACAGCACCAACCGCCGCCATCTGCCTTATCGGGGACGAGCTTCTCTCAGGGCGCACGCGGGACATCAATGTCCAGCAGATTGCAGGCTATCTGCGGCCGCTCGGCATTCCGGTCGAGGAAGTACGGATCGTGCCGGACGTGCAGGCGCGCATCGTCGAGGCGGTCAACGCTTTGCGCGAGCGATACTCCTATGTTTTCACGACCGGCGGGATAGGGCCGACCCATGACGACATTACCGCAGACGCCATCGCAGCCGCCTTCGGTGTCGGGATCGACAAGCATCCAGAAGTGATGGCGATGCTGCAGGCACGCTATGACGAGATCGGCACCGAGTTCACAGAAGCCCGCCAGCGCATGGCCCGGATACCTGATGGTGCCAGCCTGATCGAGAATCCGGTATCGGGTGCGCCCGGCTTCCAGACCGGCAATGTCTTCACACTGGCAGGCGTGCCTTCGATCGTTCAGGGCATGCTGCAGGATATCGGACACAGGCTGGAACATGGCAGGGTGGTGCATGCGAGGACCGTCCGCGTGCCGGGTCTTCGTGAAGGCGATATCGCCGAAGCCCTCAGTGAGCTCGACAAGTCATACGAAGAAGTGAGTTTCGGCTCCTATCCATGGTTCAGGTCTGTGAGCGACCATGGCGTGTCACTGATCGCCCGCTCGGCAGATGAGGATGCCCTGACGACAGCGGCGCAAAAACTTGTCGAACTGGCCGCCTCCGTTGGCGGCGAGAGCGAAGTCATCGAAGGGGAAGCAAGTTGACCCGGCCCTATCTTGCCAAGACGCCCATGATCATCCTGTCCGGTCTGGCGATGGTCGCCATCGGGTTCTGCTTCAGCCTTGTGGGGCCAGCCGTGGACGGGAAGCTTCTCGACATGATCTGGACCGGGCCAGCCGCCGAGGCACGGCTGGCGGAGATGGATAGCGGTGCCCGCACAGCGCATTTCTGGGCGACGCTTGTCATCGATACCGCCTATCCGCTCGCCTATGGCGCATTCCTCGCCGGGCTGGCAGCGCGCTTCGCGCCAATGCGGTTTGCAAGGCTCGCCATGCTGCCAGCATTCCTGATCGTCATTCTGGATCTCGCTGAAAACACGGTACAGATGATCGCGCTTCAGGGGGCGGGCAATTATCTCTGGCTGAAGACGTATCTGACGCCAGCGAAATTTGGCATGTTCGGTGTCGCGGCCTTGCTGGCAGGCGTGCTCGGCCTTTTGGCGTTGGCGCGCTTCGCTCTCAGGAACCGCTAGGCGTTATCTCTGCGAGCGCCTTGTGAATGTCGCTGACAACGACGGAGCCTTCGCCCACGCTGGAGGCGACGCGCTTGACTGACCCGATCCGCACATCGCCGACGGCGTAGACGCGTGGCCATGAGGTTTCATAGCGGGTCGGCATCCGGTCGAGGGTCCAGCCTGCGCGCACGAGATCCAGATTGGAGAGGTCCGGGCCGGTTTTCACGAACCCCTTCTCATCGCAGCTCATATGCTGGGGCAGCCAGTCGGTAAAAGGCTGGGCGCCGATGAAGAGGAAGACGAAACCGATATCATGCTCGCTCACCTCTCTGGTGGTGCGGTGGCGAAGGCTGAGCCGGGTCAGGCGATCATTGAGCTGATCTTCGCTGCCAGTGCCGTGCAGCGTGTCGATTTCAGTCTCTGGATGAAGGTGGATGTTCGGCGTCTCTTCGAGGCGGCGCACGAGATATTCCGACATGGTGTCGCGAATGTTCGGGCGCCTGAACAGGACGTGGACGTTGCGGGCCGTCTGGCTGAGGAAGACCGCGCCCTGACCAGCTGAATTGCCCGCGCCGACGAGACAGACATCCTGGCCGCCGCACAGCTGCGCCTCCATGGGCGTTGCGCCATAATAGATGCCGCGCCCTTCGAACCGTTCCAGATTCTCGATCGGCAGGCGGCTATACTGAGCGCCGGTGGCAATGACCACGGCGCGGGCCTTGAGGCGGCGGCCGTCCTTCAGCGAGATGCAATAATTGTCGCCGTCGCGTGCAAGATCGACCGCGCTGGCAGGTGATGCGATACGGGCGCCGAATTTCTGCGCCTGAATGGAAGCGCGCGAAGCAAGCTCACGGCCTGAAACACCCATGGGGAAGCCGAGATAGTTCTCGATCTTTGACGATGTGCCCGCCTGACCACCGGGGCCGTCACTGTCCAGCGTGACCACGGTGAGGCCTTCCGAAGCGGCATAGACCGATGCGGCAAGCCCGGCGGGGCCTGCGCCCACCACAACAACATCGGTGCAGCTATTGTCGGGTACGAGATCGAGGCCGAAGGCTTCGGACAATTCGCCGACATCGGGGCGCGACATGATACGAGAACGCCCACGGATCACGACGGGCAGGTCAGCGGCTGCAATCTCTCTCGCTTCCATGATGCGCTTTGCAAGCGGGTCCTTGTCCGGGTCGAGCCAGCGATGGGCGATCATGTGCTTGGAGAGGGTGTCACGGGCGACGAACACGTCGCGGTCATGCGCGTCGCCTATCACGATGACGGCGCCGTGGGAGGCATTGTGCGAGAAGATCCGCCGCGCTGTCAGCGTGCGCACGAAAATGTCGGAGAAATGCGAGTTCTCAACCAGCAGGCGCTGGAAATTGTCGTGCGAGATATGAAGCACCTCGCCGGCCTCTCCCATCTCGACGCGCGAGAGCGAGGCCTGACCCGTCAGGATGGAGATGTCGCCAGCAAACTGGCCGCGCTCCATCCAGCCAAGACGTTTTTCGCCTTCTGGCGTTTCAACAAGGATGCTGGTGTGGCCCGACAGCGTGATGAGGCAATCGACATTCGCGTCGCCTTCATCAATTAGCGGATCACCCACCGCATGGGCGCGAACGTCGCCGAAGGGCTTCAGCGCCTCAAGCTCTTCGTCCGAAAAGGTGAAGTTCACATCTGCAGGGGGCTTACCCATGGTCTGGCCTTGGCGTTTCCGGATGGTCCAGTTTAAGTCTCTAGCGACGAAGCAGAACAAAGACCATGGAGAGGAAGCCAGATGTCCGAGAATATCGTGCGCGTGGAAAGAGACGGCCCAGTTGCAATCGTGACGCTGAACCGGCCGGATGCGCTGAACGCGCTGAGCCGGGCCCTGCGTGCCGAACTCGTGAAAGTGTTCACCGAGCTGGCGAAGGACGACACGGTTCGCGCCGCGGTGCTGACGGGCGAGGGCCGTGCCTTCACCGCTGGCGTCGACCTCAAGGAAGCCGGGCAGACCGGCTTTGCGCTCGGCGCCGATGGTGGCGACATTGATCTTTCGAAGGGGCTTGCCGCTTTCCCGTGGCCGATCATCGGCGCGATCAACGGCTTCGCGATCACCGGCGGCTTTGAGCTTGCCCTGATGTGCGACGTGCTGCTGGCATCGGAGAATGCGAAGTTCGCTGACACGCATGCGCGCGTCGGTATCGTGCCAGGCTGGGGCCTTAGCCAGAAGCTGCCGCGCATGATTGGTATGAGCCGCGCCAAGGAGCTGTCCTTCACCGGCAACTTCCTCGATGCGGAGACCGCCGAGCGCTGGGGCCTCGTCAACCGGGTCTACAAGGCCGATGCGCTGATGCCTGCGGCGATCAAGATGGCGCACGAGATGGCAAGCTGCGACGCCGTGCTGCTACGCAAGTACAAGGCGCTGATCGATGATGGCTTCGCGACCACATTCGGCGATGCGATGAAGATGGAAGTCAAACGCTCTGCCGAGCATGCACAGTCCGTCACGGCTGATAGCGTCGAGCAGGCGCGCAAGGCAGTAACTGAACGCGGGCGCGGGCAGAACGGATAAGCGCTTAAGGCCAAATTTGCTGGCTTTGTCTTGGAAAGTGCTGCAAATGCTCCAGTTCCTGCGTGAAGGTTCTATTTCGGAGTTAAAGATGCTCGCTCGTATTCTTGTTCTTGCCTCACTTCCGCTTGCCCTTTCGCTGACGGCGGCAGGACAGATCGCGACCAGCAATGAGAAGGGCGCGACGGGCGCGTATTCGAACGATATCGACTCGTCCTTCACATCCGAGAGCCGCTATGGCCCACGCAGCGCGCTGGATGACCTTCGCGCCGATGTCGACCGCGACCGTGAGGCCGAAGAGCGCCTGCGCCAGCGTCAGCAGCTCATGCGTGAGACCGAAAGCGCAGAGGAATCCGGCACGCTGATTGATACCGGTTTGCCGGATCCGATCACTGAAGAAGACCTCGCTGACAGCGAAGTCGAGCGGGTCGAAGACTAGCGGGAACCGAAGCTGCGGGCATGCCGTTGATCCGGCATGTCTGTCCCGCGTTCCCGCTTCTCCAAAATCACGCTGGCGCTTGTTGCCGGTTTTACTCTCACCGCTCCGGTCCTGGCCCAGAACGCGCAGACCTATGTCGCCAATGGCCGCTATGCCAGCGACTATGAGGTCGCCAGCTGGCCTGACAGTGACCGGGCGCGCCAGACCGATTATCTCGAACAGCAATATATGGCCTCTGACGAACTGCTCGGTGGGCCTGTTGCCAAGCCCGGTGAGCCGCGCTTTGGCAGGGCAGCGGTCGCCGAAGTCGGCAAGATTCGTCCTGAGCTGCGCCTCGCGAGTGCTGGCAGCGATCGGGGCGGCGGCGCCGCTGCGCCTGCGCAACCCAGCATTCCGGCAGCAGGCATGCGGGTCGAAAGCATGTACGGCGAGGATATCGGTTCTGTTGCCATGGTGCAGTCCGAAGAGGGCAAGGTCGATGCTATCTGGGTGCGCATCACGACCGGGTCAGCGACAGATCTGGTCCAGCTGAAGCGCACGCGGTTTGACGTCGAAGGCGGACGGATCGTCATCTCCAACTAGAGCGGTGCGGCTTCGCCGCGCATTTCTCCACGGTATGGGTTGCACGCGGGGCCGAGATTGGCTGTATGGCGTGGATCAGTTTCGGGAGGAAATACCATGCGTGATGTCGTCATCTGTTCACCGCTTCGCCTGCCTGTCGGCGGCTTTGGCGGCAGCCTGAAATCAGAGCAGGCGCATGACCTGGCTTCCTTCCTCGTCCGCGAGTTGATGAGCCGCAATGACGTGCCGGCAGAAGCAGTCGATGATTGTGTGTTCGCGCAGTGCTATCCGTCCATGGAAGCGCCGGCGCTTGGCCGCGTCGTTGCGCTGGACGCTGGCCTCACCACGGGGACCGGCGGTATCCAGATCGACCGCCGTTGTGGCTCAGGCCTGCAGGGCGTCATCTATGCGATCATGCAGATTGCGACGGGGGCAAGCGATGTGATGATCGCTGGCGGCGCCGAGAGCATGTCGAACGCGCCGTTCTTCTCCACCCATATGCGCTGGCAGATCAAGGGCGATGGCCTGATGCTCCATGACGGCCTGACGCGCGGGCGCTACACCGCTGGCGGCAAGTTCTACCCGGTCGAAGGCGGCATGATCGAGACGGCAGAGAATCTGCGCCGTGACTATGGCATCACCCGCGAGGCGCAGGATGAGTTTGCCTATAACTCCCACATGAAGGCGGCTGCGGCGCAGAAGTCTGGCAAGTTCGACCAGGAGATCGTTCCGTTCACCGTGAAGGGTCGCAAGGGCGACACCGTTGTCGACAAGGACGAACATATTCGCGCCGACTCCTCACTCGAGAAGCTGTCCACGCTGCGCGCACTGCGCGGCAAGGTCGATCCGGACGCAACCGTCACGGCAGGCAATGCGTCGGGCCAGAATGATGGCGCGGCGGCCTGTATCGTCTGTACCCGTGAAGCCGCGGAGAAGTATGGCCTGAAGCCACTGGCGCGTCTCACCTCCTGGTCTGTCGCGGGCGTTGGTCCAGAAGTCATGGGCATCGGCCCTGTGCCTTCGACCCAGAAGGCGCTGGACCGGGCTGGCCTCAAGCTTTCCGACCTCGACGTGATCGAGCTCAACGAAGCGTTCGCATCGCAGGTGCTGGCCTGCACCAAGGCGCTTGGTTTTGAGAAAGAGGACTATGAGCGCCTCAACCCGAACGGGTCCGGGATCTCGCTTGGTCACCCGGTTGGCGCAACAGGCGTGCGTATTCTTACGACGATGCTCTACGAGATGGAGCGCCGCGAAGCGCGCTATGGTCTGGAGACGATGTGCATTGGCGGCGGGCAGGGCCTGGCTGCGATTTTCGAGCGCGTGACAGACTAAAGGGTCGCTAGCAGGCAAGCGCGCTTGCCTGTCGCAACCATTGCAAACTAGACAAGTCTGGTG